>DASPIO010000014.1:0-5295 GCA_035629155.1 Azospirillum sp. | reverse complement strand
ACACGGCGGCCGGCATCGGCAACAAGGCGGTGCAGCAGGGCATGGTCTTCCAGGGCGCCGGCTTCGGCACCGCCAACACGCTGGCCGGCCAGAACACCGCCGCCGGCATCGGCAACTTCGCCGGCCAGAGCCTGTTCTCCGTCCAGCGCTGACGCGAAACCACCGGCTGAAAGGAAGGGGGGCTGCCCGCAGGGGCGGCCCCCTTTTCCGTTACCTGCAACGTAATCGCCCGACCGCATCCCGGCCGCTACGATCGCTCCACCATTCCCAAGCAAAGGATGCCGACCATGCCCACGCTCGCCGTCGCCCACCTGCGCAACGTCACCATGGGTCCGGCCATCGTCGAATATCTGCAGCGGATCGACGGGACGCTGGCCCCGTTCGGCGGCCGCTACCTCGTGCACGGCGCGCGCCCCGAACGGGTGGAGGGACACTGGTCGGGCGACCTCGTCATCATCCGCTTCCCCGACCGGGACAGTGCCCGCGCCTGGTACGCCTCGCCCGCCTATCAGGCGATCCTGCCGCTGCGCACCGGCAACGCCGAGGGCGAGGTGATCTTCGTCGATACGGTGTCCGACGACCACCGGGCTACCGATATCCTGGGTTGAAGACGGGCCCGCGAAAAAATCCGGCGTGCCGTGTCGGATCCCAGCGGCGCCGGCCGTCCTTCGATCATCACCGACAAGGGAGCCCCCGATGACCAGCCCGACCGATGCCGTGACCGAAAGCCAGCCGCAAACCGCCCCCGAAGCGCGCGGCGGCGTGGTGCCCTACCTGCAGGTCGACGGCGCCGTGAAAGCCGCCGACTTCTACGCCCGCGCCTTCGGCGCCACGGAGGTCGCCCGCCACCCGGTGGACGAGCAGGGGCGGACCATGCACATCCACCTCTACATCAACGGCGGCTCGCTGATGCTCAGCGACGCCTACCCGGAATACGGGCACCCCTTGCAGGCGCCGCAGGCCTTCAGCCTGATGCTGCCGGTCACGGACATCGACGCGTGGTGGGAGCGGGCCGTCGCCGCCGGGGCGGAGGTCGTCATGCCGCTCCAGGTGATGTTCTGGGGCGACCGCTACGGCCAGCTCCGCGACCCGTTCGGCGTCACCTGGGCGATGAACGCGCCCGTGAAGGGCTGAGAAGCCGCGTCACGCCCCCTTGGCCGGCACGACCAGGGGGGTCAGCGCGGCGCGCAGCGCCTCGGGCAGCGACGCCGGGCGGCGCGTCTCGCGGTCCACATAGACGTGGACGAAGTGGCCGCAGGCCGCGGGCGTCGGGTCGTCGTTGCGGAACAGGCCGATCTCGTAGCGCACGCTGCTGTTGCCCAGCCGCGCCACCCGCAGCCCCGCCTCCACCCGCTCGGGGAAGGTGATCGGCGCGAAGTAGTTGCACGCCGTCTCGACCACCAGCCCGATGACCGGGCTGGACTCGATCACCAGGGCGCCGGCGTCGATCAGGTACTTGTTCACCACCGTGTCGAAGTAGCTGTAGTAGACCACGTTGTTGACGTGCCCGTAGGCGTCGTTGTCCATCCAGCGGGTCGGGATGGTCAGGAAATGGCGGTAGTCCGCCCGGCCTTCGGTCTTGCGGTCCACCATGCGACTCCCTCTTTCGACGGTTTGCGTTGCGCCCCTGGGCATACTCAGCAGTATGTCGGCGATGCGGGTGCTGTCCAGGCGGAATTGGCCGGGCTGGTGACCATCCGCACCGACGACGCCTCCGCCGCGGTCACGGTGGAAGGACGGCAGCCTCCGACCCACCCGTATGGCGTGTACCAAACCGTCCGCGACTCCCCGCCGCACGAGCATCCCAAATCGACTGCTGACCGGCGCCGCATTCCGTGCTGAACTCCCCGCCGGATCGAGAGACCGCGACCGTTCGGAGGGACATGACGACGCTGCTGTTGAGCCACCCGGACTGCCTGGAGCACGACACCGGAGAGCTGCACCCCGAATGCGCCGACCGCCTGAAGGCGATCACGCACATCCTCGAACATGAGGACTTCTTCTACCTGGCCCGCGACGAAGCGCCGGAAGCCAGCATGGAGCAGCTCCTGCGCGCCCATTCGCAGGCGCACGTCGACCGCGTGCTGGGATCGATCCCGAAGGCCGGCGACTATCACGAGTTCGATTCCGACACGGTCGCCTCCTCCGGCTCCGGCGCCGCCGCGCTGCGCGCCGCCGGCGCGGTGTGCGCGGCCATCGACGACGTGATGGCGGGCGGCAGCCGCAACGCCTTCTGCGCCGTGCGCCCGCCCGGCCACCACGCCGGGCGCGACAGTGTGGAGGGGTTCTGCCTGTTCTCCAACGCCGCCATCGGCGCGCTGCACGCGCGCGCCGCGCACGGGCTGGGGCGGGTCGCCGTCGTCGACTTCGACGTCCACCACGGCAACGGCACGCAGGAGGTGCTGTGGAACGAGCCCGGCACCTTCTACGCCTCGACGCACCAGCAGGACGCCTACCCCTACACCGGCGCCATGTCGGAGACAGGGCCGGGGGGCGGCTGCACGGTGGTCAACGTGCCCTTGCCGGCGGGCAGCGGGTCGGACGATTTCCGCACCGCCTATTCGGACATCATCCTGCCGCGCCTGCGGGACTTCGCGCCGGAGTTGCTGATCATCTCGGCCGGGTTCGACGGGCACGCCGCCGACCCGATGGCGCACCTGCGCCTGCAGGTCGCCGATTTCGACTGGGTGACGCGCCGTCTTCTGGAGATCGCGGCGGAAAGCTGCGGACGGCGCGTGGTGTCGGTGCTGGAGGGCGGCTACGACACGCGGGCACTGGCCGCGTGCGTGGCGTCGCACGTCCGGGTGCTGATGGATGCGTGAGTTTGAAGGGGCGCATGCGCCGCGCGGCGCCGTCGGAGGGGTGAATGCAGGCCGTTGAATGGACCCAGGCCATGTCCGTCGGATCGGACACGCTGGACGGGCACCACAAGATGATCGTCGATTGCCTGAAGCGACTTGGGCCGCTTCTGGGCCAGCAGGGCCGCGAGGACGAGATCAGGGCGGTGCTGGCGACCCTGGAGGACTTCGTGCTGGTCCACTTCAGCGAGGAGGAGCAGCAGATGCGCGCCGCCGGCTATCCCGACTGGCGCAAGCACAAGGAACTGCACGACCAGATGTACGACGTGGTCTTCAACCTGAAGTCCGACGTCGAGCACGGCCGCGTGCCGGAAGCCGCCAAACTGCACGCGCTGATCTACGACTGGCTGATCGAACACATCATGGGCGAGGACCGCAAGTACATGCCCTTCCTCGAACACCCAGCCCCCGCCGCCGGCAGCACCTGGACCCGTTCCAACGGCCGGAAGTATTGAGGAGCCCGGACGTTGGGTTTTCAGCTTCGCCTCAACCCAACCTACGCGAGACGTTCCTGTAGGTTGGGTTGAGCGTCAGCGAAAACCCAACGTCCGCCGCCTCCCGAAACGGAATCACGCCGCCACCTCGGCAGCCGCCTCGGCGTGCTCGTCCGGGGCCTCGAACTTGTAGCCGCGGCCATAGACGGTTTCGATGTACCGGCCGCCGCCGGTCGCGGCGGCGATCTTCTTGCGCAGCTTGCAGATGTAGACGTCGATGACCTTGTCGAGCGGGTCGGTGCCGGTCAGGCCGTAGACCTCGCCGTAGACGTGCTCCTTCGACACGACGCGGCGGTGGTGGGCGGCCAGCACCGACAGGATGGCGTGCTCGCGCTGGCTGAGGCGCAGGCGCTCGCCGCCGTCCACTTCCGGATCGCGGCCGTCCAGATAGACGGTCAGCCGGCCGACCTTGACCATGTTGGACGCCATGCCGCGCGAGCGGCGGCGCGTCGCCTCGATGCGGGCGCGCACCTCGGCGCTGACCACCGGCTTCACCAGCACGTCGTCCGCCCCGGCGCGCAGGATGTCGACCGTGGTGGTGGCGCAGCGGCGTTCGATCAGGCAGACCACCGCCGTCGTCACGTTGGCGGCGCGCAGCATGGCGACGCACTCCGCCGGGGTCTCGATGCCGCCCAACACGACCGCATCGTACGTCAACGCGTCGGCCCCCTGCTCGTGCACGAGGGCCTGCAGCGCCCGCCAGTCCATCCGGTCGAAGGTGATGTTCCCGAGCGTCAATTGCCGGCCGATGGCCTCGGCGATCAGGTTGTCCGGTTCGATCAGAACAGCGCGCATGGGGTTCTCCGCCAGATCCAAGGCAAGATGATTAATCGCCGTATTTTAAGAAACTTGCCTTGGTCACACTCTTGTCACAGCAGTAAAGAACCAATCCCGTCACGCACTGTCAATCAATAGAGTTAACACGAACAGCATAAACGGCGCTTTCCTTTAAGCGCGCTTTAACAGGCGTTAACACGCCTCCGTTTGGATGACTTTGTTTCGAAAATCGAAATATTTTTGAACGAGCAGCCCCTACGCCGTCGTGTCCGCGCGCAGCTCTTCGTCCAGGTCCAGCCAGGCACCGATTACCGGTCCGATGGTGAGCGTTCCGGTCAGCCCGGCGTCCGCCACGGCGCCGGCGAAGCCGGCGTGCAATTCGGCCAGCAGCGGGGCCGGCAGGCCGTCCGCCGTCTGCAGCGTCACGTCCAGCCGCCGCCCCTCGATCGCGGCGATGAGCTGCACGGCGCCCAGCACCGGCAGCCGGATCTGCAGGGCGACGGTGCAGCCCGTCTGCATCCCCTCCCCCACCGCCACGGCGCAGGTCAGGCGCCGCACCCCGTCCTCGGCCAGCACGGGAAGACGCAGCACGCGCCACGACCGCCCGTCGGCGGTGCGGCGCGCGTGGGGCAGCAGCGCGTCCTCCAAATCATCGAGCAGCGCGCCGCCGTCCAGCGCGTCGATCCGGCCGGCGGTCTCCGTGCCCAGCCAGTCGCGCGCGCCGTCCGCCGCCGCGGCCAGGAAGAAGGCCAGTCCGACGCCGAAGGTGGAATCGCAGCGCGGCAGCCCGCCGCGCACGCGCCGCGCCGCCTCCGGGTCGAGCGCGCCCAGCACCGGCAGCAGGCGCAGCACCTGTTCATCGGCATCGGCACCGGCCGAGCCCCCCGCCGGGCGTCCGGCCGTGCCCCCAGCCACACACGGCGCCGGCACTGGCGCGAACCGCTCCGGCGACACGGCCGGCAGCAGGATCGGTGGCTCCGACCGGGGCATCAATGCACCCCCGTCAATACACCACCGCGTCGGCTTCGCCCGACTGCGGGATGACGATGGAGCCGTCGTCGGACAGCGCCTTGGCGATCTGCACGATCTCCGCCTGGGCGTCGTTCACGTCGCGCATGCGCACCGGCCCCATGTTCTCGATCTCGTCCTGCAGGATCATGCGGGCG
>DASPIO010000013.1:0-36116 GCA_035629155.1 Azospirillum sp. | reverse complement strand
CGGTCCTCCATGTGGGCGGGGAACAGCTCCACCGTGTCGCCGCGCACGCGGAAGAAGCCGCGGCCGAAGCCGGCGTCGTTGCGCTTGTACTGAAGCTCGGTGAAGCCGCGCAGCAGGTCGGGCTGGCGGATCACCTGCCCGACGCGCAGGTCGATGGTCATCTCCGAGTAGAGTTCCACCGAGCCGATGCCGTAGATGCAGCTCACCGAGGCGACGATGATGACGTCGTCGCGCTCCAGCAGCGCCCGCGTGGCCGAATGGCGCATGCGGTCAATCTGCTCGTTGATCGAGGATTCCTTCTCGATGTAGGTGTCGGTGCGCGGGACGTACGCCTCCGGCTGATAATAGTCGTAGTAGGAGACGAAGTACTCCACCGCGTTGTTCGGGAAGAACGACTTCATCTCGCCGTACAATTGGGCGGCCAGCGTCTTGTTGGGCGCCAGCACCAGCGTGGGGCGCTGCACGCGCTGGATGACGTGCGCCATGGTGAAGGTCTTGCCGGAGCCGGTGACGCCCAGCAGCACCTGATCGCGCTCGCCGCCCTGGAGGCCGGAGGTCAGCTCCTCGATGGCCTTGGGCTGGTCGCCGGCGGGGATGTACTCGGAGACGACCTCCAGGCGCTTGCCGGCCTCCAGCTTGGCGAGGGGCTTGCGCGGGATGGCTTCGAGGACGGGGTGCGGCATGGCGGGCTTCACCAGGTACGGAACAGGAACTCGGGAAATATGGAGGGCATGCCGGCAAGAGTCGAGCGCAGGCTTGCCGGTGGCGCGCCGCCTCCTGGCAAGGCTGACAGGTTCGCCGCCCGGCCCCGCCGTGCGAGAACCGGCGCGCCAGCGGTCGGGAGGGGGAGATGGACGGCAGGAACACCAACGGGAGAACGGCGTTGCGCGCCGCCGGGCGGGTCTGCGTGATCGGGCTCGCGACGCTGGCGTGGGCCGTGCTGTGGGCGGCGACATCACGTTCGTGAGGGGCCGGTCTCACCTTGATCACACCGGACTATGCGAGCGCGGGTATAGCCTTTGGGCAAAACAATCCACGGGGGATCCGCATGGCCTACACGGTCTGTTTTTGCAACGCGGGCAGCCGCGATGATACCCAGAGGGTCGGGCACATCGGCCCGTTCGACACGCTGCCCGAGGCGGTGCGGCTGGTGATGGAGCGCATCCCGGCCCCGTCCCGCCCCTACGCCGCCATCGAGGCCGGCAGCAGCGCCGTCCTGCACTTCGACGAGATCGCCGCCGCCTACGCCCGCCTGCCCAGGCGCGAACTGATCGACGCGTGAGGGGGCCGTATGACGCCCCCTCACGCGCGCCCTGCTCACTCCTGCGTGCCGGCCCAGGTGGGGCTGCGGACGGCGGCGTCGTAGTCCTTGATCAGCGCCTCGCACACCCGGCCCGGCGTGAAGGTGTGCTCGCCGATCTGGCCCACCGGCGTCACCTCCGCCGCGGTACCGGTGAGGAACACCTCCTGCGCGGTGGCCAGTTCCTCCGGCCTGATGGGACGCTCGATCACCTGGATGCCGCGCTTCTTCGCCAGATCGATGACCGTGCGCCGCGTGATGCCGTCGAGGAAACAGTCGGGCGTCGGCGTGTGGATGGCGCCGTCGATGACCAGGAACAGGTTGGCGCCCGTCGCCTCCGCCAGCAGGCCGCGGTAATCCAGCATGATGGCGTCCTGGTAGCCCTGCTGCTCCGCCGCGTGCTTGGAGATGGTGCAGATCATGTACAGGCCGGCGGCCTTGGACGCGGTGGGCGCGGTGTCCGGCGCCGGGCGGCGGTAGGGCGCCCACATCAGGCGGATGCCGGCCATCTTCGCCTCGGGGCTGAAGTAGCTGGGCCACTCCCACACGGCGATGGCGAGGTGGATGCGGCTGTGCTGCGCCGACACGCCCATCATCTCGCTGCCGCGCCACGCCACCGGGCGCACGTAGGCGTCCTTCAGCCCGGTCCGCTCGACCACCAGCCGGGTGGCCGCGTCGATCTCCGCCACCGACCACGGGATCTCGAAGCCCAGCAGCTCCGCCGACTTCGCCAGCCGCTCGCTGTGCTCGGTCAACTTGAAGACGCCGCCGTTGTAAACCCGCTCGCCTTCGAATACACAGCTAGCATAGTGCAGGCCATGCGTCAGCACATGCACCTTGGCCTCGCGCCACGGAACCAGGGCGCCGTCGAACCAGATCACGCCGTCGCGGTCGTCGAAGGGGATGATGGCCATGGGAGTTGGTATCCTTACGTTTGAGTCTGGTGGCGTTTGGGCTTGGTGGCCGTTTCGAGCTTGCTTGTTGTGCGATCCCGGTTGTTCGATTATGTCTGAACCGCTGACCCTTTCGTAACATTCCTCAAAAAACACGTCAACATGACTGACATAAAAGCAGGGGTGAACCAGCTTTTCCTACGGGAGGAGGAACTGCGCACGGGCATGGAACTCCTGTTCTACGCCTACCGCGAGTTCACGGCCGAACCCGATGAAATCCTTGCGAAAATCGGCTTCGGCCGGGCGCATCACCGGGTCATCTACTTCGTCGGCCGCCACCCGCGGATCACGGTGTCGGAGCTGCTCGGCATTCTGCGCATAACGAAGCAGAGCCTGTCGCGCGTGCTGGGGGAACTGGTGCGTCAGGGGTACATCGACCAGACCACTGGCGTGCGCGACCGCCGCCAGCGCCTGCTGGAGCTGACGGAGAAGGGCGTGGAGCTGGAGCGCGAGCTGTCGGAGACGCAGCGCCAGCGCATCGCGCGCGCCTACCGCATGGCGGGCGCGGAGGCGGTTCAGGGCTTCCGCAAGGTGATGATGGGCATGCTGGACGAGGAGGACCGCGCCAAGTTCGCCCCGCCCGGCGAAGGGCGGCTGGCCGCGGTGAAGCGGTAGACGCCCGTCACGAAATCGCGCCCCGGCGCCGGGATCAGGCCGCGCGGATGCCCGCGAGAAAGGTCTCGACCTCCCGGCGCAGGTCTTCGGCCTGCCGCGACAGGTCCTGCGAGGCGCCGAGCACCTGCGTCGCCGCACTTCCGGCCTGGGTGGCGGCCTGCCTTACCTGGGCGATGTCGCCGCTGACCTCCCCGGTCACCTGCGCCGCCTGCTGCACGTTGCGGGTGATCTCGGCCGTGGTGGCGTTTTGCTCTTCTATGGCGGCCGCGATGGTCGAGGCGATCTCGCTCATCGTCCCGATGGTCGCACCGATCCCTTCGATGGACGCGACCGTGCCCCGCGTGGCGGCCTGGACATTGCTGATCTGCGCCGAAATCTGCTCGGTCGCCGTCGCCGTCTGGTTGGCCAGGGCCTTCACCTCCGACGCCACCACGGCGAACCCCTTGCCGGCGTCGCCGGCGCGGGCCGCCTCGATGGTGGCGTTCAAGGCCAGCAGGTTGGTCTGGCTGGCGATGTCCTGGATCAGCTTCACCACCTCGCCGATGCGCGAGGCCTCTTCGGCGAGGCCGCGCACGGAACCGGTCGTCAGCTCCGCCTCGGACACCGCCCTGGCGGCGATCGCGCTGGAGCGCGACACCTGTTGGCTGATCTCCTGGATGGAGACCGCCATCTCCTCGGTCGCCGAGGCGACCGCCTGGACGTTGGCCGAGGTCTCCTCGGCCGCCGCCGCCGAGGCGGCCGCCTGCCGGTCAGTCTGCTCGGCGAGCGCCGCCATGCTCTCGGCCGTCCGGCTCAGTTCCGTGGAGGCCGACGCGACACCGCCCAGAACGCCGCTCACGGTATCGTCGAAGGTGCGGATCAAGCGTTCGACCACCGCGCCGCGCCTTTCCTTGGCCGCCCGCTCGGCCTCCTGCTGGGCCGCGAGCCGCTCCGCCTCGATCATGTTGTCCTTGAAGACCTGCACTGTTTCGGCCATCGCGCCGACCTCGTCGCCGCGCCCGCGCCCGGGAATGTCGATGGCCTTGTCGCCGCTGGCGAGCGCCCTCATGGCGACCGTCATGGCGACGACCGGCCGCGCGATGCCGCGCCCGATCAGCCAGGAAAGCAGCACGGCGACGGCGGCGATGCCGGCCATGCCGGCGAGCATGACCCGCTCCAGAAACGCCTGCGTCGCTTCGCTGTCCGCCTTGATCGCGTCATAGTCCCGGATGAGAGCCTCGCGCAAGCGGTCGATCTGCGGCTCGATTTCATGGAAGGCCGCCGAAAGCTTCTGGGCGCTCTGCTGCCGCCGCAACATCATGTCCACAAGCTGCGCGAAGGACTGCTGGTACCCGGCCAGACCGGCTTCGATCTCGGCCTTGGCATTGGCCAGAAGAGCGGTTTCCCGCAATATGGCGGCGAAGGTTGCGGCTTCCGGCCCAATCAATCCGGCGTATTTCGCGTCCCCGCGCTCCAGGAAGTCCTTCTCGTGCCGGCGCATCATCAGCATCGAGGCCGTCAGCCTCGATTCACCCGCATCCTTGACCTTGCGCTCGATTTCGTGGACCGCCCGTCGTACGGAACCCCGCAGGCCAGCCTCCTCGGAGAGGCCGATCGCCATGGAGTCATCCACGACCTGCTTGAATTGACTCATGTAGACCGCGACGCCGTCCCTGATCGTCCGCAACAGGGCCTGCTCCTCCGGAAGGTCAAGACGGTCGGCAAGCCCCCTCATCCGCTCGTCGAGCGCCGCCACCGTCCTGGCGTGTTCGCGCACGTACTTTTCGTCGTTCCGCAGGAAGAAGTCCTTCTCGTCGCGGCGCATCTCCAAAAGTCCGATGACGGTCTGATCGGTCATGATGCGGCGCTCGGTTGCCCTTCCCATCGCGTCCTGCGTCTCGGATATCTTTTTGGAGTCAATGAGGTAGAGGATTCCAACCAGCATGAAACCGAGCAAGGTGATAGCGCCGATGACGCCAGTCTGGGCGCCGATCCCCCATCGGCTCAAGACACGCTCCATGGAAAGTTCCCTCCTGCTTCATTTTGCCTGCCCTTACCAAGGCGTGGCACCCGATGCGCTCAGCGAAAACGCGCTCAGCAAAGAAATCTGCGAAACCTGCGAGACAATATCTTATACGGAGTATCTTATAGGGAGCATTTTCCCGCGTCCAGCCGCGCCTATGACAAATGGACTATGCTCTCGCATAACTAACGAACTATCCGATGGTATAAGCGCTAATTTTGCTTTTGTTGTAATTTAGTCTTTTCTTTGATGCATCGCTGCCAAGCCAGCTGCTTGTCCGATGCGGCCGGCAATCCAGCGCCCGCGCCAGCTTGGGGGCTCGACACCACGGCGGCGGAGCGGCAGGGAACCGGTGGCACGGTGCGGGGCGCGCGCGCTATAGTCCCCCCATGACCGAGGACATGCCCCACATCCTCGTCGTCGATGACGACACCCGTCTGCGCGAGCTGCTGCGCAAGTATCTGGCCGGCAACGGCTTCCTGGTGAGCACCGCGCAGGACGCGGCGGACGCGCGCGCCAAGCTGGGCGGCCTCGCCTTCGACCTCATTGTCCTGGACATCATGATGCCGGGCGAAAGCGGGCTGGAGCTGACGGAGTCGCTGCGCCACGACAGCGACATCCCCATCCTGCTGCTGACCGCGCGCGGCGAGCCGGACGACCGCATCGCCGGGCTGGAGGCAGGGGCCGACGACTACCTCGCCAAGCCGTTCCAGCCGCGCGAGCTGCTGCTGCGCATCAACTCCATCCTGCGCCGGCAGGCGGCCAAGCCGCCCGACCCGGTGCCGGCACAGCCGGTGCGCCTGGGGGCGCTGCTCTACATCCCCGACCGCGACGAGCTGCGCAACGGCGAGGAGGTCATCCGCCTGACCACGGCGGAGGCGAGCCTGCTGCGCGTGCTGGCCGGCCAGCCCGGCGTCACCTTCACCCGCGAGGAGCTGACCGAGCGCAGCAAGGTCGCCGGCAACGCCCGCACCATCGACGTGCAGGTCACCCGCCTGCGCCGCAAGATCGAGCCCGACCCGCGCGAGCCGCGCTACCTGCACACCGTGCGCGGCGAGGGCTATGTGCTGAGGCCCGACGGATGAGCGCGCCGGACGCCACGGCCGCCAGA
Source organism: Azospirillum sp. (assembly GCA_035629155.1). Classification (GTDB taxonomy): domain Bacteria; phylum Pseudomonadota; class Alphaproteobacteria; order Azospirillales; family Azospirillaceae; genus Azospirillum. The sequence continues at coordinate 30,135 of DASPIO010000013.1, read as the reverse complement.
AGGGCTTCCCAGGGGGCTTCCGGCGCGGCATCCGGGGCGGCGGCGAACGGGCCGGCGATGCCGCCGGGGCTGAAGCGCATGCTGCCGCGCACCCTGTTCGGGCGGTCGCTGGTGATCATCGTGACGCCGGTGATCCTGGCGCAGGCGGTGGCGACGTGGATCTTCTACGAACGCCACTGGGACACCATGACGAACCGCCTCGCCACCGCGGTGTCGGGCGAGATCGCCATGATCATCGACCAGTTGGAGCGCGACCCGACGCCCCAGGGGCGGGAGAAGACCTTCCTGTCCGCCGCGCGCAGCTCCGACCTGATCGTCACGCTGGAACCGGGCAAGACCCTGCCCGAACCGCGGCGGCCGCTGCGCGGGATGCTGGAGCGCACGCTGGGCGAGGCGATGGACGAACGGGTGCACCGCCCCTTCGCCATCGACACCCGCTACGCGCACGAATGGTACGAGATCCGCGTGCAGCTTCCCGACGGCGTGCTGTCCGTCACCTCGCCGGAGCGGCGGCTGTTCAGCCCGACCTCCTACATCTTCATCCTGTGGATGGTCGGCTCGGCCATGGTGCTGTTCGCCGTGGCCATCGTCTTCATGCGAAATCAGATCCGCCCCATCCGGCGCCTGGCCATCGCCGCCGACAGCTTCGGCAAGGGGCGCGACGTGCCGAACTTCAAGGCGGAAGGGGCCATGGAGGTGCGGCAGGCCGCCGCCGCCTTCCTGAAGATGCGCGAACGCATCCAGCGCCAGATCACCCAGCGCACGGAGATGCTGGCCGGCGTCAGCCACGACCTGCGCACGCCGCTGACCCGCATGAAGCTGGCGCTGGACATGATGGGCGACGCGCCGGAGGTGGAGGAGCTGCAGGCCGACGTCGCCGAGATGGAGACGATGATCGAGGGCTATCTCTCCTTCGCCCGCGGCGAGGGGGCGGAGGCGGTGCAGCCGACCGACCTCACCCGCCTGCTGAACGAGGCGGTGAACGGCGCCCGGCGCGAGGGAGCCGACGTGGAACTCAGCGTGCCGGAGGGGCTGGCGCTGCCGCTGCGCCCCAACGCCATGCGCCGCTGCCTCGCCAATCTGCTGGCCAACGCGCGCCGGCACGCCCGGCACATCCGGGTGGCGGCGCGGCACACCGGATCCGCCATCGAGATCACCGTGGACGACGACGGCCCCGGCATCCCCGCCAAGGCGCGCGAGGACGTGTTCAAGCCGTTCTTCCGCCTGGACAGCTCGCGCAACCCGGCGACCGGCGGCGCCGGCCTGGGCCTGACCATCGCGCGCGACGTGGTGCGCGGCCACGGCGGCGACGTCACCCTGGCCGACAGCCCGCGCAACGGGCTGCGCGTGCTGATCCGCCTGCCGGTCTAGGCGGTTTTATGCGATCCCCTGAAGCTCCTGCGCACGCTGGGGGTCGAGGTTGAGGCGGGCGGCGAGGAACTGCAGGTAGGAGCGTTCGGCCGGAGTGTCCGCGTCGATGGCGAGGGTGGAGGCAAGGTAGACCTGCTCCGCCGTCTCCGGGTCCCGCACGTCGCGCACCAGCGCGTCGATGGACTGCGGCGCGGCCAGCTCGCGCTCCAGCAGGCGGCGCTCCTCGGGGCCGGCGCCGGCATCCTCGGCGCGGCCGATGATGCGCTGGCGCTCGTCGGCGTCGATCACCCCGTCGGCGGCCGCCGCGGCCACCATGGCGCGGATCAGCAACAGCGCCTTGGGGTCGTCCACCGCCGCCTCGGGCGCGGCCTGCTGCTCCGGGCGCAGCATGCGCGCCAGCCGGTCGCCCAGGGATTCGCCGCCCTGGCGCGCCTGCGCCTGGGTGGACGGGGCGCCGCCCATGGCGCCGCCGCTGCCGGCCTGCGGCTGCGAGGGGTTGTTGCGCTGGTAGTCCTGGTAGGCCTTGTAGGCGAGATAGCCGAGAGCGGCGAGCCCGGCCGTCTGGCGGAAGCCGCCCCGGCTGGCACCGCCGCCCAGCCCGAAGGGCGACGCCGCGAACGACGGCCCGCGGTGGCTGCGCCCCGCCATCCCGCTGGCGAGCATGGTTCCGAGGAGACCGGTCAGGTTCGCCATGATGCATCCCTCCTTCTGCGTTGCCCCCTGGCAACAGCCGCGGCCGGACGGTGTTGCGGATGACCGGGGGGCGGTGGTGAACATCCGGCCCCGTGCGCCGTTCCCCTCGCAGTCGCAAGCAGGGGACGGCGCGCATGGCCGCCACGGAAATGGACTTCGCCGCCGCCCCGCGTGGCGCGCTCACCCACGCCGCGGAGCTGATCACCGCCGGCATCGAGGCGGCGGGCATCGTCATCATCGTGCTGGCGGCGCTGATCGCCAGTTGTCTGTTCCTGCGCGACGGGTTCCGCGCGGGGAGATGGACGGCGGCGTACGAGCGCTACCGCGCCAACCTCGGCCGCGGAATCCTGCTGGGCCTGGAACTGCTGGTGGCGGCGGACATCGTCGGCACGGTGGCGGCACCCATGGACATCCGCACCATCGGCGTGCTGGCGCTCGTCGTGCTGATCCGCACCTTCCTCAGCTTCTCGCTGGAGGTGGAGATCAGGGGGCACTGGCCCTGGCAGGACAGCCGCATGCGCCGGCCTCACGATGGAGAGTCGCGGCCATGAGCGAGCAACCGCAGCCTGACGGTCCCGACCGCCGCACGCAGTTGGCGGCCGACCGCACGGTGTTCGCCGCCGAACGCACCTACGCCGCCTGGGTGCGCACCGGGCTGGCGGCGCTGGCCAGCGGGGTCGGCGCGAAAAAGCTGCTGGAGGGCGTCATCCCGGAATGGGGGATCTGGGCGGTGGGCACCATCCTGGTGGCGTTCAGCGCCTTCTGCTTCGGGGCCGCCGTCTGGCGCCAGGTGTACCCCGGAGCGCCGCCGCCCCACCCCGACACCAAGCGCCTCCCGCCGATCCTGCTGATCGCCGTCAACGGCTTCCTGATGCTGGTGGCGCTGAGCGCGCTGGCCAGCATCTGGTTCGGCCGGACGGGTGGCGATTGAGGCGACGCCGCCGTACCTTATGCCGTGGAAACGAACGGGATGGGGGAGGAGCGTCATGAAGGTGGGCGTTGTGGGCGCGGGTGCCGTCGGCAGCACGGCGGCCTTCGCCATGGTCATGCGGGGCGTGGCCAACGAGATCGTGCTGGTGGACGGCAACGAAAAGCTGGCCCTGGCCCAGGCGCACGACATCGCGCACGCGGTGCCCTTCGCGCACGCCACGCTGGTGCGGCACGGCGATTTCGCCGCGCTGGCGGGGGCCGGCATCATCGTGCTGGCGGCCGGCGTCGGGCAGAAGCCGGGGGAGACGCGGCTGGAACTGCTGGAGCGCAACGCCCGGGTCTTCGCCGACATCATCCCCAAGGCGCTGGCGGCGGCGCCCGACGCCATCCTGCTGGTCGCCACCAATCCGGTGGACGTGATGACGCAGGTCGCCACGCGCATTTCCGGCCTGCCCCGCGAGCGGGTCATCGGCTCCGGCACCATCCTGGACACGGCGCGCTTCCGCGCCCTGCTGGGCACGCGGCTGGGGGTGACGGCCAAATCGGTGCACGCCGCCGTGGTCGGCGAGCACGGCGATTCGGAGGTGCTGCTGTGGTCGGGCGCCATGGCCGCCGGGCTGCCGGTGGACGCCTTCGCCGCGCAGACCGGCCGCCCGCTGACGCCCGAGGACCGCGCGGAGATCGACGACGGCGTGCGCCGCGCCGCCTACCGCATCATCGAGGGCAAGGGCCACACCGCCTTCGGCATCGGCGGCGGCATCGCCCGGCTGGTCGGCGCCATCGCCGGGGACGAGCGGGCGGTGCTGACCTGCTCCATCCTCAACGGCACGGTGGCCGGCGTGCCGGAGGTGGCGCTGTCGCTGCCGCGCGTGCTGGGCGCCGGCGGCGTGCTGGAGACGGTGATGCCGGACCTGTCGGACGAGGAAAGCGCGGCGCTGAAGCGCAGCGCGGAGATCCTGAAGGAGGCGGCGGATTCGGTGGAGGGCACCCTCTGACGGCTGGCATTTCTTAAGGCGGCCCTCCCGGCACCGCACCTCAGTGCTGCCAGCGTTCCAGCGTGCGCAGGACGCGGTCGAGCGTCGGCAGCGGCGTGGCGATGACCACCCCGTCCAGGATGGCTTCCGCCTGTTCGGGGTCGATGCCGGTCAGGCGGGCGACGGCGGCGGCGCCCAGGCCGCGGTCGTCGGCGATCAGCATGATCCAGTTGGCCAGCGCGTATTTCTGCCGCAGCAGGCCGGGGTTGGCCAATCGGATGTCGGTGAGCGGATCGCCGCCGGGGCCGGCCGGCGTGCCGCCTTCGAGCGTGGGCTCGCTTCCCTTCATGGACTCCTCCCGAGTGGAGGCCCGAGTGTTGGGCCCCCTTCTTCTTGTTCTCCGGCGATGGTGACTCAGGGGGAGCGGTCCGCGCAATGCGGCCAAGGGTGCTGTCCGTCCGTCAGAGGCTTTCGTCCTTGACAGACACCGCGCTCAGCGCGCCACCAGCAGTTCCGTCACCACGTTGGCGCCGCTGTGGGCCAAGTCCTCGGCCCGCTCGCGCACGTCCGCCCGGCCGGAGAAGCCGCCGCGCTCGGCCACGGTCTGCAGCCACGCCGGGGAGGTGCCCAACCGGGCCAGCCGCGTCTTCATCTCGTTGATGGTGCGCAGCGAGATGATGCCGCTGCGCTCGTCGCGCGGCGCGTGCACCATGAAGGAGGCGCCGGCCTCGGCGCGGCGCGGGAAGCCGGCCATGAACACGCCGAAGCACATGCTCTCGCACGCAGCACTGCCGCGCACCAGAGTCACCACAGGGCGGCCGGCCGCGCGCTGGCGCAGCATGGCGTCGATCATGGCGTAGCCGGCCTTCACGAAGCCGCCGGGGCTGTCCAGTTCCACCAGCACCGGCCGGTCGGCCGGTGCGCCGTCCAGCGCCTGGATGAAGTCGGCCGCCACCGCGGCGGTGATCACCCCGGACACCCGCAGCGTCGTGCGGTCGCCCTCGATGCGCCGGGTCATCGTGCCGACCATCCCGGCGTCCGCCGCCATCACCATGCCCTCGGTCCCCTCGGCGAGGCACGGCAGGGCGGTGATCAGGATCAGGACGGTCAACAGGATGCGCATCGATGCCCCCGCGGTTTCGGTGAAAGCGGGCGGATCGTAAATCGTAGGAATGCGGCGGTGCTGTGGCAGGGGCCACAGGTATGCGCGATTTGCACGGCCGCACGGAAGGGGCACGCCCGGAACGGCGAAGTACCGCCATTGGCGCCCCCGGCAGGGCCATTCGGGGCGTGTACACTGGCGGTGCCCACACAATGCCCGGGAGGGCATCCGCCAGGGGGAGGCGTCGCATGGCCGGGGTACGGATCGCGTTCGACAAGGAACTCGTGCTCGCCGGGCACTTCCTTCTCAAGCACCTGGAGCGCGAGGAGCTGAGCCGGCTGGCCTCCAGCGCCCGGCTGGCCTACTTCCCGAAGAACGGCGTCATCTTCCAGAAGGGCGACCCCGGCGACAGCATGATGGCGATCATCCGCGGCCGGGTGAAGATCTGCTCCCACTCCGTCGACGGAAAGGAGCTGGTGCTGAACATCATCAACAAGGGCGGCCTGTTCGGCGAGATCGCGCTCCTGGACGGCGAACCGCGCACCGCCGACGCCATCGCGCTGGAGGAAACCGACCTCCTGGTGCTGGAGCGCGCCCAGTTCATGCCCTTCCTCACCGCCCGGCCGGACCTGGCGCTGCGCCTGATCAGCGTTCTGTGCAAGCGCCTGCGCCAGACCAGCGAGCACCTGGAGGACACGCTGTTCCTGGAAGCCTCCTCGCGCTTCGCGCGCGCGCTGCTGCGGCTGGTGGAGGTCTTCGGCCGGCCGGCGCCGCAGAACGCCATCCGCCTGGACATCAAGCTGTCGCAGCAGCAGCTCGGCTGCCTCGTCGGCGTGTCGCGCGAGAGCATCAACAAGCTGCTCAACGAATGGCAGCGCAGCGGCGTGATCGCGATGGACGGCGGCTACATCACCGTGCGCGACCGCGACGCGCTGGACGAGATCGGCAACGCCTACGAATAGCGCGAACACGAACGGCGCAAATCCACGCGCACCTGTGGCCCGGCTCACAGCGCGCCCGCGCCGGCGGGCCTAATCTCCTCCCATCACGAGCACTCGAGCCCCTGGGAGGAGCCCATGTCCGGCAATGATTTCGTCACCCTCGGCCTGATGGACCGCTGCTACGTCAAGCGCGTCACCCGCCGCGGCCGGACCAGCTACGCCTGTTACGCGGCCGACGGCACCTACCTCTGGCGCTACCCCAGCCGCGAGATCGCCTTCGCGGCCCTGCGCCAGCACGACATGGAACCGCTCAGCGCCCACTGATGTCCGCCAAGGGCCAGATATTTTCCGCCAAGGGAACGCCGCCATGACCAGCATCCGCCCCCTGTTCACCGCCGCCACTCTCGTGCTGCTGTCCGCCGGCGGCGCCGCCGCGCAGGACGCGGGCGGCATCGGCTTCCCCACCGGGGTCAGCGCCGCCAACGTGGCGCAGGCCTTCGCCCAGCCGCCGCGCATGCCGGTCTTCACGGCCCCCCGCCGCATCACCCCGCCGGGCGCCATGGTCACCAATCCCGGCGTCAGCCGCAAGCAGGTGCACCAGCAGCAGATCGCCAAGATCCGCGGCGACGCCGGCTTCCTGGCCGGCTTCAACAAGGGCCAGCCGCTGGCCGCCAGCCGCCAGCCGCCGCCGGAGTTCGCCGTGCCGTCCTTCACCATCATCGAGGCGCCGTTCATCTTCAACAACTTCAACGGCACGATGGACCTGGACCTGGGAGCCGGCGGGCAGCAGGGCGGCGGCCAGCCGGGCGGCCAGCCCGACGCCGCGACGGGCGGCGAGGCGGTCGCCCCCACAGGCCCGGCGCCGGTGGTGCCCTTCACCAGCCTGGAGACGGCGCTGGTCACCGGCGGCGTGACGTTCAACAACGTCAACAGCGCGGTCAACATCGCCGCCGGCACGGGCAACGTCGCCGTGCAGAGCGTGAAGAGCGTGCAGAAGTAACGCCGCGTCTCAGTTCAGCTCGCGCGCGACGCGGAAGCCGTTGTTGATGTAGCGGACGTCGACGTCGTAGGTGCCGCGTCCCGTGGCCGAGATCTCGGCCAGCGCGTTGCGCCAGGAACCGCCGCGCAGCACGCGCTTGCGGCAGTTGCCCTCCTGCCAGGCGCTGCCGTCCACCGGGGCGCCGTGGTAGTCCTTGTTCCAGCAGTCCGCCACCCACTCCGCCACGCCGCCGTTCATGTCGTGCAGACCGAAGGGGTTGGGCTTGTAGCTGCCGGCCGCGGCCGGGGTCAGCCGCTCGTGCGGGCCGCCGCAGTTGGTGCAGTTGGCGAAGATGCCCTGCTCGCCGTCCCACCAGTGGGGGCCGACGCTGCCGGCGCGCGCGGTGTACTCCCACTCCGCCTCGGACGGCAGGCGGTAGCGCTGGCCGGTCTTCTGGCTCAGCCACTTCACGTAGGCCTGCGCGTCCTCCCAGTGCACGTTGTACACGGGGGTGTTGTCGGTGGGGTTGGTCATGCGCGGCATGTTGGGGCAGCCGCCGCCATCGACGCAGGCGCGCCACTCGCTCACCGTCACCTCATAGGCGCCCATGGCGAACGGCTTGGCTATGGTCACCCGGTGCACCGGCCGCTCCGCGGTGTCGCCACGGTCGTTGCCCATCATGAACCAGCCCGGCGGCACCCGAACCATCACCGGGCATTCCGGGCAGTCCTGGAAGCTGTTGCCGCGCCCGTGCGTGCGCACCGCGCTGCCGTTGCCCGGCGGCGGCGGCGCGGCGGCGGCGACCTCCTGCGGCTGAGGTTGCGGCGCCGGGGCCGGCTCGGGAGCCCGCGGCGGGACCGACGCGGCCTCCTGCCGGGGCTGGGGCTGCGCCTGTGTTTGCGGCTGCGCCGGGGCGGGCCGCACCAGCGGCGCGAAAATGAAGCCCTGGCTGCCGTCCTCCAGCGCGATGCGCAGCCAGTTGGCACCGGGCACGCGGCCGAGCACACGCACCGGGGCGCCGCTGGCCACATGGCCGACGCGGGCGGCGCTGGTGTTGGGGGCGGAACGCAGGTTGGAATCGCTCACCACCGTGAAGGCGTCGCCTTCCACCGGTTCCAGCGGCGCGCCGGCCATGGCGACCTCGGTGCCGGCCGCCGCGTCGGTGTCGAGGGCTTCGCCACCGCTGGACCCCGCCTCCGCCACGTCCGCCTTGGCGTCGGCCTTCGGGGGATCGGCCTTCGCGTCGGCCTTCGGCGCCTCGTCCTTGGGGGGGGCCAGCTTCTCGACCTGCTGGCGCGCCATCTGGGCGAAGCCGCTGCGCCCGAACAGCCGCAGGAACGCCTCGTAGTCGGCGGCATCGGTGCTGCCGCGCACGCGCTCCCACACGGTCTGCTCCAGTTCCGCCACCGGCAGCGTTCCGGGCTCGGCGATCTCCACCGCGACGTTGGCGGTGGACCGGCCGCCCTTGCCGTCCTCGACGACGATCGAGAAGGCGCCGGCCGGGCCGGCCGGGGCGCGCTCGGGGTCGAAAACCAGCGCGGTCAGCGCGTCGGCGCTCAGCCGGTCGCCGGCCTTCACCACGGAGGCGCCGCTCTTCACCTTGCCGCGCTCGGGCACGCCGGCCACGGTGATGGTCAGGGCGTCGCCGTCCGGGTCGCTCGGCACCTCGATGCCCAGAGGGTTGGCGACGACGCGCAGCGTGCGGTCGGACACCACCAGCGGCGGCCGGTTGCTGGGCTTGATGGTGATCGGCACGACGCCCCGCACGGTGCCGCCGCGCCCGTCCATCACGGTGAACTCGAAGCCGCCGGCATCGCCGCGGAAACTGGCGTCCGGCTTGAAGCTGGTGGCGGCGAGCTGGTCCACCGTCAGGTAGTCGCCGATCAGCACGGAGCGTTCGCCGATGCGCACGTTGCCGCCGCGCGGCAGGCCCGTGACGCGGGCGAAGAGCTGGTCGTCGTCGGGGTCGGTCGGCTGGCCGATGCGCAGCGGCTCCGCCTCGGCGCGGTCCAGGATCTCCAGCGCGCGCAGTTCCGCCAGCACCGGCTGCCGGTTCGGCGGGCGCGGGTTGAAGTAGAACGGCGTGGCGCCCAGCGTGCCGTAGATGTACGGCTCCTGCCGGCCGTCGGTGGCCTGCTTGACGGTGTCGCGCACGTTGCGGAAGAACAGGCTCAGCTCCAGCCCCGGCGTCTGCAGGTGCTTCAGCAGGGCCTCGGTGTAAGGGCTGTGCTGGCCCTGGCCGTCCTCCGCCAGTTGGTCGGCGCGGGTGGCCATGGCGACCAGCGTATCGCTGGGGGTGTCGTCGACGCGGGTGAAGCCGGCGTGCGTCTGCTGGCGGTTGCCGCCGGTGCGCGTCAGCTTGTCGACGAAGGGGTTGTTGCGGCAGGCGTCGAGGATCAGGATGCCCAGCTTGCGCGCCTGCGCCAGTTCGCCCATCGGCAGGTTCAGCGGCATCGCCTCGTAGACGAGGTCACGCTCGCGCTCCAGCCGCGCGTCGGACGGGATCAGGTAGTTGATGCCGCCCACCTGGATGCCGTGCCCGGCGTAATACAGCACCGCCACGTCCGCCTGGCTGGCGTTGATGCCGAACTGGCGCAGCGCGTCGGCGAAGCCGCGGATGTCCAGGTCCTGCTTCTCCTCGACGGCGAAGTTCAGCTTGCGCAGCACCTCGGCGATGGCGTGGGCGTCGTTGCGTGGATTCACCAGTTCCGGCGCGTTGCGATAGGCGCTGATGCCGATCACCAGCGCAATGCGCTTTTCCTCGGGCGTGGCGGACGACGCGGCCGGACCGGCCGCCTGCACCCCACCCGCCGCCAGCAGCACGAGCACGGCCATCGCCCGCGCGAGCCAGCCCCGCAGCCATTCTCTCCGCATCGCCGCCTCCTTCGCCGCCATCCTCCAGGCCGAGGAGACCCGCCGAATCCTTCACCCGGCGCACCCGCCACCCGACGCCCGTGCAACCGGCGCCAAGCCGGTCGCCCCGGAACAACCGGGATCCCGGCCGCGAAATTTGGCGCAAAATGAAGACCATTGGCTGGACGGAAAGAAGCTTATCTTTAAACGCCGACCTATGCCAAGCGCGCGATTTGCCTAACCCCCAGAATGGAGCAAATAAACCCCCGCTCGAAGTACCCCATTTTATTTGAAACGATGGATTATTTGGAACGGCGGGACCGGCGACGGTCGGGGAGAACGGCGTGCTCTTCGGCGGGAGCCGCCGTCAGCGGCATGCGGACGCCGCACTCGACCGCCAGCCGCTCCACCGCCGCCTCCAGCAGGGAGATGCGCTGTTCGGTGGCGAGCAGGCGCAGGTCGAAGCCTTCTTGCGCGGACGGCCGCTTGGCCAGCCAGTCGAGCAACGCCGCCGCCGAGACCTGCCCCAGCCGCAAGGCCTTGGCCGCTTCCCGCAAGGCCCGGCGCATCTCGGCGTCCTGGGGCACCCGCAAGCTCATGGTCGGGGTATCGCTCATGTGACACGCTCCGTATCACGAAGCACTTCACACCCTTCGCTCAATGACTTGGATTGTATCACACCGGGACAACGCCAAGGGCTCGGCCAGCGCGACTTGTAACACGGTCTGTATTGCATATTGCGCAGTCGGATATCGCTTGATTGTTCGTTAGGAGGGGTGGACAATTGGAGTCGGTATAAACTCCGGCAAAGGCAGAGTCTATATTATTTTGTTTAAACAGCAAGCATCCCGTGCACTTTATAAGACAGAGATCCAGAGTTTGATCTGTGTCAGGTCTGCGCATGAACAACACGTCGACAGTCCATTCCTGTTCGCACAACGAAGAAACGACGGATGGATGCGACATGGCTTTGACTGACGACGACATGGCCGCGGTGCTCTACGCCTACGATTTCGCACTGCGCCGTCTGGGGGAGCTGGTGGCGCTGGACGTGGCGGCCGAGATGCTGCGCACGCGCCACCAGGGTTTGGACAAGGCGTCCGCCGAGACGGAGGTGCTGCGCCTCCTCCGCTCGAACCGGAGCTTATCGGGGCGGACGGCGTGCGCTACCGCGCCTGCGTGACGTCCAGCGGGCCGGTTTCCTCGGCGCGGTCGCGGACCAGCCAGATGCGCACGGACCGGCGCTTGCCCTTCAGCGCCACCTCGCCGACCGGCAGCCCGTCGACGGTGCCGTGCAGCGCGCGCCACGTCGGCTCGCCGATGACGATGCGGCAGTGCGGCGTCGACATGACGTCCACGGTCTTGGCGAGGCTTTCCAGCCGCGCCGCCGTGTTGGCGGTGTCGCCCAGCAGCGAGTACTCCATGTGCCGCAGGCCGCCCAGGCTGCCCGCCACCAGCGGCCCGGTGTGGATGCCCACGCGCATGCCCACGGGCGGCAGCCCCTCCGCCTGCCAGCGGCGGTTCAGCTCGGCCAGCTCGCGCCCCATCTGAAGGGCGCAGCGCACCGCGCGCCCGGCGTCGGCGTCGATCTCCGCCTGCGTCGTGCGGGCGACCGGCACGCCGAACACCGCCAGGATGGCGTCGCCGATGAAGCGCAGCACCACCCCGTCGTGCGCCGCCACGACGCGCACCATCACGTCCAGGTACCCCTCCAGCCAGCGGATCAGCGGCTCCGGCTCCAGCGCCTCGCACACGGTGGTGAAGCCCTCGATGTCGGAGAACAGCACGGTGGCGGTGAGCTGCTGCGGGCGCGGCCGGTCGCCGGCCATGAAGGTGTCGCGCTGGCGCCAGATCTCGTCGGCCACCGGCTGCGACACGTGGTTGGCGAACAGCCGCATCAGCACGCGGCGGTCGGCGCGCTCTCGCAGCGACAGATGCGCGGTCATCGCGGCGATGCCGCCCAGCCACGCCATGGACGGGCTGAGCAGCGGCAAGAGCGGCCCACCCTGCCCGAACAGCGCCGCCACCCCCACCCAGAAGCCCAGCAGCAGCACCAGGCTGCCCAGCGCCAGCAGCCACACCGGCAGCCCGGCCAGCGCCAGCGCCACACCGGCCACCGCCAGCACCAGCACCAGCGCCGCCTCTCCCCATCCCTGGAGGCGAGGGCTCTTCCGTTCGTCGATGAGCTGGGCCAGCACCTGTGCCTGGATCTCCACGCCCGGCGTGGCTCCCTGCGCGGCCACCAGCGGCGTGCGGTGGCGGTCGACGCCGACCAGCACCGTGCCGATCAGCGCGACGCGCCCGGCCATCCACTCCCTGGGCACCATGCCCACCGCCTCCGCCGGGAAGGCGGTGATGGCCGGCGTGCCGGGCGACGGGCCGTTGCGCCACGCGATGCGGAACGGCCTGTCGGGCAGCGCCTCCGGCGGCACCGCGCCGGTGGCCTGCACCAACGCCACCGGCAGGCTGGGCGTGCCGCGCGGCCCCCACGGCACGTGCCAGCGCACGGTGCCGTCCAGCGGGTCCTTGGCAAGGTTGGCGTGACCGGAGCGGATGCCGCTGAGGAAGCCGTCCAGGTAGCGGCGCTGCTGTTCCGTCAGCGGTGTCTCGGCCAGCGCGGTGACCGCCACCACGGGGATCCTCGCGTTCAGGATCGCCCGGCGCAGCTCGTCGTCGCGCGCCGGCAGGGTCGGCTGGTCGAACAGGATGTCGATGCCGATGGCGCGCACCCCGGCCGCTTCCAGCCGGCCGATCAGCTCCGCCAGGAAGCCCCGGTCGACCGGCGAGCGGCAGGCGAGCCCGGCGAAGCTGTCCTCGCCCAGGGTGACCAGCACGACGCCGGGGTGCTGCGGCTCGGCCGGGGCGAAGTGGGCGGTCATCAGGTCGCCGAAGAACTCGTCGGCGGCGCGCAGCGGCGCCAGCAGCCACGGCAGCCCGAAGGCCAGCAGCGCCACCCCCAGCGCCAGCGCCGGCACGAACCACGCCTCCGTCCCGCGCCGCCCCGCAGGGGCACCTTCACGTCTGTCCATGCCCCCTCGGATCAGGAGCCGCAGGTTGGGTCGAGCCACCGGCGAAAACCCAACCTGCGAGCCAGTTTCTTCTTACCGCACGCGCAGGAACACCTGCGCCATGACGATCTCGGTGTCGCGCAACGTGCCCAGCCGGTGGTCGAGCCGGGCCACCGTGTCCTCGCTGAGCGGCTGGAACGCCTCGTTGCGGCCGGGCAGGTCGCTGCCCAGGTCGCGCTCGGCGGCGAGGCAACGCACCTCCATGTCGCCGGCCGGCTCGCTGGCGCGCAGCGGCATCGGCATGCGCTCGCCCGGCATCGACAGCGGCACGCTGCCTTCCACCAGCGACGAGGCGGAGGTGCTCGGGAAGATCGGGATCAACTGGCCGCGGGCGTTGCGGACGTAGCAGTAGACGTGCGCATCGCGGTTCGTCTGCAGCACCAGCCGCACCGGCTCCCCCGCCTTGTAGGCGGCGCTGGTCCCGCGGTCGGTGGAAAGATAGACGTCGAGCGGCGCCATGGCGTCGCGCAGCGGCGCCAGCAGCGCCGCCGCCTGCTTCTCGCACCCGGCTGACGCCAGCTTGACGGCCAGCGCCGCCCCGCGGTCCGCCGCCGCGTCGACGACGCGCAGCCGCAGGGCGCCCAGGTGCCGGCCGTCGGGACCGGACACCGCCACTTCGCCGCCGTCGCGCACCGCCAGATCCTTCGGCCAGGGTGCCGTGCCGGCCGCGCCGCTCCAGGTGACGGTCGCCGCCGCCCCGCGCGCCGGATCGCGCAGCGACACGGCGGAGAGCGCCGGGTCGCGCGGCCGCTTCAGCACGGGGGGCGCGTCGGCGCGGGCGCAGACGGTGCCGGGCGTGCCGGGGTCGATGGCGAAGGCCTGCTCGACCCCGCGTTCCAGCGGGTTGCCGATGGCGCGCGTGGCGCCGAGTTCGCTCTGCATGAAGCGCTCGCCGCTGAGCAGGCTGCCCACCGCGGCGCGCGAGGCCGCCTCCGGCATCTTGTCGAGTTGCCCCTCGTAGGGGCCCTTGACGCGCACCGTGCGGCCGGTGGCGAACAGGAACAGCGCACCCGCCCCGTCCGGCAGCTTCACCATGGCACCGTCGGGCACCACCTGCCCCAGCGCGTAGCCGGGCGCGGTGGAAGCCACGACCACCGCCTCGGCCGCCAGGGCGGACGTGGCGGCGGCGGCGGCTCCCGTCAGCAGGGCCAGGGCCAGGGCGGCGGGCGGCACGCGGGCATATCTCGATCGTCGTCGCAGGAGCGTGGACATGGTCTCTTCCTCGATGTGGGTTGTGGTCGCGCCCCGAGCCTACCGGACCCCCGCCCCACCCGGCTGTGAGCCGGACCACATCCAGGCCGCGTCGGTCATGCCCGGCCTAATCATGTTGCGGCGGTTCCCGCGGGGCGAGCAGGCAGGTGGTGCGCGATTGCGTGATCAGGGAAAGCGTCGGATCGACGGTGCCCGGCCGGCGCAGGCGCAGGGCGTTCACCTGGCTGAGGATGCCCAGCGACACGACGGCGAGTTCCGCCTCGTCGATGATCTTGCGGCCATCCTGCCAGCACTGGACGCGAACGCGCCCCTGCGGCACGCCCACCTCGACCCCGCCGGAGGCGGCACCGACCGGCTTGCCGTTGCCGTTCTTGACCAGCGTGGCGTCGGCCGCGCCGGCCCACAGCAGGCCGGCGGCGGCGGCGAAGAGGGTGAGCGTGCGCATGGCGGTCTCCTTCCTCCGGCCGTCAGCGGGCCGGCTTGAACTCGACGCGCCGGTTGCGGCCATCGTTCGGGTCGGCGGACAGCGGCTGGCTCTCGCCCTTGCCGGCGACGACGATGCGCTGCGGCTGCACGCCGTGCACGCGCACCAGGTATTCGCCCACCGAGATGGCGCGGCGTTCGGACAGGGCACGGTTGTAGCCTTCCGCGCCCACCGCGTCGGTGTGCCCCTCGATGACCAGCGACAGCGACGTGTCCTGCGCCATCAGCCCGCCGACCGCGTCGATGTAGGGATAGAACTCGCGCGGAACCTCGGCCGAGTTGAAGGCGAAGTTGATGCGGAAGCCGAAGGCGTTCGCGCCGGCGTCGTCCTGGGATGCGGCCTCCTCGGCGGGGGCGGCCGGCAGGGCGGCCTGCTGCGGCGCCGGCTGGCTCGCCTTGGGGCGCGGGCGCGGCGCGGCGGCGGCGGCCGGCTCCGGTGCGGGCTGGTACTGCGGCTCGGGGGCCGACTGGTAGGCGGGCTGCTCGTACTGCGGCTGGGCGGCCTGCGGCACGGCGCCGTAGTTGGTGCGCTCGGTCTGGCGCGGGCGTTGCGCGGCGCCGCTGGCCGCACCGCCGATGATCTCGATGCTGCGGGTGCGGCGCTGCGGCTCCGGCGTCACCACGTCGCGCAGTTCGTCGACGGTGGGCGGGCGGTCGAACATCATGACCTTCCCGTCGCCCTTGCCCTCGACGGACTGGGCCAGCGCGGGCAGCGCGCAGAGCAAGGCGATCGCCGGCAGGGCGAGACGGGTCAGGGTAATGGTGCGCTTCGGCATGGTCGCCTCCAAAGGCTGAACGGTTCGGGTGGGGCGTGAGCGCGCCCCGGCAATCACTGTCCTACCCCCGCCGCCGCCCCGCGGGCTGTGAGCCGGCCCACAACCCGCCCGCTTTCATCCGCCCGGCCACTCGCCTACCGCGCCGCCACCGCGGCCGGAAGCACCTCCACCTGCATCTGCTTGGAACGCGCGTTGGCGCCGGGCACGGAGGTGAAGGCGTTCAGCAGGTCCGGCAGCGAGGCGCCGGGAATGGGCTGAAGGTCCTGCGTCTTGAAACGTTCGGGCAGGCGCACGCCGATCTCGTCCTTGGTCACGACGCAGGCGATGCTCTCGCGCGCGCCGACGCGGTCCATGCGCAGGTTGAAGGGCTTTTGCGTGCCCGGCGGAATCTCCACCTGGCGGTTGGCCTCGACGAAGGCATCGGGCTGGAAGCGGTTGGGGTAGATGCGGGCGACCGAACCGCCCGCGTCCTGGTAATAGCAGTAGACGAAGCCGTCGGCCGTCGGCGACACGCGGGCCACCAGCGCCTCCCCCACCCGGTAGCGCGGGTTCGGCCCGCGGTCGGAGGTGAGCACGAGGTCCGGTGCCGCGCCCGCCGGGGCGGGTGCCGCGCGCGGCAGGTCCTCGCCGCCGGCGTTGCTGACCGTCTGCAGCCGTTCGGGCGGCACCTGGCTGCGGCCGGCGGGCGTGCCCAGCATGCGCTGGTACAGGTCGAAGTCGATGCGCCCGGTGGCGATCAGGTCGTGGTCGGCCTGCCAGCGCGAGATGGCGCCGCGCGTCGCCTCGTCCAACTGGCCGTTGACCGGGCCGCTGTAGTAGCCGTCGGCGGCCAGATTGCGCTGCACGTTGGTCACGCGCTGCTGCGGCGACATGGAATCGAACCAGCCGCGCGCCTCGCTGGCGAAGGCCGGGTTGGTCTGGTCGATGCCCAGGCACTGCCAGTAGGGCGTGCGGGTCAGCTTGCCCAGCACCTCAATGGCGCTCAACTCGACCAGGGTGCGCACGGCCTGGTGCATGCCTTCGGATTTGTTGAAGGCGACGTTGAACGACAGCCCGGCCTTGCCGACCACCGCGCCCGCGTCCGCCCCCTTGCCCGACGCGATGATGGCCAGCGTGTTGCTGGACGACATGCCGGGGATGATCTGCCGGGTCACCAGTTCGCCCACGTTCAGGTCGACGGAGATCATGGAGATCGTCTGGTCGGCCGAGACGCCGAGATCCAGCGCCGGCAGCGAGATGCCGGCACTCGCCGCCTCGCCCACCACCGCGTCGTCCAATTGCGTGATGGCGCCGCGGATGTAGTAGGAGGGGGCACGGAAGTTCGGCTGCACGCCGATCATCCAGTACAGCGCGTTGACGTCGTCCAGCGCCGGTTCGAAATCGACGAAGCGGAACGCGTTGGAGCGTTCGGACATGCGCGACACGGCGGTGATCAGCATGTCCTTGGTGCCGCCCGCGACGCGGCCGGTGGCGTCCGGCAGGCCGTTGGAGGTGATGTAGATGTCGCGCTTGCCGTGCTGGGCCAGCAGGGTGTCCATGCAGCGCAGCGCCTCGCTGAAGCTGCTGACCGTGCGCACGGCCGGCGTCTTGGGCTGCTGCACGACCGAGGCCTTCTCGCCCGACGTGAAGCAGCCGCCCAGCATCAGCGCAAGTCCGGCGGCGGCCCATCCGCAGGGGCGAACGAAGGTCATGGATGCCTCCTCTGTCTGCACGATAGCCCCTCCCCAGGGGAGAGGGGCTTTTTGCTGCCCTACCGCGACGCCACGTTCGGAACGCTGGTGCGTTGCGGCACAACCGTGATGGTGATCTTCTTCGACACGATCGGCGGGTCGTGCGGCACGTGGTCGTGGTCGGCGAGCAGGAGCTGCAGCGTGTGCCGGCCCGGCGGCAGTTCCAGGTACGTCTCCGTCTGGCCCTTGCCGAAGTGCACGTGGTTCTTGTCGTTGGGAATCGGCTCGTCCAGCGCCGGAATGTCCGTGTCGACCAGCAGGTGGTGGTGCCCGGTGTTCTCCTTGCGCACGCCAGCCGGCGCCACGCCGAAGTTGCGCAGGCCGAACCACACCTTGAAGCGGGTGCCCACCACCTCGCCGTTGTTGGGCCAGCCGACATAGAGGTAGGCGTCCTTGTTCCCGGGCATCCGCTCGGCCGCCTTGCCCGGCTGCGCCGGTTCGTCGGGGGTGGCGGGGGTGATGGTCGGGGCCGGCCCCGGCGGCGCCATCTGGGCATCGGGCGAGGTCTGGGCCATCTGGAAGCGCTCGGCGGGATCGTGCGCCGATGCGGGAAGTGCGGCGAGCGCCAGACCGAAGCCGCCCAGCAGCGCGGATGCCAACAGTCTCATGGTGTCCTCCCCGGGCCGTTCCGGCCCCCCGTTGGACAGGTGTTCCGGCCCCTCAGCGGACCGTTATGGTGATCTTCTCCGACATCACCGGCGGGTTGTGCGGCACGTGGTCCAGGTCGCCCAGCACCATCTGCAGCGTGTGCGTGCCGGGCGGCAGTTCCAGCCGCACCTCCGTCTGGCCGCCGCCGAAGTGCAGGTTGTTCTTGTTGTTGGGGATCGGCTCGTCGAAGTTCTTGAGTTCGGTGTCGACGAGCAGGTGGTGATGCCCCGTGCCTTCCTTGTTCACGCCGGCTGGAGCCACCCCCATGTTCTGAAGCCCCATCCGCACCCACAGCTTGCCCCCGTGGATGACCGTTCCGTTGTAGGGCCACATGATGTAGGCACGGGCGCCCTCCGGCGCCTTGATTGGTTCGGCGAACGCCGCGCCCGGCATCAGAAGAGCGACGCCGAACACGGCCGCAATGGTCCGCAGCATGGCCAACCCCCCGATATTCCTTTCCGGATGGATCATCTTACGCGCCTGTCCGGGGCAGACCCCCCGCCTTTTCCAGGGTACTCCGTCGAGCCTGGGGAACGTCCCGAATTGGGGTTTGCGGGGGCTGCGCATACTTCCCCAACGCACAACCGATGCTATGCCTTTGGAACGTTGACGCCACCGCCGCCGGTGCGATGGTCGCAGCATGTCCGACCACCACCGCCCCGGCAGCCTGCTCGCCCCCGCGGCGCTGACCGTCGCCGCCACCTTCGTGGCGGTGCGCCGGCCGTGGCTGGACACGCTCGTCGGCCCGGCGTTCGGCGGCCCGGCGGCGGACGGCGCCGCGGCGCTGGCCGCCGCCATCGCCTGGCTGGCGGCGGCGTGGCTGGGCTCGCGCCTGCTCGACCTCACGCTGAACGGCGGACGACGCGTCGTGCCGGTGCCGCGCCTGCTCAGCGACCTGCTGCGCGCCTTCCTCTACGCCCTGGCGGTGCTGGCGATCCTCGGCTGGGTGCTGCACCAGCCGGTGGCGGGGCTGGTCGCCACCTCGGGCGTGGTGATCGCCGTGCTGGGTTTCGCGCTGCGCAACATGATCGCCGACATCTTCTCGGGCATCGCGCTGAACGTCGAGCACCCCTACCGCATCGGTGACTGGATCGAGATCGGCCCCGGCATGATCGGCCGGGTGGACGAGATCAACTGGCGCGCCACCCGCCTGATCACCACGGAAGGCACGGCGGTGGTCGTCCCCAACGGCGTGGCGGCGGGCAGCCGCTTCGTGAACTACAGCCGCCCCGGCCCCGGCTTCCGCGCCACGGTGCCGGTTCTGCTGGACCAGGAGGTGCCGGTGGCGCGCGCCAAGCGCGTCCTGCTCTCGGCGCTGGTGTGCGCCGACGGCGTGCTGGCCGACCCCCGCCCCGACGTGCTGGTGGAGGGGGTGACGCCGAACGGCGTCGCCTATCAGGCGCGCTTCTGGGTGCGCGACTACGCCCACCTCGCCGGCACGCGCGACGCCGTCGGCACGGCCATCCTCGAACACCTCGCCCGCGCCGGCATCGCGCTGGCCCGCCCGAAGCAGGAGGTGCGCCGACCGCGCGCCGACAACGCCGAGGTTCCGCCCGGCGACCTGCTGCGCCGGGTGGCGCTGTTCGCCGCCTTTCATGACGACGAGGTGGCGGAACTGGCCGCGGCGCTGCGCCGTCACGACCTGCCGGCCGGCACGGCGGCGGTGCACCAGGGCGACCACGGCGCCTCGCTCTTCCTGGTGGCCGAAGGGGCGCTGGACGTGCGCATGGCGACCGACGGCCGTTCCCTGCTTCTGGACCGCATGCGACCGGGCGACGTGTTCGGCGAGATGTCGCTGCTGACCGGCCAGCCGCGCAGCGCCTCGGTGATCGCGCACACCGACGCGGTGGTGTACGAGCTGGACAAGGCGGCCGTCGACCCCGTGCTGCGCCGCCGCCCGGCGCTGGCCGCCCAACTGGCCGACCTGATGGCGCGTCGCCAGCGCAGCAACGACGCGCAGCGCCAGGCCGTCCCCGCCGATGCCGCCCCCGACGCGCCCAACGACCTGCTCGCCCGCCTGCGCGCGTTCTTCAAGCTGTAGGCTGCTGAAAGCACGTTATTTTCCCGTCATGCTCGCGACGGCGGGGATGACGGGCCAGAAAAGGCTGAGTCCCTGTGGCCCACCTCACAGCAACACCGAGCCCATCCGCCGCACAGTGTGGGCGTTCGATGTCCCCTCCACCCAACTCGATCGGCCGGCAGCCTTCTGCCGGCCGATTTTTTCCGTTCCCGCTGCGACTCCCAACGAAAGAGCCCCTCCCCGATGTCGGGAAGGGGCTTTCCTCATGCATGAACGGAACGAGGGGCCCGGCGCCACCGGCGGAGCCGAGCCCCTCGCCGTTCTCCGGCGCGGCGGCTCAGTGCCGCCGGCCGAAGGCGCGGCCGGAAAGGGCGATGTCGCGGTTGAAGCCCTCCGCCACCCGGTCGTTGCCGTCGGAAGCGAGGCAGAGCGTGACGTTGATGGCGGCGAGGATGGCGTGGTCGATCTGCTCCGGGCCGGCCCGGTGACGCTTGATGGCGTTCAGCGCGCGGGTGACGGACGGGGCCATGGCGGTCTCTCCTGCGGAGCGGTCAACGATGGACGCACCCTATCCCGCCCCACCCCGCGCCGCTGTTGCCCGCGCCACACTTCCGGTGCGAACGCCTGCCGCACGAAAAAAAGGGGCCGTCCGAAGACGGCCCCGAGTTTGCGCCAGGGAGGGAGAAACGGGATCAGCGGAACAGGCCGCGCGCGGCGCGGGGGTCTTCGGCCGTGGCCTTGCCGGGCTTGGCCGGGCCTTCGCGGCTGCCACCGAACAGCAACGCGCCCAGTTGCTGCTGCGACATGCCGTGCAGGCCGCCGGGCTGGC
The DNA here is from genome assembly GCA_035629155.1 of Azospirillum sp. Taxonomy (GTDB): domain Bacteria; phylum Pseudomonadota; class Alphaproteobacteria; order Azospirillales; family Azospirillaceae; genus Azospirillum. The sequence continues at coordinate 9,526 of DASPIO010000013.1, read as the reverse complement.
CCGGCTGCCCCGGCTGGCCGGGACGCGTGGGGGCAGCCTCCTTCTCGCGCTTGGCCATCCAGGGCGGGATCGTCTTCGAACCGCCGGCCAGGGCGGCCATCATGGCGGGGTTCTCGCGCAGCAGCACGCCGCCCGACTGCACCTCGAAGGCGGCGGCCGGACCAGCGGCCAGCGGGGCGGCCAGGGCGGCGGCGAAAGCGGCAAGGATCAGGGTGCGGCGCATGGCGGTGTCTCCAGGGTCGGCGTCGATGGGAGGAGACTACGCGCCCCGCCCGGCGGCGGCTGTGAAGCGGCCCACACCCGCGCGGCAAAAGCGGGCCGGACACGAAAACGGCGGCCGGACCTTGCAGGGCCGGCCGCCGTATTTGACAATATTCCTACGTCGCGCCATGATGGGGACGGTCCTGCCCACCCCCACACGCGTGTGTTTCAGCGGAAAATGAACGGGGTGGCCGGATGATACACCCCTGCCGGGGGCGTATCATCCGGTAACATCGGGTAACATTTCCTGGGTTCGACCCGGTCAGTCGAGCAGCACGTCGACCCCGCCGGCGCGCACGTGCAGCTTGCCGTTGCGCTGCTCGACCGTGACGTCCTGGCTGCTGCCGCCCTCCGGCGTCAGCGGCCAGGGCAGGCGCGGCGGCGCCGGGCGGGCGGCGGTGTCGCGCGAGGTGCTGCAGGTGGTCTGCCCGTTGACGGTCTGGCAACTCAGCACGCCCGGCCCTTCCAGGCAGGTGGTCTGGCCGTTCACCGTCTGGCAGGCCAGCGAGCCCGAACCCTGCGTGCACACCGTCTGCCCGTTCACCGTCTGGCAGGCCAGCGTGCCGGCCTCTGCCGCCGGCGGGGCGGCGGCCAGCAGGGCGGCGGCGGCAAGGGCGATGGGGATGGCGTGGCGGAGCATGGGATCCTCCCTGGCTTCGAGAAGAGAAACACGGTCCGGCCGGCTCGCGCACGCAAGCCGGCCGGGTCCTGTACCGAAGGGTTAGCGCTGGACGCCCAGCAGGCGCTGGCCAGCCGTGTTGCCGATGCCGGCGGCGACGTTGGTGCCGACGTCCACGTTGGTGGTGACCAGCGGCCCGCGGCCGGTGAAGTTCAGGCCGACGCCCACGCCGTTGCCCTGGTGGCCCAGCACCGTCTGGCCGGCGGTGTTGCCGATGCCGGCGGCGACGTTGGTGGAGGTGCCGACGTTGGTGCTGACCAGCCCGCCGAAGGGCGAGCCGCCGCCCTGCACGCCCAGCGTCTGCTGGCGCGCGGTGTTGCCGATGCCGGCGGCGAGGTTCGTGGAATTGCGCACGTTGGTGTTGGCGAGGCCGAAGGCGGCGCCGCCGAACGGGCTGCCCTGAACGCCCATCACGCGCTGGCCGGCGAAGTTGCCGATGCCGGCGGCGGCGTTGGTGTTCGAACCGACATTCTGGGCCATGGCCGGAGCGGACAGCAGGAGCACGGCGGCGGCGGCGAGCAGGGAGCGGCGGATCATGCGGGTAATCTCCTGGTTGGGTGCCGGGCGTCCCGGCGTTCATCGATGGACGGACCTTACGCGGGCCGGGCGGGGGGTGCTGTGAGGTGGCCCACAGTCGGCCACCGTTTCTCCGGGGCCGCCGTTTCTCGGAAACCTGTGCGCGAACGAAAAAATCGGCCGGAAGCGGGGCTTCCGGCCGAAGGCAGGATGGAGCTGTCGACGAGGGTGCGCGTCAGCGCTGGACGGAGAAGAGGCTCTGGCCCGCGAAGTTGCCAATGCCGGCCGCCGTGTTCTGCCCGTTCAGGACGTTGGCGCCGAAGGGCGAGCCCTTCTGGAAGACCGTGGCGCCCTGCACCGCCTTGTTGCCGATGCCGGCCGCGGTGTTGCCGAGGACCGCCGTGTTGGAGCCGCCCAGGCCGAGCATCGGAGCGGCCTTCGGGGCGCCGAGCAGCGGCTTGCCGCCGGCCGACTGGTGGTTCAGCACCGACTGCTTGGCGACGTTGCCGATGCCGGCCGCGGTGTTGTTGATGGTGGCGGTGTTGGAACCGCCGAACAGGCCGCCGCTGGACTGCTTGTTCATGACGAACTGCCCGGCGACGTTGCCGATGCCCGCGGCGGTGTTGTTGATCGACGCGGTGCTGTCGGCCAGCGCCGGACCGGCGAGCAGGGCGAGCGTGGCGGCAGCGAGAAGCGAGCGACGGATCATGGGGGGATCTCCTTGAAGGGTCTGGGGTGTGGACCGGGGCTCGTTCGCCCCGCTCCGTTGTCGATGCCCAGACCCTACCCGGCCCCCGCCGCGCCGACTGTGAGCCGGCCCACAGTCTTGCGCGGTTTCCCGATTTCCGTCAGGTCACGCCGCGACCTCGATCGGGCGCAGCCCGGCGGTGATGCGGCGGAACTCCGGGAGGAAGAGGGCGGCCGTCCGATCCTCGGCGTCGAACTTCACCCGCAGGCCGTCCTCGTCGGCGGCGACCACGCGGAACGGCAGCGTCACGGCGCAGCCCTGGATCGAAAGGGTGCCGCGCCCGCCCACACTCCACCCCGCGGCGCCGTCGATCACCGCACCGCCTTCGGACAGGTTGCGCACCTTGGCGCTGGCCTGCCCCCCGGCCGCGCCGGACAGGGTGCAGGGCATGTTCACCGCGAAGCGCGGCAGGCGGCGGCGGTCGACCTCCGGCGTGGAGGTGCGCACGGCGCGCACCAGCGACTTGCGCAGCAGGTCGATGCTCTGCGCCACTTCGGTGGCGACGGAGCGCACCTCGTCGGCGCGGGCGCCCGTCACCGCCGCCTCCTGGGAGACGTGGGCGATGCGCGTCGACACCTCCTGCGCGGCGGCCGCGGTCTGGCCGACGTTGCGCGAGATTTCCTGAGTCGCGGCCCCCTGTTGCTCCATGGCGGCGGCGATGGTGCCGGCCACCGTGTCGATCTCGCCGATGGTGCGGCCGATCTCCTGCACCGCACCCACGGCGGTGCCGGTCATGGTCTGCAGCTCGTGGATCTGGCGGGTGATCTCCTCGGCCGAGCGCGAGGTCTGGGTGGCGAGGTTCTTCACCTCGTGCGCCACGACGGCGAAGCCCTTGCCGGCGTCGCCGGCCCGCGCCGCCTCGATCGTGGCGTTCAGCGCCAGCAGGTTGGTCTGCGCGGCGATGTCCTGGATGAAGGTGGCGACGTCGCCGATGTGGCCGATGGCGTTGGACAGCGCCACCACCGCCTCCTCCGTGCGTTGGCCGTCCTTCACCGCGCGGCGCGACACGTCGCTGGCGAAGGCCACCTGACCGGAAATCTCGCGGATCGAGGCGGTGAGTTGCTCGGTCGCCGACGCCACCGCCTGCGCGTTGCCCAGCGCCTGCCCGGCCGCCGCGGCGACGCTCTGCGAATCCGCCGAGACCTGCACGGCCGACTGCGCCATCGCCTGGGCGTTGCCGTCCATCCTGTCCGAACGCTCGGCCACGCGGTCGACGGCGGCGCGCGTCTCCTCCTCCACGGTGGCGGCCATGGATTCCAGGGCGGCGATCTTGGCGGCCTCCGCCTCGCGCCGCTCGCGCTCCTGCGCGGCGCGCAGGCGCTCGTTCTCCAGGCCCTTCTGGCGGAACACCTCGACCGACTGGGCCATGGCGCCGATCTCGTCCTTGCGCTCCAGGCCGGGGACCGACACATCCAGGTTGCCGTCGGCCAGAACGCGCATGGATTCGCGGATGCGGTCCAGCGTGTGGAACTGGCGGCGCACCATCAGCAGCATCGCCAGCGTGACGGCCACGGTGATGACGGCGGCCAGCGTCGTGGTGCTGCCCACCACCTCGTCCACCACCTTCAGCGCGTCGCTCTTCTTCAGGCCGACGAAGAGGATGCCGACCACCTCGCCGTTGCGATCGAACAACGGGTCGTAGGCGGTGAAGTAGACGGACCCCAGAATGTCCGCCTCGCCGCGGAAGGGCTCCTTCTTCACGAAGATCGCGTCGTAGACCGGGCCCTTGGCCAGCACGGTGCCGATGGCGCGGCTGCCGTCGGCGTTGCGCACGTTGGTGGCGACGCGGCGGTCGCCCATGAAGATGGTCGCCACGCCGCCGTTCAGGCTGCGCACGGCGTCGACGATGTCGTTGGCCTCGTTGAGGCGATAGGTGCCGGCGTAGAGCGAGCCGTTCTCCAGGCGGAACTCCTCGCCCTTCTGCTGGACCAGCATGTGGGCGGTGGAGATGGCCTGCTCGCGCCGTTCCAGCGCCTCGGTCCCGATGCGGTCGCGGATGATCGTCACGGTGGCGATGGTGAGCGCCCCCGCCAGAACCAGGAGTCCGATCGTGCACAGTACGGTCAGCTTGGCGGCCAGGCTCAGCCGGCTCGGGAAGGTCATCGCTCGGGATCTCCGCTCATCGGTCGGTGCGCGCGCGTTCATATACCCGTAGTACGCGAACCATAAGCATAAAATTTGCGACAAACTGAAGCATGCGAGCGGCGTGTGGCGTGTGGCGCGCGGGGCATACCCCCGAACGCCCCCCTCGCGCCGGTGGGAAAAGCCAACTATATGTATTGCTTAGCCAACAAAGAATCGGACCGCAGCGGACGTGGCAACCGGTTCCCCAGGGAGGATGACATGTCCAAGGCCCTGCGCATCTTTCAGGGCTCGTTCGGCCGCGTGGCCCTGCTCGACATGGACGGCGCGCTGATCCACCACGCGCACCCGCACTGCCACGTGCTGATCAAGGCGTCGGGCGCCGACACCTTCTTCGCCGTGCGCGACCGCCTGCACCCTTTGCGCGATGACACCGCCGTGCTGGTCAACACGTGGGAGCCGCACTCCTACGCCCACCAGCCCGGCGCCCCGGCCACCACCATCCTGGCGCTCTACATCGAGCCGCGCTGGCTGGCCGACATGCAGCGCGACTTCACCGCCTGCGCCAACCCCGGCTTCTTCCCGCAGTCCTGCGGCGACCTGACGCCGCACATCCGCCGGCTGGCCGACCGCATGGCGAACGAGCTTCTGTTCACCGACGAGGCCGGCGAGCGGCACGAACAGGCGCTGATGGACCTGATGGTGGCGCTGATCGACCGCTTCTCGGAATGGCGCTCGCTGCGCGGCGCCGTGTTCGCCGCCCGCCTGCCGGCCAGCGACTACCGCGTGCGCAACGCCGTGCGCTACATGCGCGCCACGCTGGGGGAGGAGTTCAACGCCGACAAGGTGGCGCAGGCCGCCGGCCTGTCGCGGGCGCACCTGTTCCGCCTGTTCCACAGCACGTTGCAGATCACGCCGGCCCTGTACTTCAACGTGCTGCGCATGGAGGCCGCCATCGGCGCGCTGGCCGACGGGGCCGAGAGCGTGACCACCCTGTCCGACCGCCTGGGCTTCGCCGCCCCCAGCCACTTCACGCGCTTCTTCCGCAACAACCAGGGCGTCACGCCCACCGAATACCGCCGGGTAGTGAACCTCGTGGACCGCGCCGCGCCGGGGGCGGCATAAAATGAGACTGTAGGGTAAATCGCGACACCTCCGGGTAACAGGGGTCCGCGCGGTCCGCGCTAGCCTTCCCGCATTCGGGAGGAAGGCTCAATGACGGCGATCGAGACCGTTCGACACGCAACGACGCAGGCATCCGCCGACGCACCGCTGGTCGGCCGGCCGATTCCGCGCCTGGAGGACGCGGCGGTGCTCACCGGCGCCGCGCGCTATGCCGATGACCTGCCGGTCAAGCCGGGCACGCTGCACGCCGCCATCCTGCGCTCGCCGCACGCCCACGCCGAGGTGCTGGGCATCGACGCGGCCGACGCGCTGGGCGTGCCCGGCGTGGCCGCCGTCGTCACCGGCGAGGACGCCAAGCGTTTCGCCAGCCCGTTCCTGGTCGGCGTCAAGGCGCCCATGGAGCACTGGTGCCTCGCCGTCGACCGCGTCCGCTACGTGGGCGAGCCGGTCGCCGTGGTGCTCGCCGACAACCGTTACCTGGCCGAGGACGCGCTGGACCGCATCTCCGTGCGCTACCGCCCGCTGGCGCCGGTGATGAGCGTGGAGCAGGCGGCCGATCCGGCATCGGAGCTGCTGCACCCGGCCGCGGGATCCAACATCGTCAACACCCGCAGCTTCCTCTACGGCGATCCCGACGCGGCGTTCGCGTCCGCCGCGCACCGCGTGGCGCTGACCGTGCGCTACCCGCGCAACTCCTGCACGCCCATGGAGTGCTTCGTGGTGCTGGCCGACTACGACCCGGCCGAGGGGGCGTACGAGGTGCTGTCCAACTTCTCCGGCCCGTTCGCCGTGCATCCGGTGATGGCGCGCGCGCTGAACGTGTCGGGCGCCAAGCTTCGCCTGAAGTCGCCGCCGCATTCCGGCGGCAGCTTCGGCAACAAGCAGGCGGTGTTCCCCTACATCGTGCTGATGGGCGTGTGCGCCCGCGTCTCCGGCCGCCCGGTGAAGTGGGTGGAGGACCGGCTGGAGCACCTGATGGCCGCCACCTCCGCCACCGGCCGCCGCATGGACCTGGAGGCCGCCGTGGCGGCGGACGGCAAGGTGCTGGCCTTGCGCATGCAGCAGACGGAGGACTGCGGCGCCTACCTGCGGGCACCCGAGCCCGCCTCGCTCTACCGCAACCACGGCAACCTGACCGGTGCCTACGACATCCCGCACCTGTCGGTGGTCAACCGCATCGCCGTGACCAGTAAGACGCCCAGCGGCCTCAACCGGGGCTTCGGCGGCGGGCAGCTCTACTTCGGGCTGGAGCGGCTGATGCACCGCATCGCGCTCACGCTCGGCCTCGACCCGCTGGACGTCATCCGCCGCAACCTCGTGCCGGCGGCGGCCATGCCCTACGCCACGCCGTCCGGCGGGCGTCTGGATTCCGGCGACTACCCGTCGACGCTGGAGGAGGCGGTCGAGAAGGGCGGGCTGGCGGACCTGAAGGCCCGGCGCGACACGGCGCGCGCCGAGGGGCGCCTGTACGGCATCGGCTACGCCGCGGTGGTCGAGCCGTCGATCTCCAACATGGGCTACATCACCACGGTCCTGACCGCCGAGGAGCGGCGCAAGGCCGGCCCCAAGAACGGCGCGCAGGCGGCGGCCACCGTGGCGGTGGACCCCACGGGCGGCGTGTCCGTCGGCGTGGCGTCCGTGCCGCAGGGCCAGGGTCACCGCACGGTGCTGGCGCAGGTCATCGCCGACGTCTTCGGCCTGAAGCTGGAGGACATCCGCGTCGTCACCGACTTCGACACCGCCAAGGACGCGTGGTCGATCGCCGCCGGCAACTATTCCAGCCGCTTCGCCGGCGCCGTGGCCGGCGCCGCGCACGTCGCCGCGACCCGCCTGCGCGACCGGCTGGCGCGGCTGGCCGCCGGGCAGCTCAACGTTCCGGCCGGAGAGATCCAGTTCGCCAAGGGCAAAGTGTTCGCTGCCGGCAACCCGGAGAACGCGCTGTCCTTCTCCCGCCTCGCCGCCGCCGGCCACTGGTCGCCGGGCACGCTGCCGGACGGGCAGGAGGCGGCCCTGCGCGAGACCGCCTTCTGGACGCCGGAGCCGCTGAAGGCGCCGACCGACGCCGACCACATCAACAGCTCCGCCTGCTACGGCTTCATCTTCGATTTCTGCGGGGTGGAGGTGGACCGCGACACCGGGCGGGTGCGCATCGACCACTACGTCACCATGCACGACGCCGGGCGCCTGCTGAACCCGCTGCTGGTCGAGGGGCAAGTGCTGGGCGGCTTCTCCCAGGCCGTCGGCGTGGCGCTGTACGAGGAATACGCCTATGGCGAGGACGGGCGGTTCCTGTCCGGCACCTTTGCCGACTACCTCGTGCCCACCGCCATGGAAGTGCCGGTGCCGGTGGTCCTGCACCGCGAAAGTCCCTCCCCCGTCACGCCGCTGGGCGCCAAGGGGGCCGGCGAGGGCAACAACATGAGCACGCCGGTCTGCATCGCCAACGCGGTGGCCGACGCGCTGGGTGTCGACACGGTCGAGCTGCCGCTCACCCCCACCAAGGTCGCGGCGCTGATCCACGGCGCGGAGCCGCCGCGCCCCGCCATCACAAACGCCGTGGCCGGCGCTCCGTCCGCCACCGCCGTTTCCGGTGGACGCGGATTGAGCGGCGAAGGCAGCCGCACCGTGCCGGCCGCGCCCGAACAGGTGTGGGCGATCCTGCTGGATCCCAAGGAGCTGGCCGCCCTGCTGCCCGGCTGCGAGGCGCTGGAGCTGGCCGGACCGAACTCCTACCGCGCGGAGGTGGTGGTCGGCGTCGGCCCGATCCGCGGCCGCTACACGGCGGAAGTCGCGCTCTCCAATCTCGACCCGCCCAAGTCGCTGACGCTGACCGGCAGCGGGTCCAGTGCGCTCGGCACCGGGCGCGGCACCGGGCTCGTCACGCTGGAACGCACGGCCGAGGGCACCACCGTCCGCTACCGGTACACGGCGGAGGTCGGCGGCAAGGTGGCCGCCGTCGGCGGGCGCATGCTGGACAGCGCGGCGCGCCTGCTGATCGGACAGTTTTTCGACAAGCTGATCGCGCGGGCCGGCGGGCCAGCGACGGCCGAGGGGCGCCCGTCGCTGCTCACCCGCCTCCTGCGCCTCTTGGGAATTTCGACATGAAGCCCGCCCCCTTCGACTACCTGCGCCCGGCCAGCGTGGCGGAAGCGCTGGCGGCCCTGGCCCAAGGCGGCGAGGACGCCCGCATCGTCGCCGGCGGCCAGTCGCTGATGCCCATGCTGAACATGCGCCTTGTCCAGCCGCGCCTGCTGATCGACCTCTCCGGCCTGGAGGAGCTGCGCGCGCTGGACGTCCGCGACGGCTGGCTCACGGTCGGGGCGGCGGTGACGCAGTCGGAACTGATGGCCCGCCCGGCGCTGGCGCGGGAGGTGCCGTTGCTGGCAGCCGCCCTGCCCTGGGTCGGCCATTTCCAGACGCGCAACCGCGGCACCGTCTGCGGCTCCGTCGCGCACGCCGATCCCAGCGCGGAGATCCCGCTGTGCCTCGCGGCTCTGGCCGGCGAGGTGCTGCTGCGCTCCGCCCGCAAGCGCCGCACGGTGCCGGCGGCTGACTTCTTCCTGGGTCCGCTGACCACCGCCAAGTGGGCGGACGAGATCGTCGAGGCCGTGCGCTTCCCGCTCGCCAGGCCCGGAGCCGGCTACGCCTTCCGCGAGGTGGCGATGCGGCACGGCGACTTCGCCATCACCGCCTGCGCCGCCATCGCCGACGCCCGCGGCGTCCGCCTCGCCGTGGGCGGCGTCGCCGACCGACCGGCGGTGCGCGACTGGCAGCATCTGGACGGGACGGACCTCGACGACGCGCTGAACGCCTTCGCCTGGGATCTCGGCGGCGACGACGACCAGCACGCCACGGCCGCCTACCGCCGCACCCTCGTCCGCCGCATCGGCCGGACCACAATCGAGGAGGCTCTCGCATGCCGGTCCTGACCGCCGATGCGCGGCACACCGTCACCATCACCCTGAACGGCAAGGTGCGCACGGGCACCGCGCACCCGCGCCTGCTGCTCAGCGACTTCCTGCGCCACGAACTGGGCGCGCACGGCACCCGCGTGGGCTGCGAGCACGGCGTGTGCGGCGCCTGCACCGTGCGCATCGACGGCGTGGCCCAGCGCG
>DASPIO010000012.1:0-21490 GCA_035629155.1 Azospirillum sp. | reverse complement strand
GAAATCCTTGAAGATCGGCAGGTAACGGACGTTCTCTCCGATCGCGTCCAGCTCGTCGTCGGTCATGTCCGCGTCGGCGGCGGACACCAGAACCATGACGTAGATGAGCGCGCTGTGGTGGTCGATCATCGTGGATCCTTCAATTGGCAGCCGCGTCTATGTTGCCCGCCGCCGAAGCTCCGTCAAGGGTGGCCGTCAAGGGAGGGATGCCGCCAGGGGATACCTCCTTCGCTCGACAGGACAGCCCTGCTTGCCTAAGGTCGGCGGCGATGCACGCCGTCCTCAACGTCGCCCTCCCCGTCTTCGCCATCATCCTCGCCGGCTTCCTGTCCGGCAAGATGCGGCTGCTCGGCCCCGCCTCGTCGGAGGCTCTGAACAAGTACGTGTACTGGATGGCGCTGCCGGCCCTGCTGTTCGTCGGCACGGCGCGCCGGCCGCTGGCGGATCTGCTGAACTGGCCGTTCATCGGCGCCTTTCTGGGCGCCATGCTGGTGGTCTACCTGCTGGGCGCCGTCCTCGGCCGCCTTCTGCACGGCGAGCGGTCGTCCATCATGTGCATGCAGGGGCTCACCGCCTGCTTCTCCAACACCGGCTACATGGGCATCCCGCTGTTCCTCGCCGCCTTCGGCGCCGACAACCTGGGGCCGCCCATCCTCGCCACCGTGATCATGAGCGCCATCATGGTGGGCATCGCGGTGATCTGGCTGGAGCTGGCGCGCAGCCACGGGCACGGCATGGGCAAGACGGTCGTCCAGGTCGGCACGGCCATCTCGAAGAACCCGCTGATCATCTCCACCGCCGCCGGCATGGCATGGTCCTTCCTGCTGCCCGGCGTCGATCTGCCGCGGCCGGTGATCACCTTCTGCGAGCTGGTGGGGGCCGGGGCCGGCCCGTGCGCCCTGGTCGCCATCGGGCTGTTTCTGTCCACCCGCCGGCTCAACGCCAACCTGGGCGAGATCACGTGGATCGTGGCGCTGAAGCTGCTGCTGCAGCCGGTGCTGACCTGGTACCTGATCCAGGCGCTGTTCCCGATGGACCCGTTCTGGGCGTCCTCCGCCATCATCCTGGCGGCCCTGCCCACCGGCGCGCTGACCTTCGTGGTGGCGCAGCAGTACGAGATGTACGTCGAGCGCACCTCCGCCGCGATCCTGATCTCCACCATCCTCAGCACGGTGACGCTAAGCTTCCTGCTGGCGGTCTACGCCCCGCCGGCCTGAGCCGCGCCGCGCGTCACGGATCGATTGCGACGATTCCACCGCCCGCGGTGATCCAGCCTATTACTATCTTCGTACATCTTTCTGGTGGTGTCGGGATCCGTTCGCAAACGATCGGATCCGCCGCCCACCCCACGGAATGCGAAAATGGAGGGTGGCGTGATGTCGTTTCTGAGCAACCTGTCGATCCGCAGCAAGGTGCTCACCGCGTTTGCGGCCGTCCTGGCGATGACGGCCGGGCTTGGCCTGTTCGCCCTCGAACGCCTCGGCACGGTCAACGCCGATGCGGCGGAGATCCGCGACATCTGGCTGCCCAGCGTCGGCCTTATCGGCGCGATCAACACGGCGGCGCAGCAGTACCGGATCCAGGAGGCCGCGCACATCCTGTCCACCACGGACGAGGAGCGGACGCTTTACGAAAGCCGGATGGGCGATCTCCTCACGGAGATGGACGCGCTGCGCGGCCGCTACCAGCCCCTGGTCACGGCGGGGCGCGAGGCGGAGCTGTACCGCGCCTTCTCCACCGCGTGGGACGCGTACCGCGCCCTGGGCACCAGCCGGCTCCAGCCGCTGTCGCGCCAGCAGAAAGACACCGAGGCATCCGCCATCTTCCGCGGCGAATCGCGTGAAACGTTCCTGAAGGCCGCCGATCTGCTCAAGCAGCTCACCGACATGAACGTGGCGGGCGGCCGGGCCGTCGCCGATCATGGCAACGCCGCGTACCACACGGCGCGGCTGGGCATCGGCGCGGTGCTGGCGCTGGCGGTGGCGCTGTGCGCGCTGGCCGGCCTGTCCCTCGTGCGCTCCGTCTCGGTCCCGGTGCGGACGCTCACCGCCACCATGGACCGGCTGGCCAGGCGCGAGCTGTCGGCGACCATCGACGGCACCGGGCGCGGCGACGAGATCGGCGCCATGGCGCGCGCCGTGCAGGTCTTCAAGGACGGGCTGATCGAGGCCGAGCGCCTCGCCGCCGCGCAGGCCGCCGATCAGGAGGCCAAGCAGCGGCGCGCCGAGGCGGTCAACCGGCTGGTCCAGGGCTTCGACCGGACGGTGACCGGCGCCCTGGTGTCGGTGCACGCCTCGGCGAAGCAACTCGACGACACCGCCCGCGGCATGGCCGACATCGCCCGCCAGACCAGCGGCGAGGCCGCCTCGGCCTCGGCGGCGGCCAACCAGACCAGCGGCAATGTGCAGACGGTGGCCAGCGCCGCCGAGGAGATGGCGAGTTCCATCCAGGAAATCGCCCGTCAGGTCGCCCGCTCGACCGAGATCGCCGGCACGGCGGTGGCCGACGCCAACCGCACCAACGCCACCGTGCAGGGCCTCGCCGATGCCGCCCAGAAGATCGGCCAGGTGGTGCAGCTCATCCAGGACATCGCCAGCCAGACCAACCTGTTGGCGCTGAACGCCACCATCGAGGCCGCCCGCGCGGGCGAGGCCGGCAAGGGCTTCGCCGTCGTCGCCAGCGAGGTCAAGAGCCTCGCCAACCAGACCGCCAAGGCCACCGAGGACATCGCCACCCAGGTGGCCGCCATCCAGACGGCGACCGGCGGGGCGGTGAGCGCCATCCAGGGCATCACCGGCACCATCGTCGCCATCAACGACATTTCCACCGCCATCGCCGCCGCGGTGGAGGAGCAGGGTGCGGCGACGCACGAGATCAGCCGCAGCGTCCAGCAGGCGGCCGCCGGCACCCGGGAAGTGACCGGCAACATCGAACGCGTCAGCGCCGCCGCCGGCGAGACGGGCACCGCCGCCAGCCAGGTGCTGGGCGCGGCGGGCCTGCTCTCCGGTCAGGCCGAATCCCTGCGCGACGAAGTCGAGCGCTTCCTCGGCGCCATCAAGGCGGCGTAGGCGCCTTCACACGCAGACGGACGCCGTCCGCCCCCGCCTCCAGCCGCGCGCCGTGCCGCGCGGCCAGGGCGCGGGCGACGTCGAGCGCCGCCCCCTCCGGCAGGACGATGCCGTCCCCGCGCACGTCCAGGCGCAGCCCGCCGTCCTCCTCCACCAGCGACACCGCCAGCGGCACGGGCGCGGCGGGCCGGGCGGCGGTGCGTTCGCGCTGGGCGATCTGTCCGGCCAGGAGGCGGCCGATGGCCAGCGCCGCCAGGGCCAGGGCGGCGGCGATGCCGCCGACGATCCAGGCCTGATGGCGCCAGCCGGCCATCACGCCGTCCTCGCGCATCGACACGCCGACCACGATGGGCATGTTGGTGAGCCGGCGGTAGGCGAAGATCCGCCCGGTGTCGAAGGTGGTGTCGCGGTCCCAATACACCTTGTCCGGGCTTTCCGGCAAATGGACACGGAACAGCGAGATGTCGGCGAAGGATTGCCCCGTGCTCGCCTCGTGGTGCGGCCAGCGGATGAGGCGCACGCCGTCGTCGCGGAAGATCGACACCGCCCCGCCGGAGCGCAACTGGATGTCGCGGAAGAAGCCCTGCAGGAACTCCAGGTCGATCAGCGCCGCCGCCAGAGCCGCCGGCGCGTCCGGCGCCGCCTCGGCCGTGCGGACGATGACGAGGCGCCAGCGCCCGGTCTCATCGCGGAACGGGGCGCCGAACCGCAGGCGCGCGCCGGCCGTCATGCCGGAAGCCGTGCCCGATGCCAGTTCGGGCGGGACCAGGAACGGCAGGCCGGCGGCCGCCACCCGTCCGCCCGATTCGATGCGCAGCCCCTTCAGCGCGCCGCCGGTCTCCACGCGGCCCAGCAGCCGGGCGCGCAGGGCGCGGGCCGCCTCCCCATCGTCCGGCGGGGTGGCGCGCATCTCCTCGACGCTCTGGCGCAGGCTGCGGTCCACGAAGTCGAACAGGCGCACGACGTCGTCGGCCAGCACGTCCTTCAGGTTGGCGATGGTGGTGGCCGCCTCGCGCACCGCGATGTGATGCAGGTACCAGACGGCGGCCCCGCCCAGCGCGGCGGCCAGCAAAGCCAGCGCCACGCCCAACGCCGCCACGACCCGGCTGGGCCGCCCGGCCCAGGCGATCGGGTCCAGGGACCGGCGCGACGATGGCGGCCGGGAGATGTCGGCGGCGGGCAGCGTGGTCGGTTCGGCCACGGGCCCCTCCGGAAGGTGCGGGTATACTCAAGACTACTTAGCGACCAAGCAAACGGCCCGTCAACCGGTCGAACGGCATAGGTCCGGCCGGCGGCCGCGCTGCCTGTTCGTCAGCAATCCAATCCTTGGAAATCCGGCTATGGCGACAGCGGGTGCCGCGCCGTCGCCGCGATGATGCCTCCACGGGCCGATTCCGGCTCGCCCGGCGCGTGCCCCTGCCCCAGTTGCCGGCGCTGCCCTCCGCCAACCCGCTGTGCCGTACATTGACCTCGGCGGAGGAATGGTAACGCCGAGCATCCTGCCGGCGGCCTACGCCTTGGCCGCTTGACCGGCGTGGGGCTGCATCACCAGTCGATGAGCGCCAGCAACGCCTGCCGGCCATCGCTTGTTGACCACCCCAAAAGCAGATGGCGGTAATTGATCGGCGGACGGGACAGCCCGGTGAGGAGCAATCGATTGTACACCGGCTCACCACTCTCAATCGCGTCCTGGTACTCGGCGCCGATGGCACGAGCGAATTCCGTGTACTCGTCCTCACTATGGTAGCGTCCAATCAGCCCATCCGCCCATCGGTTGCCGAACACTCTGCGGGTCGGTTCGCCAATATAGCGAAAGCGCAGCGGCCCCCCGTCGTTCGACGACAGGAAAACACACCTGGACAGCAGGCCCGTCGCCACCAGCTCATCGTGAAACGCGGGAGAAAGAGTCGGGTGACGACGCCACAACGTCACGATCTTCTGCTGCCATTCCAGTGCATGTCGCACCGGCTGACGATGGATTTCCACACACGCCGCTGCGGGCTCCGGTCGCGGCGATGTCTCAAGGCGGTCGGCCGCGTCCACGCCATTGGCCGAAAAAGCGGACAGCAGCGTGGATGACGGCCTTGATCGATGCCCATGTTCAGCCAGCACGATGCGCTCCAACGCCGTCGCCGCCGTGGCGGTCAACTGACGTGGCACGCTCATGCTTCCCCTGGCCTGTGAAAGGCCGGCGAGGCTGCGTTCCAGCATTCGCAGCTTTACGAGCACCCCCCTCAAGGTCCGCGCCTCGGCCTCGGCAATCTGCCGTGCCAGCGCGTGCCGGCGCTGCGCCACCGCTCCAGCCTGGGTCACATCGTCCGGCAACGCCACATAGTCCGCCTCCAGCGCCAGCAGGCGGCCATCCTGGCCGTCGTCAGCCGGTCGAGGTGGGCCGGCGGCCAGCCCGATCCGCTCGGCCTCCCGTTGCAGCATGGCGATGAACACCGTCACCGCCTCGCCCAGCCGCGACGACGCGGCGTCGTCCACCACCTGACAGAGGCTGACGGTCTGCGCCGCCGCCGCCTCGCGCGCCGTGCGCAGCGGCAGGGCGCGCAGCAGGATGCCTTGCAGTTCGTGAATGCCGCCCAGCAGCAGCCGGTGGGCGTTCGGCCCGGCCGGCGGCCGGCGCAGCAGATCCTCCAGCGCGTCGACCGCACGCAGGAACGTCGTGTCGCGACGGTCGAAGGCAGCGCCGAGGCCGCCCGGCGGCCCGTCCAGACTGGTTCGTGAATCGCCGTCCGGCGTGGACTTCCCCATGCGTCTTTCTTCCCCCGTCCGCACCGGCCAACGCTCCAAAGCAGAGCAGTCCAACTGTCAGCCGTATTACAGAAAGGCTTGCTGCCGGTGTCAAGGCGACGAAACTCGGGCGATCACGCGAATATTGCAGCGAAGACACGGGGATAGCGCGGGTTTACATATGCGCATATGGCAGACGCAAGAAAATCGCCCTCACTCCGGCGTCAGGAACTCGCGCGTCAGGGCGATGGCCTGCTTCAAGCCGACGCGCTGCACCTCGACGCCCTCGGGAAAGGCACCGAACAGGCGCGACGGCATCATCGGGTCGAGCAGGACGAAGACGCCCATGTCGTCGGCCCGGCGCACCAGCCGGCCGAAGGCCTGCTTCAGGCGCAGCCGCGCGATCATGTCCTCGTACCGGCGCCGGCCGAAGGCGTCGCGCCGCGCGCGGTGCAGGATGTCCGGGCGCGGCCACGGCACGCGGTCGAAGACGATCAGGCGCAAGGACCGGCCCGGCACGTCCACGCCGTCGCGCACGGCGTCGGTGCCCAAGAGGCAGGCGTGCTCCTCGCCGCGGAAGATGTCGATCAGCGTGGCGACGTCCAGCGGGTCGACGTGCTGGGCGTAGAGCGGCAGCCCGGCGTGGTCCAGCGGGTCGGCCAGCCGGTCGTACACCGCGCGCAGCCGGCTGATGGCGGTGAACAGGCCCAGTCCCCCGCCGCGCGCCGCCAGGAACAGCTCGCGGTAGGCCGACGCCACCTGGTTCAGGTCGTCCTTGCGCACGTCGGTCACCACCAGCACGCGCGTGTGGTTCCGGTAGTCGAAGGGCGACGGCACCTGCGCGCGCAGCGCCGGTGCCGGCAGGTGGCAGGCGCCACTGCGCGCCTCGGCCGCCTCCCAGTCGAGCGCCACGTCGCCGGTACCGTCGGTCAGCGTGGCGGACGTCACCACGATGCCGTGCGCGATGGAACCGACGGCGTCGGCGAACGGCACCGTGGGGTCGATCCAGTGGCGATACAGGCCCACGTCGATGTCGCGCCCCTCCTGCCGCTCCACCGCGAACCAGTCGACGAACTGCATCGGCGTGGCGGCGGTAAGCGCCTTCAGCATGGAGCGCCACGCCTCCACCGTCAGCGTGCCGCGCCGGTGCAGGCTGCGGGCGATGGCGTCGATGCGGCGGCGCTGGTCGGGCTCCAGTTGCTCGGCCTCGTCGTCCAGACGCCTGGAGAGGCGCTGCGACAGCTCCTCGATCGGTTCGGCCAGCCGCTTCAGCGCCTCGTCCAGCGCGGCCGCGGCCTCCAGCAGCCCTTCCACCGGGTGGTCGGTGTCGGCCTCCAGGCTGTAGGCGCCGCCCTGCCCTTCCGTGCGGGCATGGACCTGCCGGCGCGCCAGCAGCAGGAAGCGTTCGGTCGGACCGGTCGGGTTCTCGGCGCCCAGGCGCGGCTGCCAGCCGTCGCCGGGCAGCACGCGGGCCCCCATCAGCACGGCGTCGAGCAGCGCTTGCGCCTGGTCGTCGCCCGCCACGAGGTCCTCGACGCGGCGCTTCAGGCCCCGCGCCCGGCCGCGCCCGTCCTCCACGCCCAGCAGCCAGCGGCGCAGCTCGTGCGTCTCGCGCCCCGTCAGGTGACCGCTGAAGGCGTTGTCGGCGGCGTCGAAGACGTGGTGCCCCTCGTCGAAGACGTAGCGGGTGGGCAGGCCCTGGTCGTCGCCGCCGCCCAGCGCCGCCTGCACCATCACCAGCGCGTGGTTGGCGATCACCACGTCGGCCTTGCGGGCGCGGCGGATGCTCTTCTCGATGTAGCAGCGGGTGTAGTGGTCGCAGGCGGAGAAGATGCACTCCCCCCGCCGGTCGGCCATCGCCGCCGTGCGCCCGCGGCCCATCAGATCGACCAGCCAGCCGGGGAAGTCGCCGCCCGTCAGGTCGCCGTCGCGCGTCGCCGCCGCCCAGCGCGCCATCAGCCCGACCGCGACGGCCGAGTGCGGCTGGCTGGGCAGCGCCCGCACGGCGTCCTCCAGGTTCAGCAGACACAGGTAGTTCTCGCGCCCCTTGCGCACCACCACCTTGCGCGCCTTGGTGGCGGCGTCGGGATAGAGGCGGTCCAGCTCGGCGTCGATCTGGTGCTGGAGGTTGCGGGTGTAGGTGGAGATCCACACCGTGCCGCCGTTCTTCTCCGCCCACACGGTGGCCGGCGCCAGATAGCCCAGCGTCTTGCCGACGCCCGTTCCGGCCTCGGCCAGCACGACGTTCGGCGTCTCCGGCGCCGGGCGGGGGGCGAAGGCGGCGGACACGGCGCTGGCGTAGTCGGCCTGCTGCGGGCGCGGCTCGGCCGCCTTGCCGGGCACGGTGGCCGACAGCATCTCGGCCAGACGGCGGCGCGCCTCCTGCGGGTCCACGGGGTTCTGGGCGGGCGGCGGCTCGGGCGCCCCCTCCTGCCATTCCTTCAGGCGCGTCCACACCTTGAAGCCGGCGAAGCTGCGCCCGCGCTCCGGCCCCTCGGGTTTCTTGAGCGCCGCCAGCACGGCCGGCGCCCAGGGCCAGCCGCCGCGCCCCATCTCCCAGGCGATGGAGACGGCGTCGGACGGCTCCTCCCGCCACGGCTCGGCGAGGGTGCCCAGCAGGCGGCGCGCGGCGCGCTGCAGGGCCAGCGCGTCGGCCTCCAGCCCCTCCGGGATTGGCAGGTCCAGCGCCTCGGCCAGCCCGCGCGGGGTCGGCACGCAAAAGCTGGCGGGGCGGACGAAGGCGAACAGCTCCAGCAGGTCCAGCGCCGGGAACGGCTCCGCGGCACCCAGCCGGCGGGCCAGCGCGCGGGCGTGGCAGACCAGCGGCACCTCGCGCCGGACACGGATGGCGGCGGCGGCCGGGGCCAGTTCCTCCACCTCGCCGTCCGGGGTCAGCCACACCACGTGCCGCGCGCCGGCGACGACGGCCGGGGCATTCTCGGGCAACAGGGCGGGCGACGCGGACAGGGACGGGTGCATGATCATGCAGTATAAGGACCGGGTGGCGCCGGTTCGACTCCCGGCGCCAGCCCCACCTCTAGCATTTTTTCCGGGCCGGACGATGGGAATCCTACGCAGGACGGTTGCATGCGCCGGCTGATCCGTGCGCTGGCCTGGACGGTTCTGGGACTGGCGGCATTCAGCGTCGCCTGGGTGCTGCTCTACCGCGTGGTGCCGCCGCCGGCCACGCCGCTGATGCTGATCCGCGCCGCCGGCGGGGCCGGCATGGCGAAGGACTGGACGCCGCTGGAGCGCCTCTCTCCCCACCTCGTGCGCGCCGTGGTGGCGTCGGAGGACACCAAGTTCTGCAACCACGCCGGCTTCGACTGGGCCGCCATCGAGGACGCGCTGGAGGACAACGAGGAGGGCAAGCGCCTGAAGGGCGGCTCCACCATCAGCCAGCAGACCGCCAAGAACGCCTTCCTGTGGCCCGACCGCACCTGGATCCGCAAGGGCGTGGAGGCGTACTTCACCGCGCTGGCCGAACTGTCCTGGCCCAAGCGGCGGATCATGGAAGTGTACCTGAACATCATCGAGTGGGGCGACGGCGTGTACGGCGCGGAAGCCGCCGCCCGCGCCCACTTCCGCAAGGCGGCCTCCGACCTGACCCGGCGGGAGGCGGCGCTGCTGGCCGTGCTGCTGCCGAACCCAAGAAACTGGACGCCGGCCACGCCCTACGTCCAGCGCCGCGCCGGGGTGATCGAGCGGCGGATGGCGATCGTGGACAGGGACGGGCTGGCGGGGTGTGCGCTGCCGTAGTCGTGGTGGACAAAGCCTGCCGCACCACCTAAAAAGCGAGCGTTCCACGGCGAGAGCGCGCGATGAGCGTACAGGACGTCAAACGCAGGCAACGCACCGCCTTCTTCGTCGGCGTCCTGGTGGCGGCCGTTCCGGTGATCATGCAGCTGATCGCGGCCGCCGTGATCCTGCTGTCGCCCGCCGAGGACTTTCCGAATTACGACAAGGGCCTGAGCGCGGCATCGTTCTGGCTGGTGCAGATCGTTCTGCTGGCCGTGGCGGTGTGCGGCAACACCTTCGTCAATTACTTCAGGGTCAGCATGGTCAAGCCGGTGAAGCACTGGGCGATCGTGGTGCAGACGGCCGTGATGGTGGTCATCCTCTTTGGCTTATCGACGGTCACCACCATATCCCTGTTGAACAGCCCGCATGTGGGATTGTGGTTGACGGCGGTCGCCATGCTCGGAATCATCAACTTGTTTCTGTCGTACCGGGTCGAGATCGACCTTGCCCTGACGGAAGCGGACCTGCTGTGAGGATCGCCATGTCCTTGACGTCCTGGATCTCGGTGGTATCGGTTCTGGTGACGGTCTGTGCCGGCCTGTTGTCCGTTTACGGCGCCTCCCGGACGCAGCGCGCCCTGAACAAGGGACACGAGCGGGACAAGCTCATCGACATCATGGCATGGGCCGACCGCCGCCTGTTCCACGGCGGCGAGGCGGCCGGCTCCCCACCCCGCTGACCGGGCTCACGGCGCATCCCCCCACGGCCCGCGGCCGCTGCCCGCGCTCGGCACGCTGCCGCGGCGGCGTACGGCCTCGGCCGGTGGCATGGTGGAGAAGGCTTGGCTGTGCGCGGGCTGCAGCACGGCCACGCTGGGGCGCTTGAAGAAGGGGATCAGCACCACGCCGGCCACGAAGCCGCCGACGTGCGCCCAGAAGGCGACGCCGCCGTCGTCGCTGGTGGGGGTGGACACGCCGCTCCAGATCTGGCCGATGAACCATACGCCCAGAACGATCAGGGCCGGCACGTTGATCACCGTGACGAAGATGATGATCCACATCAGCACCCGCACGTTGGCCCGCGGGTGCAGCACCAGATAGGCGCCCAGCACGCCGCCGATCGCCCCGCTGGCGCCGATCATCGGGACCTCGGAGGCCGGGTTGGCGAGGCTCTGCGCCAGCGCCGCCGCCGTGCCGCACAGCAGGTAGAACACCACGAAGCGGCCCCGCCCCATGCTGTCCTCGACGTTGTTCCCGAAGATCCAGAGGTACAGCATGTTGCCGATGATGTGCAGGAACCCGCCGTGCAGGAACATGGAGGTGACGACCGACGTCCAGGCCGGCGCCACCTGCAGCTCGCGCGGCAGTTCGGCGTAGCCGAACAGCACCGCCGGGATCAGGCCGAAGGAGAAGACGGCCATCTGCTCGCCCCTTCCCCCCAGCGAGAGTTGCCAGGCGAAGATCAGCGCGCACAGCGCGATGATCGCCATGGTAACGATCGGGGTGCGGACCGTGGGGTTGTCGTCGTACAGCGGGATGAAGAACATCGGCGGCGGCCCTCGCTGGGTTCCGGTCCACCGAGCTTACCAGAGGTGCCGGCCGGGCTGTGACGAATTGCTGGCCGCCTCCCTAGAACCGCCCCTCCTCGAAGTCGCGGAAAGCCTGCATCACCTCCTCGCGGGTGTTCATGACGAAGGGGCCGCCCCAGGCGACCGGCTCCCGCAGCGGGCGGCCGGCCAGCAGCAGGACGCGGGCTCCCTGCGGCCCGGCCGTCGCCTCGGCCTGCCCGCCCTCGCCCAGCACAGCGATACCTAGGGCCTCCACCCGCGTTCCGGCGGCGGTCAGCGCCCCCTCGAAGACGACCAGCGCGGCCGCGTGGTCCTCCGGCAGCGCCTCGGCGAAGGAGGCGCCGGGCGGCAGCGCCACGTCGAAGTAGCGGGCCTCCGTGGCCTCTGCCCGCACCGGGCCGGCGGTGCCGCGCGACGTGGCGCCGGCGATGACCTTGACCGTCACGCCGCCCTCGCGCGTCTCCACCGGGATGCCGGCGGCGGGCACCTCCTGGTAGCGCGGCTCGGTCATCTTCAGGCGGGCCGGCAGGTTGATCCACAACTGGAAGCCCTTGAGCAGGCCGTCCTGCTGTTCCGGCATTTCCGAATGCAGGATGCCGCGCCCGGCCGTCATCCACTGGATGCCGCCGGTCTCGATGACGCCCTCGTGCCCGTGGTTGTCGGCGTGCCGCATGCGGCCGGCCAGCATGTAGGTGACCGTCTCGAAGCCCCGGTGCGGGTGCTCGGGGAAACCGGCGAGGTACTCCTGCGGCCGATCGGAGCCGAAGAAGTCCAGCATCAGGAACGGGTCCAGCATGCGCAGCCGGGGCGTACCCAGCAGGCGCGTCAGGCTGACGCCGGCCCCGTCCGACGTCTCCATGCCCGCGGCGGCGGCCAGGACGGGGCGGGTTTGCGGGGCGGACAGCGTGCTCATGGCGGACTCCAGCAAGGATGAAGCGTACGCCCTTTACCTAATCCGCCGCGCCCGGCCGAAAAACCCCGGCCGGGCGACAACGCCGTTGCCGCCCCCGCAACAATCCATCCTTACCTGCATATCCTTACTTGGTGCCGAACATGCGGTCGCCGGCGTCGCCCAGGCCGGGGACGATGTAGGCGTTCTCGTTCAGGTGGCTGTCCAGCGCGGCGGTGAACACCCTGATGCGCGGGTGGGCGGCGTGGAAGGTGCGCACGCCTTCCGGCGCCGACACCAGGGCCATGAAGCGGATGTTGTCGTCGTCCACGCCGTGGCGGTTCAGCACGTCGCAGGCGTGCACGCCGGAATTGCCGGTCGCCAGCATGGGATCGACGACGATGAACAGGCGCCCCTCCGCCTCCGGCAGCTTGACCAGATACTCGACCGGCTGCTTGGTGTCGTGGTCGCGGTAGAGACCGATGTGACCCTCGCGCGCCGAGGGCACCAGCTCGTGCAGGCCCTGCGCCATGCCGAGACCCGCGCGCAGCACCGGCACGATGGCCAGCTTCTTTCCGGCGATGACCGGCGCGTCCATGGGGCACAGCGGCGTGTCGATCCGCTCGGTGGTCAGCGGCAGGTCACGGGTGATCTCATAGCCCATGAGCAGCGAGATCTCGCGCAGCAGCGTGCGGAAGCCGCCGGTCGAGCGCTCCTTGTCGCGCATCAGCGTCAGCTTGTGCTGGATCAGCGGGTGATCGAGGACGAAGAGGTTGGGAAACTCGGGAGTGGTGCGCATCGAAGCCCCGCCGCAGCGCCGGAAGTGGAACCCCGATCCTATCCCGCCCCGCCCCGCCGGCCAAGCCGCCTTGCGGGTAAATCCCTCACCACGGAAAGAATAAAATCTATACCATCCATCTGTTTTTATCTGTGTCCATCTGTGTCAAAAAATCTGCTTGCCGCCATCAGAACCGAACCGGCAAACGGGGTTTGAGACACAGATGGACACAGATGGACACAGATAAAAGGAAATAGGATTTATTGGGCTTCAGCCTTTCGCCCCTTCCACCTGCATGTCCAATCCATAGCGCACGGTGCGGTTCCGGCCGGTATGCTTGGCGTGATAGAGGGCGCGGTCGGCGCGCTGGATCAATTCGTCGATGCCGACGTCGGCGGTGGACTGGACGAGGCCGAAGGACGCCGTCACGCTGATCGACCGGCCGTCCGGCAGCACGACGGGGGAGCGCTCCAGATCCTCGCGCAGGCGGTCGATGACGCGGAAGCCCTCCTCCAGGATGGTTTCCTTCAGGCAGACCAGGAACTCCTCGCCACCCATGCGGAAGGCTTCGTCGAAGCTGCGGATGCCGCGGCTGATGACGGCGGCGGTGGCGCCCAGCACGCGGTCGCCGACGTCGTGGCCGTAGGTGTCGTTGATGCCCTTGAACTTGTCGATGTCGACCAGCGCCAGGCAGAACGGCTGCCCGGCGCGGCGGAAGCGGTTCTGCTCGCGCTCCAGCGCCTCGTCCATGCCCCGGCGCGAACGCAGGCCCGTGAGCGGGTCGAGGCCGGAGGCGGCGGCGCCGAAGGCGCGCTCCACCCGGCGCAGCAGCGCCACGAAGTCCTCGAACCGGCCGATCACCGATTCGTACTCGGCCTCCGACGGGCGCTCGCCGGTGGTGGCCTTGAGCAGAACGAGCTTGGCATGGCGGTGCATCTGCTCGTGCACGGCGGCCAGCTTCTCCACCGCCGGTTGCTGGGTCAGGTCGTCGCGCCGCGCCGACTTGCACCACGCCGCGAAGGAGGCCGGCGCCGACACGCGCTCGCCGCCCCGGCCCCAGCGGTAGAAGGCGGCGCGGTGCCACTGGCCGATCCAGCGCAGGTGCTCGTCCAGCACGACGCCCAGGCCCTCGGCGGGCGACAGGCTGTCGGTGGCCTCGACGGTGCGGTCAGCGGTTCGTTCGGCAGGTCGTTCGGCAGGTCGTTCGGTCATGGGCCTCCGCGGGGACGCACGTGGGTGTTCCGGGGCGGCTCCGGGGCGGTTCCGGGGCGAGCGGCCATCCTAACCGCACACGGGCTCGCCGGCCATGCGGCGTAGAGGGGGTGGCCGGAAACGGTCACGCCCGCTCTCGCTCCCACCCGCGCTCCGCGCCGCACAGGTGCAGCAGCGCCAGGCCGATGAAAGTGAGGAAGATCGCCGCCGAGCGCTGGCCGTTCCACGTCTGCGACTGCCACATGGCGAACCACTCGCCGCCCACGCCGATGAAGCCGACGGCGTAGAGCAGGAACCCGGCGGTCAACCCGGCGATTCCCGCCCGCTTCTCCCGCTCGAAGATGTCGGTGTCGAGCATGCGCACGCGCCACAGCCGCCAGACGCCCCACCAGCACAGCGCGGCGGTGCCGACCTGCCACGCGATGATCAGCGCGTAGGCGGCATGGTGCAGGGCCGGCGCGTCGATCGCCCGCCACATCAGCGCGGGGCTGCGGAACGTCGTGTCCATCATCAGCACGTGCTGGACGAACGCGAAGTTGGAACCGTAGTCGGTGACGTTGCCCAGTGCCACCAGGGTGAAGAACACCGCCACCGCCGCCAGCAGCACGATGCGCGACACCCGCGCGCTCACCCGGGCACCCCCAGTCCGGCCACCGTCTCCAGGAAGGCCCGCACCAGCTTGGGGTCCTTGTGCCCCGGCCGGTCCTCGACACCGGAGGAGACGTCGAGCGCCGGCGCCCCGGTCATGCGCAGCGCCTCCGCCACGTTGCCGGCGTTCAGCCCGCCCGACAGCATCCACGGCTTCGGCCACGTCCGGCCAGCCAGCAGCGTCCAGTCGAAGGCGATACCGGTGCCGCCCGGCAGCGTCGCCACCTTGGGCGGCGGCTTGGAATCGAACAGCAGCCGGTCCGCCGCCGCGGCGTAGTCCATGGCGCGGTCCAGGTCCTCGGGTGCCCCGACCTTGATCGCCTTCATCACCGGGATGTTGAAGGCGGCCTTCACGGCGGCGACGCGCTCCGGCGTCTCCTTGCCATGAAGTTGCAGCATGTCGAAGGGCACCTGCCCGACCACGTGCTCCAGCAGGTCGTCGTCGGGATCGACGAACAGGCCGACGGTGCGCACGCCGGTCGGCACCAGCCGCGCCAGATCCGCCGCCAGGGCCGGCGCCACGTAACGCGGCGATGCCGGGTAGAAGACCAGGCCGACCCAGCGCGCCCCGCCCTCGATGGCGGCGCGCAGCGATTCCGGCTCGCTCAGGCCGCAGATCTTGACCGCCACGCTCATGACGCGCCCCCTTCGATCTCCGCGACGATGCGGCGCGCCGCCGCCGCGGGATCGGCATTGCCGGTGATCGGCCGGCCGATCACCAGATGGTCGGCCCCGGCGGCCACCGCCTCGGCCGGCGTCATCACGCGCTTCTGGTCGTTGGCCGCGGCCCAGGCCGGGCGGATGCCCGGCACCATCAGGATGAAGTCCGGCCCGCAGGCCGCCCGGATCACCGCCACCTCATTGGGGGAGCACACCACGCCGTCCAGGCCCGCGCCCTTCGCCAGCACCGCCAGCCGCACGACCTGTTCACCCACCGGCGTGCCCTGCCCCACGGCGCCCAGGTCACCGTCGTCCAGGCTGGTCAGCACGGTGACGCCCAGGATCTTCGGGCGCCGCCCCCCGGCCGAGGCGGCGGCCTCCATGGCCGCGCGCATCATGGCCGGCCCGCCCGAGGTGTGGATGGTCATGAAGGCCGGCTGCAGCGGCAGCGCCGCCTTGATGCCGCCGGCCACGGTGTTGGGGATGTCGTGCAGCTTGAGGTCGAGGAACAGCGGCGGCCCGTCCGCGCCGATCACCGCGCGCACGCCGGCCGGGCCATGCGCGATGAAGAACTCCAGCCCCAGCTTGACGCCCCCCACGGACCCCGACACCCGCCGGGCGAGGTCGCGGGCGCTGTCCATGTCGGTGGTGTCGACGGCGCAGAAGATGCGCGAAGCGGCGGAGGTCATGCGGCGGGTCCCCTGATTTCGGATCCCGGGGACCCTAGCACGTCCGCCGCCGGGGGCTCAAATCAAAGCCCTTCCCCGCCTGCGCTGATGAAATCCGTAGGTTGGATCGCGACCCGACATCCCCTGCATCGCGGACACGTTGGGTTTTCGCTGGCGCTCAACCCAACCTACGACGCCCCCCGTCAGAACGCATAAATCCGCACGCGCGAGCGCGGCGGGGTGTCGTTGACGTCACGGATGCCGGCTGCGGCGTCGCGCGTGCCGGCGTCACGGCCAGTGACGTGCGCGGCCCATTCCGCGCGCGCCTGCTCGGCGTCGTAATCGGCGGCGGCCGGGTCGTAGCGGGTCCAGCCGGCGTCCTGGTAGGCGCGCACGCGCTCGTCCATATCCACCGGCTGGTAGCGGTCCATGATCGCCAGCGCGCGTTCGAAAGCCACGTCGTCCAGACGGCCGATCACCACCACCGCGCCCCGGCGTACCGCCTCGGCGAAGGCGTGCGCCTCGTCCTCCGGCACGCCGAAGCCCTTCAGCGTGTCGACGCGACGGTCGGTGCTGTCGTAGACGACGCGGTAGTTGGAGGCGAAGCCGCGTCCGGCTTCGTTCTCGCCGGCGAGCCCGGCGGCGGCCTTGGCGCTGGCGTTGCCGAGCAAGGTGAAGGCTTCGCTCAGCCCCTCCCCTTCCAGGTCGCCGAGCGCCCGCAGGGCGACGTCGATGTCGTGGTAGAGCGCCACGATGATGCGGTCGTGCATGACAAACCTCCCCTGTTGCCGCACACAAGCAACAGGGGAGGCGCTGCCGCGTTCCCGCTAGACGTCGCGATCGGTGATGGGCCGGTCGTCGGAGGCCGGACGGTCGGTGCGGTCGTCGTCGATCTCCACCTCCGTGCGGCGCACGGTGTCGGAGACGTTCTGCGCCCGCTCCTCGACGTCCCTGCGGATCACCACCTCCTCGCGCACGCGCGCTTCCTTGTTGACCACCGCCTCCTCGCGCCGCTCGTTCACGTCGATGGTGCGCTCCTTGAAGGCGTCCGGCGGCACCTCGCCGGCCGGGTAGTCGACCGCGCGCCGCTCGACCGAGACGTGCTCGTCGCGCAGGTTGACCGTCTCGTTGACGGGCTGCTCGACGACGTAGCTGCGCACGCGGATGTGGCCGCCCTCGACGGTGCGCTTGCCGATGTTCACCGCCTCCTCGGCCACGGGGATGCGTTCCTCGTTGTCGCTGCCCAGGCCGGTCGAGCGGGTGTCGGTGCTCTGGCGCCGCGTCTGCGCGGTGGTGTTGGCGTCGCGCATCGCCGAGGCGGCGGCGCCCAGGCCCGTGCCGGTCCCCATGCCGGTGCCGTAGCGGGTGCGCTCCTCGTCGATCTGCGTGGCGTCGTAGTCGGTGGCGGTGGCGTCGTAGCCGGTCCAGCCGGATTCGCGGTAATGCATGTGCCGCTCGTCCGGGTCGACCGGGTTGTGGCGCTCGATGATGTCCAGCGCTTCGTCGCAATGGTCCTCGTCGACGCGGCCGACCAGCAGCACGCCGCCCCGGCGCACGCCTTCGCAGTAGACCTGCGCGTCGTCGTGCGGCACGCCGACGCGGGCCAGCGTGTCGACGCGGTTGGACGGCGAATCATAGTCGGTGCCGAGGTCGGAGCCGAGCGAGCCGGCGCGGCCGGTGCTGGTGCTGTCGCTCCACCCCGCCGTGGTCCTGGCGTGCGCGCCGCCCATGACGGTGAAGTCGTGCCGCAGGCCGGCCGTGTCGAGATCCGACAGCACGCGCTGCGCGGCCGTCAGATCGTCGTAAAGGGCGACGATGGTCTTTTGGGTCATGGCTCTCCTCCTGAGGGGGATTCGGGTGGCACAGCCGCGGGCGCGTCGCGCGTGACGACAGCCTCTTCCGAACGCAGCGTGGCGGTGATCCGCTCGGTGCGCGTGGTGGTGCGTTTGCGGATGTGCAGTTCTTCCTTGAGGACGAGCCGCTTGGTGACGACCAGCTCCTCCTCGACGACGGGGACGATCAGCACGTCGCCCTCCTGGCGCGTCTCCGGCACGGCGTCCACGGGACGCCCGACCGGCACGCGCACGACTTCGACCTCTTCGCTGTCCAGGTCCTGTTCGGCCGTCTGCTCGCGCTCGAGGACGCGCGTGGTGATGCGCACGCGGTCGCCCTCGACCGTACGCTTGCCGACGGACAGGACTTCTTCGTGCAGCGGCAGGCGCTGCTCGTCGGTCATGATGGCGCCACCCCGTCAGAACAGGAGGAAGGCCAGCAGGACCAGCAGGATGATCAGCCCAAGGATCCACCAGATGGATTTGCCGCCGGCCTGTCCGGCGACACCTCCGACGCGGTCGTACACGCCGACCTTGCGGGGTTCGTCTGCCATGGGGGTGCTCCTGTCGGATAGGTTTCGTGTCCAAACCAACAGAAGCCTAAGGATCCCGTTCCGCCCCGGGCCGGGCTTATACCGACAGGACAGGTGCCCCCGGCGCGGCGCTCAGCGCAGCGTCTCCCGCTCGGCGCAGCGTCTCCCGCTCAGCGCAGCGTCTCGTTGTGCATCACCATCTCGACCGCCAGTTGCGCCGCGCACAGGTCCTCCAGCGCGGTGCCGACCGACTTGAACAGCGTGATCTGGTCATAAAAGCGCCGCCCGGCGCGCTCGCCGCGCGTCAGGTCGTAGAGGTCGCCGGCGATGTCGTCGCGGGTGATGATGCCGGCGTTCAGCGGCTGCACGATGTCGCCCGCTTCCTTGCAGGCGCCCTCGCGCGTGTCGACGAAGACGCGGGCCTTGCGGATGCAGTCGTCGTCGGCTTCGCGCATCTCCGGCGTGAAGCCGCCGACGAGGTCGATGTGCTGGCCGGGCTGCAGCCATTCGCCCCTGATCAGCGGCTCGCGCGCCAGCGTGGCGCAGGTGATGAGGTGGGCGCCGCGCACGGCACCCTCCAGGTCGTCGGTGGCCTCGATGCGGAACTTCGGCCGGTGGAAGCGCGCCGCCACCTTCTTCGCCTTCTCGATGCTGCGGCCCCAGACCAGCACGTGCTTGATCGGCAGCATGGAGGTGTGCGCCTCGATCAGCTCGGGCGCCAGCGCGCCGGTGCCGACCATCAGCAGCCGTTCCGAATCCGGCCGCGCCAGATAGGTGGCGGCCAGCGCCGAGGCGGCGGCGGTGCGCCGCTTGGTCAGCGTGGCGCCGTCGATGAAGGCTTGCGGCAGGCCGGTCTTGCCGTCCAGCAGGATATAGACGCCCTGGACGGCGGGCAGGTCGTGCTTGGCGTTGTCGGGGAACACCGTCACCACCTTGATGCCGATGTTCTTGCCGGTCTGCCACGCCGGCATCAGCAGCAGCGTGCCGTCGTGCTCGCCGTAGGTCTGGACGGTGTGGTGGTGCCGCATCGGCACCTCGACGCCGGCGCGGAACGTCTGCCGCAGCCGCTCGATCAGCATGCGGTGGTGGAGGACCGTCTTCAGCTCCGCCCCGGTGATCGTGCGCATGGGCAACCTCCTTGCTGGCCTTTCCCCATGAACGCGTACGGAGGGCCTTCCGCCCCCCATACGTCGTCCGACCGCGTCAGGCCGCTTCCGAGGACGGCAGCGCCGGCACGCGCGGCTGGCCGGCGGCCGGCCTGGTCAGCTCGGCGATGCGCTTCTCGGCCGCAGCGGCGCGGGCCTGCGTCTCCTTCAGCTCGCGCTCCAGCGTGTAGGCGCGGTCGCTCTGGGCACGGGCGCGGCGGCGGTGGCGGCCCTGGCCCATCCAGGTGATGACGCCACCGGCGATGAAGCCGACCAGCAGCGCGATCAGCGTCGCCAGATAGACCGGCGCCTCCACCGTGAAGGGCAGCGGCCACAGCGACAGCGTCACCGCCTCGCGGTTGGAAATGGCGAACAGGACCGCGGCGAGCGCGATCGGCAGCGTGATGATCCAGGTGAGATAGCGCACGGGCATGTTCCTGATGGACGGGGGGTCAGTCGGTGTTGAGGCGCTCGCGCAACTGCTTGCCGGTCTTGAAGAAGGGGACGCACTTCTCGCCCACGTCGACCGACTCGCCTGTGCGCGGGTTGCGCCCGGTGCGGGCATCGCGCCGCTTGACGGAGAAGGCCCCGAAGCCGCGCAGTTCGACCCGGTCGCCGCGCGCCAGCGCGTCGGTGATCTCGTCGAAGATGGTGCCGACGATTTTCTCGATGTCGCGCTGGTAGAGGTGCGGATTGCGTTCCGCGAGCCGTTGGATCAGCTCGGACTTGGTCATGGCGTCGGTTTTCCCCCCGGGGGTGGCCGGCACGGTTGTCCCGCGCCGTTCGCGCCAGCGTGCCAAAAGGCATCCGCCCCCGTCAAGGTAAGCCGTTATGCTGGAACCATTTTCCGGCCCGAATGGTTCGTTGCGCGAACGCGCGCCCCGGCGGAAGTCCCTTGCCCCCTAATTTAATAGTGTCTTCATGGTTTCGAATCTAACCTGTTTCGCTCGCCCTTCGGAACCACCCCATGATGCCCACCTCCGCCCCCGGCACCGCCCCCACCACAGCCCCCAGCGCGGCCGAAGGCAAGTTGGCCGCCTTCCAAAACCTGTGGGAGGCGCGACGCGCCGGTCGCACCCTGCCGGAGCGCCGCGACTTCCTGGCCGAGGACTTCCGCCCCTGGTTCGGGCATGTCTGCATCGCCCGCCTGGAGCCGGAAACGGGCCGCCATCGCATGACGCTGTGCGGCACGACGGCGGCGGAGTACTTCGGCGTCGACCTCACCGGCAGGCTGATCGACGACGTGTTTCCGCGCCAGCGCTTCGGCTGGCTGTTCGACATGTACCGGGAATGCGAGCGCACGCGGCGCCCGGTCTGGCGCACCACGCCCCCCTTCACCTACCAGGGCACCTACAGCGCGCTGAAGCGCGTGCTGCTGCCCTGCGGGAGCGGCGAGTCGGTGGACACGTTCCTCCTGTGCATCTACGCGGTGCGGTAGGTTCGACGTTGGGTTTTCGCTGCGCTCAACCCAACCTACATGGAACGCGCCGGTCGGTTGGGTTGAGCGCAGCGGAAACCCAACGTCCACCCCCATCCCAAACGAAAAGGGGCCGCCCGAAGGCGGCCCCTTTCCCAACTCTTCACGAGAGAAGGCCGAAGCCTTACTCCTCGCCGGTCGTCTGCTTGCGGCGGAGCGCCGCACCCAGGATGTCGCCCAGCGAGGCGCCCGAGTCGGACGAGCCGTACTCGGCCATCGCCTGCTTCTCCTCCTCCATCTCGCGGGCCTTGATGGACAGCGAGATGCGGCGGGAGCCGCGGTCGATCTGCGTGACCTTGGCGTCGATCTTCTCGCCCACCGCGAAGCGGTCGGGGCGCTGCTCGGCGCGGTCGCGCGACAGGTCGGACTTGCGGATGAAGCCGGTGAAGCCTTCCGTCACCGACACCTCGATGCCGCCGTCGGTCACCGCCGTCACCGTGCAGGTCACCACGTCGCCCTTCTTCAGGCCGGCGGTGGCGGACTCGAACGGATCGGAGGCCAGCTGCTTGATGCCGAGAGAGATGCGCTCCTTCTCG
>DASPIO010000011.1:0-9992 GCA_035629155.1 Azospirillum sp. | reverse complement strand
GTCTCGGCGACCATGCGCTGCAGGCGGATCGGCAGGCGGTTGACCTGCGTGTAGTTGAAGACGCGGCGCTTCAGGTTCTTCGCCTTGCCGACGTACAGCACCGCCCCGTCCGCCGCGATCATGCGGTAGACGCCGGGGGTGACCGGCAGCGTCTTCAGGTGGCCGCGGATCACCTCCACCCCGCGCGCGAGGTCGGACGGCCGACGGCGCGCGCGGGCGGGGGCCGGGCCGGCCTCGGGCACGATCTCGGGTTGGGGCGTCTGGGTGTCGGCGGTTTCTGGCATAGCGCGGTATGTCGTGAACGGACGGCGGTGGGTAAACCCCCACCGACCAATGGGTTAATACCTTCGACTCACACGGACCGTAAGACTATCCACCGTTCCTGTGGATAACTCTGTCCATAACCCTTGCGGCAGCGATGGACGGTCCAGGCGCCCCAAGGGGTTCCCCATGACTGCCTGTTTTTTGGGCAAACTTTGTAAGGCATTGATTTTTCAGTGGATCTGAGTTGTCAAGGCGGCACCGGGGGTGCGCCGCACAAAATTGTCACAAAGGTCATACCCCCTCTTGCGCCAGGGCGCCGGCCTGTGTAAAACGCCCGCCCTCGAAAGCGCCGGACCGCTCGAATTCGTTAAGGATTCGTGACAATTGCCCATGCCGAAGCGGCACCCGCCCTATTCCTTCGGCACGAAGCCGCGCGACGGCTGCGCCCAGCCCAGATGCTCGCCGCCGTCGAGCGCGATCATCTGACCGGTCACCGCCGGGGCGTCCAGCAGGAAGCGGATGGCGGCGGCGATCTCCGTGGGGTCGGTGCTGCGGCGCAGCGGCACGGAGAGGGCCTGTTCGCGGAAATGCTCCTCCGTCTGGCGCTCGTTGCGCAGCGTCGGGCCGGGGCCGATGGCGTTGACGCGGATGCGCGGGGCCAGCGCCAGCGCCAGCGTCTGCGTCAGGGTCCACAGGGCCGCCTTCGACACGGTGTAGGAGGTGAAGTGCGGGGTGAGGTTCCACACCCGCTGGTCCAGCAGGTTGACGACCAGCCCGCGCTCCGGCTCCGGCAGTTGGCGGGCGAAGTGCTGGATCAGCACGAAGGGGGCGCGCAGGTTGGCCTCCAGGTGCAGGTCCCAGGAGTCGCGCGTCGCGGTGAGCGCCTCGTCGCGTTCGAAGACGCTGGCGTTGTTGACCAGCAGGGTGAGCGGCCCCAGCCGCTCCGCCGCTTCGGGGACGAGGCGGGCGACCTCCTCCTCCCGGCCGAGGTCGGCCTGGAGCACGGCGGCGCGGCCGCCGGCCGATTCGATCTCCGCGACCAGCCCCTCGGCGTCGGCGAGCGAGCGGTGGCAGTGCACCGCCACGGCCCAGCCGTGCGCCGCCAGGTCGCGCGCCACGGCGCGGCCGATGCGCTTGGCGCCCCCGGTGATGAGGGCGGCTTTCCTCTTGATCTCCACCATGCCGCCATAGGTACCTTCCCCTTGGCCGGGGTCAAGGGGAACGGGATGCTGCGCGAGGCCTGGGAGTATCTGACCACCCCCGCCGGGGCCGAGGCGCGCGCCTTCGGCTATCTGGCGGAGGCGGTGGCGCTGGGGGCGCGGCACCGCCGCCAGCGCGCCGCCTGGGCGCCGCACGTGGCCGCCTGCCGCCGCTTCATCCTGGACGCCGCCGGCCGCGCCCCGGCCAGGAACGGCAAGGGGGCCGGCGCCGCGCTGGTCGCCGGCTCCGGCCGGCTGATCGAGGTGCCGCTGGCGGAGCTGGCCGCGCGCTTCGAGTCGGTGGTGCTGGCCGACCTGATCCACCCCCCGGCGGCGCGGCGGGCGGCCCGCCGATTCGCCAACGTGCGGCTGGTGGAGGCGGACGTGACCGGCACGCTGGCGCCGCTGGACGCCGCGTTGCGCGGCGGCGGCCCGCTCCCCTCCCCCGCCCCGCCCGATCCCGGCGGCGGATTCGCCTTCGCCGTGTCGTGCAACCTGCTCTCCCAGCTTCCGCTGCTGCCGCTGGCCGCCATCGAGCGGCGGGCGCCGGCGGTGGGCGCGGCGGAGCGCGCCGCCTTCGCCACGGCGCTGGTGGCCGCGCACCTGGAATGGCTGCGCCGCGCCGCGCCGGTGGCGGCGCTGGTCACCGACATGGAGAGCCTGTGGCTGAAGGACGGCACGGTGCTGCAGCGCGAGGATTCGCTGTGGGGCGCCGCCCTGCCCGTCCCGGACGTGACCTGGGACTGGAACATAGCCCCCCGGCCGGAGGAGGACCGCTGGCTCGACCTGCGGCACGCGGTGGGCGGCTGGTACGACCTGAACGGCACCGTCTGACGCAACGCCCGCCCCGCCGCCCTGTTGGTCCCGCACGGGAAAGGAGGCCCCGCATGGACCCCAGACGAGACAAGGACCGCCGCAAGGCCGGCAACACCGACGACGGCGCCCGGATCGACCCCACCGCCAAGGGCGGCCCGGCCACCCCGGTCATCCCCGGCACCGGCGGCGCGCAGGCCGGCGGCGGCCCGCACGTGGGCGCCACCGAGGGCAGCACCCGCGGCGTGCTGGGCCTGGGCGGCAACCCCGCCGGCACGCCCACCGGCGGCATGGGCTCCCCGGACGGCGACTCCGGGGAGGATGCCGGGGAGGACGCCGGGCCGTCCCGCGCGTGAGCCCATGTTACCGGATGATACGCGGTGATACGCCCGGCGGGGGGTCGTCACATCAGCGCACCGCGTCCACGGGCAGCGGCTCCACCGTGTCGTCGGGGTGGTGGCCGGTGTAGGCGTAGGGCGCTCCTCCTCCGGCAGGGCGGACAGGGCGGCGATCTCGGCTTCGTCGGGCGGGAATTCCTCGCGGAAGGCGGCGGGATCGGCCTCCTCCTTCGTCAGGTCGCCGACGACGCCGAGCTTGTCGGCCAGCCAGCGGACGGTGGTCATGTCGCTGCGCATGACGGCGCGCTCCAGTTCCACCACCACCAGCCGGCCGAGCGAGCGGACGCGCGTGCGCGCCTCGCGCTCCAGGTGGTAGCGCTCCCAGGTGATGCGCACGCGGAAGTCCGGCGAGGCGTGGTAGGCGCGCCAGACGGTCATGCGGGTGCACCCCATGCTCTTCGCCACCTGGAGCATCGAGCAGCCGGCCGCGAGCATGTAGGCGGCGCGCGCCCACTGCACCTCGGAGAAGCGCGAGCCCGGCACCAGCGCCCCGCGCACGGGCCTGGGCGGCTCCTCCAGCGGGTGCATGTCGTGGTAGCGCGGCCGCTCCCCCTCCTCCCAGGTCTTCATCTCCGGCCCGTCGGCGGCGCGCTCCCAGCGGACTTGCCGGGTGTCGCGATCGGCCCAGTCCTCGGACATGGACTCGCGCGGGGTATCGTCGAACGGGGCGTTCGGGTGGCGGTGGCGGTCGGCGGGCATGGCAGGGGCCTCCATGATGGAAATGGACTATTTTCCTATCATGGGGAGACAGGGAACACAAGAATGCACGTTCCAGACAAGGCGGCGCGAATTGGAACAACTTGCGCCGACCCCAGATGCGGATATGCCGGACAGCACCGAAGAGCGAAACCGCGGTCCGAGCAGCAGCCATGCGGCACTTAATCCGATTGCATGGCAATTCAAGCGCCACCTGAACATTATTGTATGATTAAAAATACATAAGCTATCAATCCAACTGAGATGAATTGCCGCACACCGTTGATTAGAATCAAGACACTAGGCATTAATACTTCACACCCACGCAACAACCGCGAGCCTCGCGAATCAGGAAAGGCCACTACAATGACTTCCGCTTTCAATGTGCTTAGACAGAACGAAGTTGCATTACAATCGTCTACTCATTCTGACATATACACTGAGATCGCACAGGCTATCGTCCGTCATCAAGCACTACGAGACCTCGATCGATTCGGCGAAATTCTGAAAGAACGCCCACTCCACAAAAAGGGCTTGGCCACGTTCTTCGGAACAATTTGGGCATTCTTCAAGGACATTCCGGGCGGCATTGCCACCCTTGGCGTACGCCTGACCGACGATTGGATCCGCGAAGACACGTGGAATGCTACAGCCAAGGCGGCATATGTCCTCTATGCGTCCGTGGACGAATATGGCTTGCAACAACACCACAAGCGTATGCTTCCTTCTCATCATCAGATGTTCAAGGAACTGACGTCCCATCTTGGCCTTGACGATGCCGATCTTTTCGACAGATCAAACGTGCTTCCGGAAGGAAGGGCGCTTGGCAATCTCACGCACCGCCTGTATCGATCCGAATCCATCGGCGAGGCGCTTGGCTTCCACCTGGCTTCCGAAATGACATCGTCCCGTGAGTTCCAATATTTCCTTTCTGGATTCCAGGCACATGCTGGACATTACGGCTTGAAGGACGAGGACGACCCTGTGCTTGCCTTCTTCCAAGTGCATTGCGAAGTTGAACCGATGCACGTATCGACAGGCCGTGACATTTTGATTTCGTACTTGGAACGCGATGCGCGCATCGGAACACAAGGGATGGCGGGCGCGATCGCTTTCATGGACGGCTTCGGGGCCATGTTCGCGGCCTTGAACAAGGCCCTCACCGACTGATACGGCCGGCGCGGCCGGCCATGCACTTTGGCAGCCGCGCCATTCCTGAAGGAGGAATTCGGATTATGGGTGGCCACGCGTGGCAATGCACATATTGCAAGTACGTGTATGTCGAAAGCGACGGAGAAGAGACGGAGAACATCATCCCCGGCACAAAGTGGGATGATCTTGGCGATGACTTCCGGTGCCCATTCTGCCGCGCCAAGAAAAAAGCATTTTCTGAAATTTCCGAGTGACGAACACGCGATGACTTCCGAAAGCTTCCTACAGTCCATCGCGTTTGGCTTGGCCCTCTCCATTGCAGTCGGCCCGATCGCTTTGATAATCATAAACAACGGCGTTAACCATGGCTTCTTCCCCGCATTGAGGAGCGCGGCGGGGGCTGCCCTTGCCGATCTGACTTTTGCTCTGACTGCATTCCTATCGGGACAAGCCGCGCTCACGCTGCTTGCCGACCGTCAGGACGCGGTGCGTGGATCCGCATCGCTGGCACTGATCGCCTTCGGCCTGTGGACGGCGTGGAGCACCGCCGCACGAATGCGACGAGCGCAAACGGACGGATGGAGCCGTCCGACCTGTTACGGTTTTCGCGCCACCTACATTCTGACCATCGTCAATCCGCTGACGGTGCTTACGATTTCGGCGTTTGCGGCACAGGTGACGCGCTCGGGCGACGTAGCCGAATCCCTTGTTCTCGCGCTTGGCCTGTCTATCGGCAGTTTGTTCGTTCAAGCCGGATATGCCGCGTTCAGTTCGCTGTTGCGTCCCCTTCTCACCGACAGGCGGTTGGTCGACGGCCTCAATCTGGCCAGCGCCGCAGGCATTACGCTCTTCGGTGTCCTCGGTTTCCTCTGAACCACGACCGCCGACGAGCCAAGATCGCCGACAACGCGGCGCCCCGCCCGGGCTCTTGCCCGAGCCATCCACCACGGCTTTGGCGCTCCGGTGGGCGACCGCGGTGTTGCTTTGCCAAATCCTGCGTCCGGCCGTTCCTTGAACGGGCGTAGCGCTTGATCTCCTCCCCCCTTGTCCTCGAATCGGGCGCACACTGCTCCGGTCGCGCTTCGCGCGGCGCAGTAGGGCGGCCGAGCGGGGAAGGTGAAAGCTCCCCAGGTGTGTCCATCTCCCGCCGGTCTTTGCTGGCGGGCGGAGGGGGTTGCGTTCTGGCCGGAGCCGGGGGCCAGGGCGGGGAAAGGGGGGTGCCTTGTACCGGGAGTGGGTGCGGGCGCTGGCGCAGGCCGATCGCGACATGATGGGCGTGCTGGTGGCGGATATCCGGCGGCTGGCGGGAAGCGCACAGGCGGGATCCAAGGGGCTCCCGCCCCTTGGCGGGGGTGCAGGGGGGCGGAGCCCCCTTGCATCGCAACGGAGCCCCCTGCATTCGCCCGTTGTCCAGGTGCCCAGGCCGCGTCCGGATTTGCATTGTCCGGGATTGCATTTCGCCCGCGATGCGCATTCCCTGGGCGTGCCGCGTGCGGAACACCGCATGCCCGCCAGACAGACCCGGAAGGAGCGCACGCCCACATGGTCGATCCCTCGGCACTTCTCCAGCAGGCCGTCGGCCTTCACCAGCAGGGGCGCTTCGCCGATGCCGACGCGGCCTACCGCCGCTTCCTGGGCGTGGTGCCCGACCATCCGGACGCGCTGCGGCTATTGGGGCTGGTCGCGCTGCAGACGGGCGCGGTGCCGCGGGCGCACGCCTGCCTGGAACGCGCGGCCGCCGCCAACCCGGCGTCGGCCGACACATGGCAGGTGCAGGGCGGCGTGCGGCGGCAGCTTGGCGAACTGGGGGCGGCGGTCGCCGCCTACCGCCGGGCGGCGGCGGTGCGGCCGGTGTTCCCGGACTGCCATTTCAACCTCGGCAACGCGCTGTCGCAGGCCGGGCGATTCGGCGAGGCGGCGGCGGCGTACCGCACGGCGGTGGCGCAGCAGCCGCTCCAGCCCTCCTACCGGCAGAACCTGTCGGGCGTCCTGCTGCGGCTTGGCGACGCGGCGGGCGCGGCGGTCCAGGCGCGCGCCGCCATCGCGCTGGAGCCGCAGCAGCCGGCGCTCCAGGTGGCGCTCGGCCGCGCGGAGACCCGCCGCGACGGGGCCGGAGCCGGGGCCGCGGAACGCGCCCACCGCCGGGCGGCGCGGCTCGACCCGCGCAACGAGGAATTCGCCTACGACCACGCCGTCGCCCTGATGGAGGCGGGACGGCTCGAGGCGGCGGCGGAGCGGTTCCACGCGCTGGCGCGGTCGACGTCGCCGCAGGTCCGCCGGGGAGCCAAGATCGGCCTGCACAACATTCTCGTGCGCTGCTCCGAGGCGAA
Organism: Azospirillum sp.; assembly: GCA_035629155.1. Classification (GTDB taxonomy): domain Bacteria; phylum Pseudomonadota; class Alphaproteobacteria; order Azospirillales; family Azospirillaceae; genus Azospirillum. The sequence continues at coordinate 3,140 of DASPIO010000011.1, read as the reverse complement.
CGAACTGGAGCGGGGGGCGGCCATCGCGCTGACCGCGCCGGACGGCGCCGCGCTGCTGCCGACGCGGGTGCGCATCGAAGCCGCCAGCGCCTGCAACCTGCGTTGTCGCCACTGCACCACCGGCGTCGCCTATCGCAGCACCGACCGGCGGGCGATGCGGCTCGACCTCTTCGAACGCGCGCTGGCCGAACTCGGGTCCTTCGAGGCGCTGGTGAGCTGCGTCATGTACCTGGGCGGGGAGCCGCTGATGAACCCGCACCTGGCGACGATGATCCGCCGCCTGCGCGACGGGACCAGCGTGGAGCAGATCCATTTCGTCACCAACGCCATGCTGGCGACCGAGGAGCGCTGCCGCGAGCTGGCGGCCAGCGGCGTGTCGCGCATCTTCGTGTCCATCGATGGACGCACGCCGGAGGAGAACGACGACATCCGCCGCGGCTCCCACTACCCGACGGTGCGGGAGAACCTGCGGATGCTGCGGCGGTACCTGGAGCCGCTGGGGGTGTCGCTCGTCATCTCCAACAACATCCTGCGCCGGCCGGGCGACCCGCCGGTGGCGGTGACGCCGGACTTCCTGCGCACCGACTTTCCCGGCCTGCCGATCTCCACCAGCTATGCCTACAAATGGCCGGGCTGGACGAAGACGGACGAGGAGGCGGCGCTGGTCGTCAGCGTGAACGCCAACCGCCGCCGCGGCTTCTGCAGCGCGCCGTTCACCGAAACCGTGGTGCGCGCCAACGGCGAGGTGACGCTGTGCTGCTACGACATCTCCGGGCTGGAGGTCATGGGCCGCATCACGGAAACCCCGCTGGCCGGGATCTGGAACGGCGAGCGCTACAAGGCCTTGCGTCGCGCCATGCTGGCGGGCGATGAGGCGGCGCTGCCGGCCGTCTGCCGCGGATGCCCGGTCTACACCGGCGAAGAGCTTTACAACCCGCCCGGCCAGACCGGGGAATACCACGATCGAACGAATGGCGCAGCGGCCGAGGGGTGACGATATGCGGGGGCGGGCTCGGACGGGCGCGGCCGGAAATTGTCACGGGCCGGCGGCAAGCAACCTGAGCGTGACCGCGGCCATGCGGTGGTAGGATGCCGCCGTACGCGCGAAACAGGAGATCACGGGATGTACGGGAAGGCTGTCGTCGGGGCGGGCGTCGCGGCGCTGGTGGTGGTGCTGGCCGGGCCGGCCATGGCCGACGGCAAGGGGCACGGGCACAAGCACGGGCACCACAAGCACGGCCCTTACCATGGCGCGCCGGTCGTGGTGTACGAGCAGGCGCCGCCGGTCGTGGTGGTGCAGCGGCCGGGGCCGGTCATCGTGGCGCCGCCGCCGCCGCCGCGCGTGATGTACGCGCCGCCGCCGGTCGTCTATGCGCCGGTTGTGCCGGCGCCGGCGCCGGGGTTGAGCATTCAGATGAACGTGCCGTTGCGGTAGGTTTTGCCCCCACCCGGCTTCGCTGACGCTCAGCCACCCTCCCCCGCGTTGCGGGAGAGGGTTTGGGGGGCGGTCCTACCGCTTGCCCTTCTTGGCCTTGATCGCCGCCTTGCCGGACTTGCTGTAGGGGGCGCCGGGGGCGGATGAGGGCACGCCGCGCGCCATGCGGCCGGTGCTGATGCCCACGCTGCCGGGCTGCCCGCCGCCGGCACCGATGCCGAGGTCCAGGGCCTCCAGGCGCTTGATCTCGTCGCGCAGGCGGGCGGCCTCCTCGAACTCCAGGTCGGCGGCGGCGGCCTTCATCTTCTTCTCCAGATCGGCGAGGACGGCCTTCAGGTTGTGGCCGACGGTGGCCGCGTCGGTGGGCACCGTCACGTGGTCGCCGCGCTCGTAGACGCTGTCGAGGATGTCGCCGATCGCCTTCTTCACCGATTCCGGCGTGATGCCGTGCGCCTCGTTGTAGGCCTTCTGCTTCTCGCGCCGGCGGTTGGTCTCGCCGATCGCGTAGTTCATGCTCTCGGTGATCTTGTCGGCGTAGAGAATGGCGCGGCCCTCCACGTTGCGGGCGGCGCGGCCGATGGTCTGCACCAGCGAGGTCTTGGAGCGCAGGTAGCCTTCCTTGTCGGCGTCCAGGATCGCCACCAGGGCGCATTCGGGGATGTCCAGGCCCTCGCGCAGCAGGTTGATGCCGATCAGCACATCAAACGCCCCGAGGCGCAGGTCGCGGATGATCTCGATGCGCTCCAGCGTCTCCACGTCGGAGTGGATGTAGCGCACGCGCAAACCGGCCTCGTGCATGTATTCGGTCAGCGCCTCGGCCATCTTCTTGGTCAGCGTGGTGACCAGGACGCGGAAGCCCTTGGCCGTCACCTCCTTGCACTCGGCGATCAGGTCGTCGACCTGGGTTTCGGTGGGGCGGACGATGACCTCGGGGTCGATCAGGCCGGTGGGGCGGACCACCTGTTCGGTGAAGACGCCGCCGGTGCGCTCCATCTCCCAGTTGCCGGGGGTGGCGGAGACGAAGACCGTCTGCGGGCGCATGCTCTCCCACTCCTCGAACTTGAGCGGGCGGTTGTCCTTGCAGCTCGGCAGGCGGAAGCCGTAGTCGGACAGCGTGGTCTTGCGCATATAGTCGCCGCGGTACATGCCGCCGATCTGCGGCACCATGACGTGGCTCTCGTCCACGATCAGCAGCGCGTCCTTGGGCAGGTATTCGAACAGGGTGGGCGGCGGCTCGCCGGGGGCGCGGCCGGTGAGGTAGCGGCTGTAGTTCTCGATGCCGGCGCAGGAGCCGGTGGCGGCCATCATCTCGATGTCGAAGGTGGTGCGCTGCTCCAGCCGTTGCGCCTCCAGGAGCTTGCCCTCGGCGGCGAACTCCTCCAGGCGGATCTTGAGGTCGCGCTTGATCTGCTCGATGGCCTGGTTGAGCGTCGGCTTGGGCGTGACGTAGTGGCTGTTGGGGTAGATGCGCACGGCCTCCAGGGACGCCAGCTTTTCGCCGGTGAGGGGGTCGATCTCGTGGATCGCCTCGATCTCGTCGCCGAACAGGGAGATGCGCCAGGCGCGGTCCTCCATGTGGGCGGGGAACAGCTCCACCGTGTCGCCGCGCACGCGGAAGAAGCCGCGGCCGAAGCCGGCGTCGTTGCGCTTGTACTGAAGCTCGGTGAAGCCGCGCAGCAGGTCGGGCTGGCGGATCACCTGCCCG
>DASPIO010000010.1:0-36242 GCA_035629155.1 Azospirillum sp. | reverse complement strand
GGCGGCGAGAACCTGGTCAAGGGCCTGGAGCACCTGCTGAAGGACCTGGAGCGCGGCAAGGGCGAGCTGCGCATCTCCATGACCGACTACGACGCCTTCCAGGTCGGCAAGAACATCGCGGTGACGCCGGGCAAGGTGGTCTTCCAGACCGACCTGATGCAGCTCATCCAGTACACGCCGACGACCAAGGACGTCGCCAAGCGGCCGCTGATGATCGTGCCGCCGTGGATCAACAAGTACTACATCCTCGACCTGCGCGAGAAGAACAGCTTCGTCAAGTGGGCGGTGGACCAGGGGCACACGGTGTTCGTGCTGTCGTGGGTCAACCCGGACGAGCGTCTGGCGCAGAAGAGCTTCGAAGACTACATGTTCGAGGGCGTGCTGGCCGCGCTCGACGCCATCGTGAAGCAGACCGGCGAGCCGGACGTCAACGCCATCGGCTACTGCCTGGGCGGCACGCTGCTCGGCTCCACGCTGTCGTACATGGCGGCCAAGGGTGACGACCGCATCAAGTCGGCCACCTACTTCACCACCATGCTGGACTTCGCCGAGGCGGGCGAGCTTTCCGTCTTCATCGACGAGGAGCAGCTCAACTACATCGAAGGCCAGATGAACGAGAAGGGCTATCTCGACGGCGCGAAGATGGCCACCACGTTCAACATGATGCGTGCCAACGACCTGATCTGGTCGTTCGTGGTGAACAACTACCTGCTGGGCAAGGACCCGTTCCCGTTCGACCTGCTGTACTGGAACAGCGACTCCACCCGCATGCCGGCGGCGATGCACAGCTTCTATCTGCGCAACATGTACCAGAAGAACCTGCTGCGCCAGCCGGGCGGCATCACGCTGGGCGGCGTGCCGATCGACCTGCGCACGGTGAAGCTGCCGACCTTCTTCCTGTCCACCCGCGAAGATCACATCGCGCCGTGGAAGAGCACCTACCAGGGAACGCAGCTGTTCTCCGGCCCGATCAAGTTCGTGCTGTCGGCCTCCGGCCACATCGCGGGCGTGGTCAACCCGCCGGCCGCGGAGAAGTACTGCTACTGGACCAACGCCAAGCTGCCGAAGGCCCCGGACGACTGGTTCAAGGGCGCCACGCAGACCCCCGGCTCCTGGTGGCCGGAGTGGCAGCGCTGGGTGGCCGACTTCGCCAACGGCACCGTGCCGGCCCGCGACCCGGCCAAGGGCAAGCTGAAGCCGCTGGACGAAGCGCCGGGTTCCTACGTCAAGGAACGCATCGTCTGATTGCCGTTGGGTTTTCGGCGTTGCCTCAACCCAACCTACGGTTCCGTCGTAGGTTGGGTTGAGCGCCAGCGAAAACCCAACATCCGGCACGCGGACAAGAAAAAGGGCCCCGGGGATCGCTCCCCGGGGCCTTTTCTTTCGGCGGGATCGCTGAGCGCCTTACGAGGTCGGGCCGGTGCCGACGCGCGGCAGGATCTGCGCACGGCGGTTCGACGGCTCGCGCACGTTGTCGCCGGTACGGACCAGGAGCTGCGTCTCGCCGCGGCCCTCGGTGGTGACGTTGTTGGCCGGCACGCCCTTGGCGACCAGGGCCTGCTTCACCGCGGTGGCGCGGCGCATGGACAGGCGCTGGTTGTAGTTCGGGGCCCCCGAGGTGTCGGTGTGGCCGATGACCTGCACGCGGGCGGTGCTGCGGTTGGCGCCGAGCGCCGACACGACGTCGCCGATGATGCGGTCGGCAGCCGGGGTGATGTTCGACTTATCCCAGTCGAAGAACACCAGATACTCGTTCTGCAGGCCGGGCGCCGCCGGGGCGGGGGCGGCCGTGGTCTGCGCCGGGCACGGATAGCTGCCGTTGTGGATGACGTAACCGCCGCTGGCGGTACGCAGCGCGGTGTTGCCCCAGCCGATGACCGGGTTGCACCACACGTCGGTGGTCGCGGCGGTCTGCGCCTGCGCGGTGCCGGCCATCAGGCCGCCGGCCACGAGCACGGCCGGCAGCACGGCCCACGTCTTACGAATACCCATGTTCATAGCTCCACTTCCTCCAATATCGCTTTCAGTGGACGTTTCGTGCTGTAGGAGAAGCGGACCGCGCAAACGCGCCCCTTCGCCGCACGGGTGGACAGCAATTCCCGAAACAAGCAGTCGCTCGCGATGTTCCCGCCTAAAGCCCGCACGCCCGACGCAGCCGGGCAAACCGCAAGGCCCTGCGGCTTTCCCGTCACGCGGACGCTACGGACACCGGCGTAGTCTACGCTTCCCGATAGGTCTGCGCCAGTGCCGCGTATTGACGCGCAGATACTGGGAAGTAGGCAAGGTCCTTTTCGCTGAGTTCGCGGATGGGACGGGCCGGTGCACCGGCCCAGAGTTGCCCCGCCTTGACCCGTTTTCCGGGCGTCACCAGGGCGCCTGCGGCCACCATGGCCCCCGACTCGACATACGCGCCGTCCATCACGCAGGCCTTCATGCCGATGAAGCAGCCCGATTCGAGCGTGCAGGCGTGCAGCAGCGCCATGTGACCGACGGTGATGTCGTCGCCGATGTACGTCCCCTGCCCGGCCGCCGCCACGTGGATGACGGTGGCGTCCTGGATGTTGGTGCGCGCCCCGATTCGGATCTCGTTGACGTCGCCGCGCACGGTGCAGCCGAACCAGATGCTGCTTTCCGCTCCGATGACGACGTCGCCGATCACGCTGGCGGTGGGCGCGACGAACACCGTCGAGTCGATAGTCGGGGTGATGCCCTTGAAGGGCAGGATGAGGCCGGACATGGGAATCTCCTGATTCGCCCCCACCCGGCTTCGCTTGCGCTCAGCCACCCTCCCCGCTTTCGCAGGGGAGGGTTCTGGGATCAGCGGCGGCGTTCCCTCCCCTGCTCTCAGCGGGTCCGAAGGACCCGCCTGTCGCGGCAGCCGGATCAGAGATCCGGCGAGAGCGGAGCGGAGGGGGGTTAGGGGGGGGCAAAAAGCTTACGGGAACATCGGCGCCTGATCGATACCGGTGGTCTCGCCCAGGCCCAGCATGACGTTCATGTTCTGGATCGCCTGGCCCGACGCACCCTTCACCAGGTTGTCGATGACCGACACGATGATGGCGCCGCGCTGGGTGCGGTCGGGGAACACGCCCATCAGGCAGTGGTTGGAGCCGCGCACGTGCCGCGTCGCCGGGGCGACGCCGGCCGGCACGACGCCGACGAACGGCTCGCCCTCGTACTTCTGCATCAGCGCGTCGCGCAGGTCGTCCGCGTTGGCTCCGTCGGCCATGCGCACGTAGATCGTGGACATCATGCCACGGTTCATCGGCACGAGGTGCGGGGTGAACGACACGGTGACCGGCCGGCCGGCGGCCAGCCGCAGTTCCTGCTCGATCTCCGGCATGTGACGGTGGTGGCCGACGCCGTAGGCGTTGAAGCCCTCCGACACCTCGGAGAAGAGGTTGGCCTGCTTGGCGTCGCGGCCGGCGCCGGACACGCCCGACTTGGCGTCGATGACGATGCCGCCCGGCTCGATCAGCTCACCCAGCAGCAGCGGCATCAGCGGCAGCAGCGCGCTGGTCGGGTAGCAGCCAGGGTTGGCGACCACGCGGGCCTTGCGCACGCCCTGCCGGTTCAGCTCTGTCAGGCCGTAGGCGACCTCCTTCTGCAGGTCCACGGCGCGATGCTCGTGGCCGTACCACGCGGCGTACTCGGCCGGGTCGGTCAGGCGGAAATCGGCGGAGAGGTCGACCACCTTCAGCGCGTGCGGGATGCCGGAGACCACCTCCTGCGTGGTGCCGTGCGGCAGGGCGCAGAACACCACATCCAGCTTGTCCCACTGCACCTCCTCGATCTTCACGAGGTCGGGCAGGCCGTAGCGGCCGAGGTGCGGGAAGACCTCCGCCATCGGCTTGCCGGCCTGACGCTCGGCGGTCAGCGCGCGGATCTCGACGTTCGGGTGGCGCAGCAGCATGCGCACCAGTTCCGCGCCGGTGTAGCCGCTGGCGCCGAGGATGCCGACGCGGATCGGGGTGGTCGTGTTGGCCATGGAAAGGATCTTCCCTGTTCGCGTGAAGGGGTGAGCATAGCAAAAGGGGCGCCCCGCGTGGGACGCCCCCTGCTCGTACCAGAACTTTGCAGAGACCGCGTGCGGGCTTAGCGCTTCGAGAACTGGAAGCTGCGGCGCGCCTTGGCGCGGCCGTACTTCTTACGCTCGACGACGCGGGCGTCGCGGGTCAGGAAGCCAGCGGCCTTCAGCGGCGGGCGCAGGCCCGGCTCGTAGTAGGTCAGCGCCTTCGAGATGCCGTGACGGACGGCACCGGCCTGGCCCGACAGGCCGCCGCCGGTGACGGTGCACAGCACGTCGAACTGGCCATCGCGGCCGGCGATGCCGAACGGCTGGTTGATCATCATGCGCAGCACGGGGCGGGCGAAGTACACCTCGACGTCGCGACCGTTCACGGTGATCTTGCCGGTGCCCGGCTTGATCCACACGCGGGCAACGGCGTCCTTGCGCTTGCCGGTGGCGTAGGCGCGGCCGAACTGGTCGAGCTTCGGCTCGTTCGTCTCGGCGGAGGCAACGGCCGTCTGCGTGCCGCCCGCCAGATCCTTCAGGCTGGAAAGGGTGGTGGTGACCTGAGCCATTGGATTACGCGCTCCGCTTATTCTTCGGGTTCATCGAACCGACGTCGAGCACGGTCGGCTGCTGCGCCTCGTGCGGGTGGGCGGCGCCCTTGTAGACCTTGAGGTGGGTCATCTGGCGACGGCCGAGCGGACCACGCGGGATCATGCGCTCCACGGCCTTCTCGATGACGCGCTCCGGGTACTTGCCGTCGAGGATCTGGCCCTTCGAACGGCCCTTGATGCCGCCCGGATAGCCGGTGTGCCAGTAGAAGATGTCGTCCTTCCGCTTGTTGCCGGTCAGCTTGACCTTCTCGGCATTGATGACGACGATGTGATCGCCGCAATCCATGTGCGGGGTGTAGGCCGGCTTGTTCTTGCCGCGGAGCATATTCGCCAGGATGCTGGCAAGCCGACCGAGAACGAGGCCGTCGGCGTCGACGACGTACCACTTCTTCTCGATCTCGGACGGCTTCAGATTGAAGGTCTTCATCGCCACACTCGTTGAGTGAATCGTGGATCGGCAGGCCGCCAGATCCGGAAATTCCAACCGCGGCGCCGAAGCGGCCGGCTTTGTGAGGGATTTCCGGCACGTTGTCAACGCCAAAAATTCCTAAATGAAATCAGCCACTTCCAGAAATGGTACCATGATACCTCGATCCGAAAGCCATTGATCCCATTGTGTTTTTCAGTCCGCCTCGGCATCGCGGTAACCCGATACCGCAACGCTGACCGGCGCGTGCGGCGGGATGGAGTAGGTGCCGGTGGCGTGCGCGACGGGCTCGTCCAGGCTGTCTTCGGAGAACAGCAGCACCTCGCCGTAGGCCAGCCGCTTGCCCAGTTTCAGCACCCGCCCCTCGCACACGATGCCGACGGGTGCGGGCCGGCGCAGGAAGTTGATGGTCATGGAGGTGGTGACGGCCAGTTCCACGCGGCCGATCAGGCTGAGCACGGCGGCGTACAGCGCCACGTCGGCCAGCCCGAACATCGCCGGCCCGGTGACGGTGCCGCCGGGGCGGACGAAGTCGTCCTTGTAGGGCATGCGCATGCGCACGCGGCCGGGGCCGAGATCGTCGATCGCGATGCCGAAGTTGCCGACGAGCGGCACGCCCTCGCGGATCAGGGCCTCCAGGTCGGGGATGGATATGGCGGGTGCGGCGGTCATGCGGGCGCTCACGATTGCGGGGGCACCCACGCATCTTGCCATACGCCCACGTATTGTCACCCCCTCACGCGGATAGGGGCTCCTCCGCGCCCACCCCCGCCCCGCAGCGTTCCGCCGGGAAGGACAGGGTCACGGTCGTCCCCTGCCCCGGCGCGCTGTCCAGATGCACCTCCCCGCCGTGCGCCTCGATCAGCGCCTTGGTGATGGTCAGGCCCAGCCCCACGCCGCCGGCCTGGCGGACGTGCGCGGCGGCGGCCTGGCCGAAGGGCTCCCAGACGCGGCCGAAGTCCTGCGGCGCGATGCCCACGCCGGTGTCGGCGACGCTGAGGTCCAGCCCGCCATCCGGCGCAGAGCGCGCGGCGATGCGCACTCGGCCGCCGCGCCGGCTGAACTTGATGCCGTTGTGGCCGAGGTTGACCAGCATCTGGACGACGCGGCGCGAATCGCAGCGCAACGGCGGGAGCCCGTCCGGCACGTCGGTCTCCAGCCACACGCCGGCCTCGCGCCCGCGGTTGGTGAGGATCTGCGCCGCGCGATCGACGAGTTCGGCGATGCCCGCGTCGTCTTCGCTCAGTTCCAGGACGCCCAGCTCGATACGGGAGACCTCCAGGATGTCGTCGATGATACCCAGCAGGTGCCGGCCGGAGTTGTGGATCGCCTCGGCATAGCCGTTGTAGCGCGGGTTGCCGACGGGGCCGAACAGCGCGTTCTGCATCACCTCCGAATAGCCGAGGATGGCGTTCAGCGGCGTGCGCAGTTCGTGGCTCATCACCGCCAGGAACTGCGTCTTGGAGCGGTTCGCCTCCTCCGCCTCGCGCGTGGCGGCCAGCAGGGCCGCCTGCGCCTCCTTCATACCGGTGATGTCGTGGCCCTCGGCGACCAGGAAGACGACCTCGCCGGCATCGTCGCGGATCGGCGTGAGCGAGAAGTCGATGTGCAGCGTGACGCCCTGGGGCGAGGTGTGCGTCGTCTGGAACCGCACCGCCTCGCCGTGCAGGGCGGCGACGATGCCCGCGCGCAGCCGCTCCCCCCCAGCCGGGTCGGTCCACCAGGGCGTGTCCCAGAACAGGCGCCCGCGGATGTCCGACTCCAGCGCGCCGATGAAGCGCAGCGCCGTCTGGTTCACCTCGATGATTCGCCCGCCGGGCGTCAGCAGACCAATGAACTGGATGGTATGGTCGAGGATGGCGCGGAAGCGCCGCTCGCGGTCGCGCAGGGCGAGGTTCGCGTGCCGCTGCTCGGTCACGTCGAGGAGGGCCGCCTCCATGCGCCCGTCGCACACCCGCCACGCCGTGACCGACACCCAGCGCGAACCCTTCCCACGGTCCGCCAGACGCACGCAAATATGCCGTGACCCGGTTTCCTCCCGCCGGGATTCGACCCAGACCGAAAAGGCGACCGCGTCCTCCGGCTCCAGCAGGTCGAGCAGCCCGGCCTTGCCCGACAGCAGCGCACTCCGGTCCAGCCCCAGCCGGCCGACGTTGTTGGTGGCGTACTCGATGGGCAGGTTGCCCTCCATCCGCCAGACGAGGCCGACGACCGGGCTGCGCTCGATCATGGCGGCGAGGCGGATGCGCTCCTCCTCCGCAAGGCGCCGCTGCGTGGTGTCGCGGCCGACCGACTGGATGGCGGTCAGCCGCCCCTCGGCGTCGAACACGGCCAGCCGCCGCCACGTGATCCAACGCACCGGGCCTTCGCTGGTGGGGCCGTCGCCGGTGGAGCCGTCACCCGTCGGCCAGCGCTCCTCGCTGGCGGCCAGGGGGGCGGTCGGCGTCGCCTCGCGCACGAAGCGTTCGACGGCGGCCAGCGTCTCCGGTGCCAGGATGGCGCGCAGGTTGAGGCCGACGAACCGCCGCGGCGTCATCCCGCAGGCCGCGGCGAACTGCCGGTTCACCAGCGTCACGTTGAGATCCGGCGTGAAGCGGCAGATCAGCTCCGACTGGTCGTCGATGGCGGTGCGGAACTTCTCGCGGCTGGAGAACACGGCGCAGACGAAGCATTGCTCATCCGTAACGTCGGCCAGCGTGACGAGACGCAGCCCGCCATCGAGGTCCGTCACGGCGTAGCTGACCCCGCGCTCCACCCCATCGGCGCGGCGCAGCAGGGCCGACCCCCGCGCCATCGTCGGCACCCAGGCCTTTCCGGGGGTGGAAGTGCCTCCGGTGAGCGGCGCCAGCAGGTCGAACGGGCGGCCGACGAGTTCGGTGACGGTGCGGCCGGCCAGCGCCGCCATGGCCATGTTGGCATCGGCCACGCGGCCGTCCGCTCCGACCACGCACGTCGCGGCCGGGCTGTGCGCGAACACGGACCGCCAGTCGATGGTGGCAGCCCCGGCATTTTCCGGCGCCACGTCCGCGCCTCCCCTTCTTTGATATCCGCCACTGATCGCCGCCGTCATCATGGCTGAAAGCCCCAGAGCCCGACAAGGGATTCCCGCCACCCAGGATTGTCTGGCCCGCAATCAAATAACAACGATGCGCTTTTGTTGTTAATGGCGTTACACAAAAATTTCTGTTGAAATGCACGACACCATGTCCTCTCATGCGTCCGGTCCGCAACGCGCCGGTTCCCGTGAGGTTGGCCGCGGAGTACAGTCCGGCTCCAAAACCACGAACATCCGGCACGGAGGGAACGAGGATGGGCGCACCCGCCGCAAACACCCCCAACACAGAGACAGCCACCGAACCGCTGGTCCTGCGCCACGATCGCGACGGCGTGACGACGCTGACCCTCAACCGGCCGCAGGCGCGCAACGCCTTGTCGATGGGCCTGATGGCGGCGCTTCAGGGCACGCTGGACGCCATCCACGAGGATCCGTCGGTCAAGGTGGTGGTGCTGGCCGGTGCCGGCCCGGCCTTCTGCTCCGGCCACGACCTGAAGGAGATGCGCGCCAACCCCGGCCGCGATGCCGTCGCCGCCGTGTTCGCCCAGTGCTCCACGCTGATGCAGCGGGTCACCACGCTGCGCCAGCCGGTGATCGCGCGCGTGCACGGCATCGCCACGGCGGCCGGCTGCCAGCTCGTCGCCACCTGCGACCTCGCCTACGCCGCGGAAGACGCGCGCTTCGCCACGCCGGGCGTCAACATCGGCCTGTTCTGCTCCACCCCCATGGTGGCGCTGAGCCGAGCCGTGAGCCGCAAGGCCGCCATGGAGATGCTGCTGCTCGGCGACTTCATTTCCGCCGCGGAGGCCGAGGCGCACGGCCTGATCAACCGCGCGGTGCCGTCCTCGACCTTGGACGACGTGGTGCACGGCGTCGCCGCCAAGATCGCGTCCAAGTCGCCGCTGACGCTCGCCATCGGCAAGGAGGCGTTCTACCGCCAGATCGAGCAGGACCTCGCATCGGCCTACGCCTACGCCAGCGAAGTGATGACGAAGAACATGCTGGCCCGCGACGCGGCCGAGGGGATCGACGCCTTCCTCCAGAAGCGGCAGCCGACGTGGTGCGGACAATGACCGGTCACGACAGCTACACCGACGCGTTCCTGCGCGGCGTGCTCCAGGGCACCAAGGTGATCGCCCTCGTCGGCGCCTCCGCCAGCCCGATCAAGGCCAGCTACTTCGTCATGAAGTACATGCAGAGCAAGGGCTTCCGCGTCATCCCGGTCAACCCCGGCCTGGCCGGGCAGACGCTGCTGGGCGAAACGGTCTACGCCAGGCTCGCCGACGTGCCCGACGCCGTCGACATGGTCGACATCTTCCGCAACGCCCAGGCCGCCGACGGCGTCACCGACGAGGCCATCGCCAAGGGGGCCAAGGTCGTGTGGATGCAGCTCGGCGTGCGCAATGACGCGGCGGCGGAGCGCGCGGAGGCGGCCGGATTGACGGTGGTCATGAACCGCTGCCCGAAGATCGAATACCAGCGCCTGTGCGGCGAGATCAGCCGCGGCGGGATCAATTCGAACATCATCTCCACCAAGAAGATGGCGCCCGCCAAATCCTTCAAGAAATTGATGTAAGGGGACACGACACCATGAGCGAACCGAAGACCTTCGGCTTCGAGACCCGCGCCGTCCACGCCGGTGCCGCGCCGGACCCGGCCACGGGTGCCCGCCAGACGCCGATCTACCAGACGACCGCCTTCGTCTTCGACGACATCGACGACGCGGCCTCGCTGTTCAACCTGCAGAAAGTCGGCTTCATCTATTCGCGCCTGACCAACCCGACGGTCTCGGTGCTGGAGGAGCGGCTCGCCAACCTGGAAGGCGGCGTCGGCGCCACCTGCACCTCGTCCGGCCACTCGGCCCAGATGATGGCGCTGTTCCCGCTGATGTCGCCCGGCGACGAGTTCATCGCCGCCAAGAAGCTCTACGGCGGTTCGCTCAACCAGTTCTCCAACAGTTTCCCGCGCGCCTTCGGCTGGAAGGCCGTGTTCGTCGACACCGACGACCTGGAATCCGTGCGCGCCGCCGTCACCCCGAAGACCAAGGCCATCTTCGTCGAAAGCCTCGCCAACCCCGGCGGCGTGGTGACCGACCTGGAGGGCTTGGCGAAGATCGCCGACGAGGCACAGATCCCGCTGGTCGTCGACAACACGCTGGCCACCCCGTACCTGTGCCGCCCGATCGAGCATGGGGCGACGCTGGTCGTGCACTCCACCACCAAGTTCCTGTCCGGCAACGGCACCTCGCTGGGCGGCGTGATCATCGACAGCGGCACGTTCGACTGGACCAAGGCCGGCAAGTACCCGGCCCTGACGGAGCCGGAGCCCGGCTACCACGGCCTGAAGTTCCACGAGACCTTCGGCCACCTCGCCTACACCATCCACGGCCACGCCGTGGGCCTGCGCGACCTGGGGCCCAGCCAGTCGCCGATGAACGCCTTCCTGACGCTGAACGGCATCGAGACGCTGCCGCTGCGCATGGAGCGCCACTCTGCCAACGCGCTGAAGGTGGCGCAGTTCCTCGAAGGACACCCGGCCGTCGCCTGGGTCAGCTACGCGGGCCTGAAGTCCTCCAAGTACTACGATCTGGCGCAGAAATACCTGCCGCGCGGCGCGGGGGCCGTGTTCACCTTCGGCGTCAAGGGCGGCTACGACGCGGGCGTCAAGGTGGTGGAGAACGTGCAACTGTTCAGTCACCTCGCCAACTTGGGCGACAGCCGCTCGCTGATCATCCACCCGGCGTCCACCACGCACCGCCAGCTCTCCGAGGAAGGCCTGGTCGCGGCCGGCGCCGGCCCGGACGTGGTGCGCCTGTCGGTCGGCATCGAGAGTGCGGACGACATCATCGCCGACCTCGATCAGGCACTGACGGTCGCCGCGGGCTGATCCGCGACGTTGGGTTTTCGGCCAGGGCCTCAACCCAGCCTACGGAACCCTCGTAGGTTGGGTTGAGCGCGGCGAAAGCCCGACGCCCACCCCCTACTTCGCGGGCCGCCGCAGGACCACCGGCTTCTCAAAGCCGGGAACCAGGACGCCGCCGTCGGCCAGCGGAACGGCCTTGAACACCGTGCCGGATTCGGTCGACGCCAGTTCCACGGCGCGACGCTGCCAATCCGGCGCCGGCTTGGCGCCCGCCGCCTTCAGGTCGGCGGCGTCCATCTCCACCGCATTGCCGCTCTCGGACACGTCGAAGCCCTGGCACTCCGTGCCGGCGCAGATCCGGCCCTCGTCGATGGTCGCCCGGCCGGAGGGCGCGGCGAACGGCGTCCCCTCCGCGCCGCCGGTCCACGCCCAGGCGCCGCGCAGCCAGTCGGGGATGCGCGTGTCGGCGTCGAGGGTGACGTACTCCGTCAGGAAGCCGACGCTCGTGCCGAGCGACGCGGACGCCACGGCCTCCGCCACCCGCCGCGCCTCGGGCTGACCGATCCGGTAGCGCGCCGCCAGCCCCGGCGCCCAGCCGTCCACGGCGGCCTTCACGGCGGCGCGGAAGCGGTTGCCCCAGTCGACGCCGACCCAGCGCGGGTTCGACCACGCGGCGATGCCCTCCACCTGTTTGGCCAACGGTGGCGTCCCCTCGACCAGAAGCCGCGGATCGACCGCCGACATCATGTGCTCGATCGCCATCTGCCGGCCGAAGGTGCTGCGGATGGTGCCGGTGCGCGCGTACGCCACGCCGAGCATCGGTTCCAGCATCTCATCCACCGCCTTCCAGGCCGGTGTCGCCAGCAGCGCGCCAGCATCGGGACAGTCCGGCAGCGGTCCCGCGCCATCGCGCGAGCTGCCGTACAGCGGCCCCTGCGCGGTCCAGGCGGGCCGGCCATGCCGCTCCATCACGAAGCACGGCCACGCCATCTCGTAGTGGTCGGTGACGATCCGCAAAGCCGTCAGGAATCCCTCGTCGGTGGCGAGGTCGCTTTGCTCGGCGATCCCGCGCGGGTACTCGTCGTCAATCCCGGCGATGGCCTCGCGCATGGTGGCCGATGCCTTGGCCCGGTCCGTCGCCGGGCCGTAGCGCAGCAGGTAGGCGGTCCAGCCCTTGCCCAGCGGCTCGCGGATGTCGGCCAGACGGTGCGCGGCGCCTTGCGCGTCGGCCGGGATGCTCGCCACCGTGCGGGCGACTCCGGCGACCGCCGCCGGCATCGCCGCGCTCAGCGCCTGCACGCGCCCCCGCAGCGTATCGGCAAGACAGCGTCCGGGATTGGCCGCCGTGCCGCATTGGTTGCGCTGGCCCAGCCATGCCCGCTGCTCGGCCCGCAACCGCTCCCGCCCCTCGGCGTCGGACAAGGCGAGCAGGCGCTTGTAGGTGTCCGCCAGTTCCTGGTCGGCATCGGCGAGCGTCGGATCGGCGCAGATCGCCTTTTCCACCACCGTGCCCGCCGCCTTGCAGTCGAAGGACGGCGCCGC
This sequence comes from Azospirillum sp., assembly GCA_035629155.1. Taxonomy (GTDB): domain Bacteria; phylum Pseudomonadota; class Alphaproteobacteria; order Azospirillales; family Azospirillaceae; genus Azospirillum. The sequence goes on along the minus strand of DASPIO010000010.1, from coordinate 23,730 downwards.
CTGGGCAGCCGCCCCCCAGAAGAGTGCCAGCCCGACACCGATGAATCCGCCCAACCCAATCCGATACCGCATCCGCCATCCCCGACGCTGCCTTGGCGGAAAGATCTATCATGACCGGCGCGATATCCACCAATTCGTAGCAAATCGGGCGCAGCCTTGATCCGCTCGGGCACCCGGCGCGATCCTTGGACCATCCACGGCAGGAGCGGACATGCGTGTGACCCTGAAGGTGGGATTTGCGAAGGTGGGATTTGCCGCCGCAGCCGGCTTGGGGCTCGCCGGATGCGCGGGAGTGCCGGTGGCGATCACCGCAGCGTCGCTCTACGTCGACACGGTGCTGTTCCTGCGCACCAACAAGACCGCGAAGGACCACGTGATCTCGGCGGTGGCCGAGCGCGACTGCTCCTTCATGAACATCCTGGAAAACGGCCGCCTGTGCGAGGACGCGCCACCGCAGCCGCTGATCGTCGCCATCATGCGCGAGGTGCAGAACGTCCCACCGGACGAGACACGCACGGCCGAGGCACCGCCGCCTCCCATCCAGGTCGCCGCGGCCCCGACGGCCACGCTCAGCGACACCGTCGCCGGGTCCGGCGCCGCCCCGCTGCCGCCGCGCAAGCCGGAAGAGCCGGCGGCGATGCCCGCCGGCCCGGTGGCGCAGGCCGCCGTGCGCTCCGGCACCGGCTCGTTCCTGGTGGTGCTGGGCAGCTACACCAAGCGCTCCCAGGCGGCGGCGTACCAAGCCGCCCTCGCCCGCGCCGACACTACGGCCGACACCACGGTGGTGGAGGCCACCGTCTTCGGCAGGCGCCACTACCGCGTGGCGCTCCGCCCCACCGGCCGTGCCGAGGCGCTGGCTGAACTGTCCAGGGCACGCGCCGCCGGCATCGGCGACGCGTGGCTTCTGCCGTGGAGCGGCAACCTGTCGGTCGAATCCGCCGTTGCCGCCTTGCCCCCCAATGAACCGCCCTACATCGGCTGGCTGTACCGGCTGTGAAGCCCTCTACTCCGCCGCCGGCACCGGTTGTGGTGCGGTGGGTGCGGTGGCCGCCTCCTTGCGCTCGCCGGGCAGCAGCAGGGCGGCCAGGAAGGCGACCAGCGCCAGCGCGGTCAGCGTCCAGTACAGCTCGCGGAAGTCGTGGAAGCGCTCGTAGAAGAAGGCGGCCATCTGCACGGCCACCGGCCCGGCGCCGAACGACAGGATGAACTTGGCGCCGAACGCCAGCCCGCGGTGCTTGTCGGGCGTGTAGCGGGCGAGCAGCAGGTTCTCCGCCGGGATCTGCACCTGGGACGCGATCACCACCATCGCCGCCGCACCCACCAGCGGGAAGCCGCCCAGCACCGCCAGCAGCGCCATCAGCGGCGTCTGCGCCAGCAAGCAGATGGCGTAGATGCGCTTCAGCGGATAGCGGTCGGCCAGATGCCCGCCGATCAGCTGCGGGATCGACGCGGTCAGCCACACCAGCGTGACCAGCCCGCCAATGCCGAAGGTGCCGCCGCCCACCAGATCGGACAGCCGCTCCTCGAACAGCTTGGGCAGCACGATCTGCATGGCGTTGAACATCAGCCCGGCGCAGACCATGGTGACCGACAGCACGAAGAAGGCGCGCACCACGTCCCCGCGCGACGGCTTGGGCTGCGGCTTCAGATCGCCCTTGCGGTCCTGGATCAGCCCGGCGGCGATGCAGCCCCACAGCGCCAGCCCCAGCGCCACGCAGATCCCGCCCGGAATGAGGAAGGCGCTTCGCCAGCCCCACAGCTCCGTCAGGCCACCCGCCACCACTGCCGCCAGCGCCACGCCGATGCTGCCGAACAAGCCCAGGTAGCCCAGCGACTTGCCACGGTTGGTGGCGTTCTTGACCATCCACGACATGCCGACGGGGTGGTAGATCGACGCCCCCAGCCCCAGCACCGCCAGCCCGATCCACAGCGCGTCCGGCCCGTCGGCCAGCCCCGCCCAGACCGCGCCGCCGCCGGTCATCAGGAAGAACACCGCCATCATCCGGCTGTCGCTCCAGCGGTCGCCCAGCCAGCCGGCCAGCGGCGCGCCCAGCCCGATCAGCAGCGCCCCCAGGGTCCACAGCCGGATCAGCTCGTCATAGGGGAGCTGCCATTCCCGCTCCAGCGCCAGCACCACCGTCAGGTACAGCGCCGCGACGATGTGCATCAGCGTGTGGCCGACCCACGCGAAGCCGACCGACAGGCGGGCGGACAAGTCACCCATGAAACGTCTCCGACACAGGATGAGTCGTCCGAGAAGCTGGCATGCGCCCCCGCGCGCGTCCACCGCGCCCCGCGCATGACCGCCATGCGGGGCACCCGGCCCGCGCGCTCACGCCGTCTCGGCGCGCAGCCAGTCAAGGTAGGCCGGGTTGCCACGCTCCACCGGCAGTTCCACGATGCAGGGCACGGAGTAGCTGTGCAGCTCGCGCACCCGCGCCGCCAGGGGTTCGAACAGGTCGCGACGCGTCTTGGCGATGAAGACCGTCTCCTCGGCCGTCTCGACCGCCCCCTCCCAGCGGTAGATCGACGTCATGCCGCCCAGGATGTTGACGCAGGCGGCCAGCCGCTCCTCCACCAGGGCGCGGCCGATGCGCGCGGCCTCCTCGCGCGATGCGGCCGTCATGTAGACGAACACCAGGTCCATGGCTGTTTCCCGTGATGCGCCGTTCGCCGTTCCGGCATAGAATGTCCCAACTTTGCCACAACAGGGCCGAGGCGATCATGTCCGCGCTGCGCTCCAACGCTCCAGGCTCCAAGGGAACGCGGCGGGCGCCGACCGAACCGCAGCTCTCCTGGCTGCGCCGCGGCCTGGACGAGCCCGGCGGCAAACTGCCGCTGTTCGACGCGCGCGGCCAGCGCGTCAACCACCAGACGGTGGAAAGCTGCATCAAGGCCGGCTGGGCCGAACGCTGGTTCGACAACCCCCTTAAGCCCGACTGGCTGGTCTGCCGCCTGACCGAATCCGGCCGCGCCGTCGCCGCCGAACCGCCGCTTCAAGGGGAGGACGTTACTCCGCCGCCTGAAGCTGTTCATCCAGCGTCGTGCCAAGCTGGCGCGGAGTGATCGGTTTGTGCACCACGCGCAGGCCGTGCGCGGCGGCGTCGTGCAGGCACTCCGGCCCCGTCTCGCCGGTGAGGATGACGCCGGGGATGGCGGCGCCGTAGCGCTCGCGCACCCGCAGGATCGCCTCGGTGCCCACGCGCCCCTCGCGCAGACGGTAGTCGGCGACCACGATATCCGGCCGGCGCCCCTCGTCCTCCAGGCGCTCCATGGCCTGATCGGCGGAACCGGCGGTCAGCACCTCGTAGCCCCAGTCGGCGAGGATCATCTTCAGCCCCATCAGCACGATGGCGTCGTCGTCCACCAGCACAGCCAGCCGTCCACGGCCGCTCGCCGCCGCCGGCGGCGTCGGCAGGGCCAGCTCGGCCCCCGCGGCGTGGCCGAGCGGCACGGTGATGCAGAACTCCGAACCACCCCCGGAATCACCGCCAAGGATGGAACGCACCGCCACCGGATGGCGCAGCAGGCGCGACAGCCGCCGCACGATCGCCAGCCCCAGGCCCAGTCCCTGCGTGCGGTCGCGCTCCGGGTTGCCGACCTGATGGAACTCCTCGAAGATGCGCTCCAGGTGGTCGGATGGGATGCCCATGCCGGTGTCGCGCACGCAGATCAGCAGTGCGCTCGCCGACGCACGGCACTCGATGGCGACCTCGCCGGCCGCAGTGTAGCGCAACGCGTTCTCGACGAGGTTCCTCAGCATGCGCGCCAGCAGCGTGCGGTCGCTGCGCACCGTGGCCGCGCATCCGTCCACTCGCCACGCCAGCCGCTTTTCGTGCGCTAGCGGCGCGTAGGCCGCGGACACGAGGTCCAGCACGTCGGTGATCGGGAAGTCCTCCACCGCCGGCGTGACCAGCCCGGCATCGAGCCGGGAGACGTCCAGCAGGCTGTCCAACAGCCCTTTCAGCGCCTCCAGCCCGCGCTCCAGGTGTCCCAGCACCTCGCCGCCCCGGCCGGGGGAGACGTGGCTGGACAGCGCCGCGGCGAAGAAGAACAGCGACTGCAACGGCTGGCGCAGGTCGTGGCTGGCGGCAGCCAGGAACTTGGTCTTGGCGAGATTGGCCCGCTCCGCCTCGTTCATGGCGCGCTTCAGGTCCTCCTCCATCGCCTTGCGCTCGGTGATGTCCTCGACGATGGACAGGCGGTAGGCCTCCTCCGTCCCGGTGATGCGGGCCAGCGAGGAGGTGACCCGCACCCACACCGTGGTCCCGTCGGCGCGGCGGTAGCGCTTCTCGATGGCGTAGCTCGGGATGTCGCCGGCCAGCAGCCGGTCGAGCAGCACCTCCTCCGCCGGCAGGTCGGCCGGATCGGTGACGTCGCGGAAGCTGCGGCCCAGCAAATCCTCGCGCCCGGTGCCGAGAATGGCGCACAGCTTGCCGTTCACATCCAGCAGGCGGCCGTCCAGCGCCACCCGCTCGATGCCGACGGAGGCCTGCTCGAACACCGACCGGAAACGCTCCTCGCTGCGGCTGCGCGCCGCCTCGGCCTCGCGGAGATCGGAGACCTCCATGACGACCATGCCGGCGGCCACCACCTTGCCGTCCGCCTTGACGGGATAGAAACTGGTCAGCCAGTGCCGGGACACGCCGGGCCGGTCCGGCGCCTCGCCCACCAGCTCGTGGCTGCGCACCGCCTCGCCGGTGGCGAGGACCCGCCCGATGATGCGGTCGACCTGGGACGCGTTGACCGGCAGCACCTCCGCCACCGGACGGCCCAGGTATGCCTCCGCCGGCACGCCGTGGATGTCGGCCAGCGTCTTGTTGATGCGCAGGTAGCGGTGCTCCCGGTCGAAGAAGGCGAAGCCCACCGGCGCGTGTTCGAGCAGCGAGTTGAGCAGCGCCAGCAGCGCGCCGTTCTCGCGGTTCGCCTCGGCCAGCGCCGTCTCGTTCCGTTTGCGCGCGGTGACGTCCTGGAAGAACACGGCAAGCCCGTCGCGCGACGGGAAGGCGCGCACCGCGAACCATGCTTCCAGCGGCGCGAAGTAGCCTTCGAACTCCACCGGCTCCTGCTCGCGCAGGGCATGGGCGTACTGTTCGTGGAACACGGTGCCCACGACGTCCGGAAAGGCGTCCCACAGACGCCGTCCGACCAAGTCGCGCCCATTGCCGATCAGGGCGCGGGCACGGTGGTTGAGGTACAGGATGGTGAAGGACCGGTCCACCTCGAAGACGCCGTCCGTGGTGCTCGACAACACGGCGGCCATCTTGTGGGCGGCGGCGTTCGCCTCCTCCCGCACCTTGGCCTGCTGTTCCAGGTCCTCGGCCATGGCGTCGAAGGCGTCGCCAATCTGCCCGAACTCGGTGTTCGTCCCGGCAAGGCCGCTGCGTGCCGTCAGGTCGCCCGCCCGCCATCGGCGGGTGGCGTTCACCATGGCGGCGACCGGCCGCCGCACCAGCCGGCCGCCGATCCACCAGGCACCGAACAGCGTGGCGGCCGCAACCACCGCGATCACCACCAGCGCCCGCCGCATGGCCTCGTCTACGGGCGCCATGGCCTGCGCCTTGTCGATGCCGACGGCAAGCAGCAGTCCCTGGGCACCCACGTCCACCGGGCTGTAGGCCAGGATGCGCTCCACGGCGTCGAGGCCGGGCATTTCCACCGTGCCGCTCTCCCGTGCCGTGAGCAGGCGGCGATACCGCTCGGGCACCTGCGTGCCGTTCACGCCGGCAAGCTCCGGCACACGGGCCAGGACCACGCCGTTGCGGTCGGTGACGAGCACCGACGCGTTGTACGGCATCGGCTTCGCCTTGAGGTACGCCTCCAGCCAGCCGAGGTCGACCAGCGCCGTCACCATGCCGGCCGCCATGCCCTCACGGTCCGTGTAGGGCAGCGCGAACGGCAACGCCGGTGCACCCGTGGTGCGCTGGCGGATGTGCTCGCCGACCGCGAACCGGCCCGTCACCGCGGCGATGCGCAGGTGCGCCCGGTCGGCGACCGACATGCCCACCGCCGCCGGATCGGTGGCGCAGCGAATCACGCCGTTGCCATCCGTGACGTGCACCCGCAGGTGCTCGGGATAGCCGGGCCGCAGCCGCTCCAGCAGGTTCTGGCAACGCTGCCCGTCGCCGCTGCGCACCGCATCGGTCTGCGCCACGGTGACCAGCACCTGGCGCACACCCTCGACGATGCGGCTCTGTTCCGCGTCGATCAGGCTGACCAGCCGCATGGCGACCTGATGCACCTCCACCTCGCGGGCAGCACGCAGCTTCAGCTCGTTGTCGATCTCGATGGCCGCGGCCGGCACGAGTGCCAGGAAGACCAGCAACATCAGGCGGTGTAGGAGGCTCATGAGCGTTCCATGATGGCCGGTTCCATGACGGCCGGCGCGGCGCCCTCGACCGCGCGCGGCGGGCGCCCCGGCGCCCCTCGGTTGCCCGGACCGGGCATGCCGGCTCAGCCGACGCGGCCGGACCGCCACAAGTCAGAGCGCAGCGCGCCGGCGGCGGCGCGGCGGTCGGCGATCTCGGCCTCGTCAACCTCGGCGACACCGGTGGCCTTGAGTGCCCGCAGCAGGATGCTGCGCACGGTCGTGCCCTCCTCCTCGGCGCGGCGGCGCACCGCCCGCTTCACGCTGAGCGGGACCATGGCGGCGAGTTGCACGTCGGGCTCGCGCCGCGGATCGGCGATGGGATCCGCGACACCATCGCGGCCGGGGCGTCCGGCATCGATGGCCACCACCACACCCTCATTCCTTCGGTTATCCGGCATTTTTCAAAAAGCCTTGTATTCTTCGGACGCTCGAATGCTCGCACGATATGGTTAATGCGAAATTAACCATCATCTCGCCCGTACGATTCTTTCCGCTGCCGGAACACACGCGCGTCAGCAAACGAAAAGCCCCTCTCCGATCGGGAGAAGGGCTTTGCCTTTGCTCAGAAATTGCTCTGCGTCCAACCGGATCAGCGGCCCGGACGCCCACGGGGCGGGAAGCGGCCGGACGTCGAGCGGACGAAGGCGCCGCCACCCGCACCCCGATCCGACTCGTCGCCATCGTCACCGGCCGGCTGCCGTTCGCGCTTGCGCTCGACCTCGGCCTCGGCCTCGTTGATCTCCGCCTGCAGCTCGCGGATGCGGGCACGCAATGGATCAACGACAGCACCGCCCGGCTTGCGGGCCATGAACTGCTCCAGGTCGTGCTTGAGCCGGGCGAGCAGGCTCTTCATCTCGGCGACGTTCGGCTTGGACTTGCCGACGCGGTAGGCACGGTCTTCGAACTTGCTCACGAGACGCCTCCTGGGTTGTGCGGTGGCTGGGTTGTGCTTCGTACGAAAGTTCAGGCCCGGCTCCAGCCGTCCGGAGCCGGCGGCCGGGGATCCCCGACCGTGATGCCGGCAAATTCCAACTGGCGGTCGACGAGCGCGGTGCGCTCCTCGTCCGGATCGTCTTCGGACAGGAGAAAAGGGCCGAAATCGGCCGAATCCGTGCGGGCGATCAGGGCAACGCCGGCGGGCACGACCACCACCTGCCACACCACCGTCTCCGGCTCGCGGCTGGCGGTCACGGGGTCGATCCCGCTGGCGTTCAACGCCGCCATGCGCATGAAGGTCACCATGCCGGCGGCGTCGCGCATGGCGCGGCGATAGGCCGGGTGCTCGGTCAGCGGAACCGGACCCATTTCCGGCGGCAGGCTCAGGGTCGCGGCGATGCGCGGACCGAAGGGCGTGTCGATCAATTGCCCTTCGATCAGGACGGCCGGCGCGCGCAGGTCCCGCATGAGGGTGCGGCACTGCGCGACGACGTCCGGCCAGAGCGGCGGCGGCTTCGGGATGTGGACGGCGGTCGTGCGGATCATCCGTTGCAAATGGGCCTTCGCGGCCCATTCGTCTACGGTGCCCGTCGGCCGCCGCTGCATAGGTTACCCCATCGACCGCCGCCCGGTCATCAGCGCCGTCCGCGAGTCAGGGGAGCCTGGCCCCCGTTGCCCGCGTTGGCGCTGCCCGAGTGGGCGTTGCCGGAATGGCCATGGCCGGAGTGTCCGTGACCGGAATGGCCGTGGTTGGCCTTGGCCTGCGGATGACGCGGGGCCGGACGGCCCTGCCGCTCGCCCTGCCGGTCCGCGTGCCACGACCGCCCCGGACCGCCGGCACCGCCCGGCCGGTGGCCGTTGCGCTTGGGGCCGGCGCCGCCGCGCGGCGCGTCGAAGCGCTGCGTCGGCTCCATGCCCGGCACGCGGTGCACCGGCACCTGGGCGCCGATCAGCCGCTCGATGTTCAGCAGCGACACGCGGTCGGCGCGGGTGGCGAAGGAGATGGCGATCCCCTCCGCCCCGGCGCGGCCGGTGCGGCCGATGCGGTGGACGTAGTCCTCCGGGCTGCGCGGCAGGTCGAAGTTGATGACGTGCGTGATGTCGCGCACGTCGATGCCGCGCGCCGCCACGTCGGTGGCGACCAGCAGGCGCACGCGGCCGTCGCGCAGCTTGCCCAGCGTGCGGGTGCGGGCTTCCTGGCGCATGTCGCCGTGGAGCGCGGCGGCGGCGTGGCCGTCGGCGCTCAACTGCTCGGCCAGCTCGTCGGCGTCGCGCTTGGTGGCGGCGAAGATGATCGCCTTGCGCACCTCGTCCGACGCCGCGAAGTGGCGCAGCAGGCGGCGCTTGTGGTGCAGGTCGTCGGCGTGCAGGACGCGCTGCTCGATCTTCGGGGCGCTCTGCGGGGTGCTCTCCACGGCGACGCGGGCGGGGTCGCGCAGCAGGCCGCGGGCGACCCGCTCCATGCGCTGGTCCAGCGTGGCGGTGAACAGCAGCGTCTGCCGGCTCGCCGGGCAGGCATTGCCGATCGCCTCGATGTCCTCGGCGAAGCCGAGGTCGAGCATGCGGTCCGCCTCGTCCAGGATCAGCACCTCGACCTCGTCGAGGCGCACGGTGCGGCGGCGCATGTGATCGAGCAGGCGGCCCGGCGTGGCGACCAGCACGTCGACCGAGCGCGACAGGTCGCGGACCTGCGGCCCGAACGGCGCGCCGCCCAGCACGTCGACGATGAACAGCCGGCGGAACTTGACGTAGGTGCGGGCCGACATGGTGACCTGCCGCGCCAGTTCGCGCGTCGGCGCCAGCACCAGGACGCGCGGGCCGAACGGACGGGCCCGGCGCGGTTCGCCGGCGGTGACCGCGGCGGCCGCGGCGGCATCGTCGGCCGCCATCAGCCGGTGCAGCGACGGCAGCAGGAAGGCGCCGGTCTTGCCGGTGCCGGTGTCGGCCGTGGCCAGCACGTCGCGCCCTTCCAGCGCGACCGGGATGGCTGAGGCCTGAATCGGGGTGGGAGCGGTGTGGCCGGCGGCCTCAAGGGCGCGGATCAGGCCGGAATGCAGCGAAAGATCGGCAAAACTCAAAGTACGGTTCCCAAGCAAGCGACGGCACCGCGGCTCGTCGTACAGCCGCGGATCGTCGTGTGTCAAACGTACCGGAGGTAGAGGGAGGCGCGGGTGCGTCGTGTTCCGGGCAAGCCTCTGAGGCTGCCGACCGAGCTGTCGAACCTCGCTCGGACGACGTGATGGCCTCCGACGAAAGTGAACCAGATATAGGCGCTTATGCGCCAGCGCACCAGCTTTCTTTCCGCCCCCCTGCACGCGGGGCTGCCCCGCGCGCCGGGGGATGCCACGAAGCCCTTCGCGGCGTCGGTGGAACGGGCGTGAAGTCGGAAGAATTCGATGTCACCGGAGACGCCCCTGAGCGGCATCGCGTGGCGCGGGCCGTGGCCGCAGCCGAGGTCGGCGCAGTGACATGCTGGTCCTTGGCCGCATTTGCGCCGTCGGAGATCAATCAGAAGATCAAGGAGAGCACGCCGATGACGACCAGCAGGCCGATCAGGAAGATGATGCCGACCGTGCCGCCGATGAACTTGAGCATGGGGCCTCCATGAGCATGGTTGGTGTGAACGCCATTCTGGTGCACCCGTACCAACTCCATGCGATCCGCCGGGTTCCGCCCGCGGCGGCTGGAAACGTCCGTCAGGCGGCCCCGATGGCGTCGATGCGGGCCTGGATCCGGCTGCGCTTGCGGATGCGGGCGCCGTCCAGGAGCATGCGCCCGGCCCAGTGATAGACGTTGTTCTCGCGCACCAGATCGCGCATCAGCCGCATGCGCTCCTGCTGCTGGTCGGCCGGCATGCTCAGCGCCTGGCGGATGGCGTCGGCCATGCTGCGGGTGTCGTACGGATTGACGATGAGCGCTTCCAGCAGCTCCCGCGAGGCGCCGGCGAACGTGCTAAGGATGAGCACCCCCTGCTCGTCGTCGCGCGAGGCGACGAACTCCTTGGCCACGAGGTTCATGCCGTCGTGCAGGCTGCTGACGACGCAGACGTCGGCGGCCCGGAACAACTCGTACACGTCGCTCGGTTCATGGTGGCGCGCGACCAGCAGAATGGGCCGGTAGCCGTCGCGGCCGAAGCGGGCGTTGATCGCCTCGGCCAGCGCCGTCGCCTCCGCCTGCAGCTCGCGGTAGGCCGGCAGCTTGCTGCGCGTCGGCGCCGCAACCTGAAGGTAGACGAAGCGGCCGATCAGTTCCGGGTGGTTCTCCAGCAGCATCTCGACCGCGCGGAAGCGGTCGGGAATCCCCTTGGTGAAGTCGAAGCGTTCCACGCCCACCCCCAGCAGCGTGTCGGCCGGCAGGCCATGGCGGGCGCGGACGGCCGTCCGGCACTCCGGCACCGGGGCCTGGCCCTGGAGCGGGGCCGGCGGCCATTCGATGGAAATGGGATAGGGGCGCACCAGGGCGCCGTGCCCGCCGGCCGACACGGTCGCGTGCTCCCGGTCGATGTGGCATTCGAGGAAGCGGTCGACGGTGTCGATGAAGTTGTTGCAGTGGAAGCGCGTGTGGAAGCCGATGATCGAACTGCCGAGCAGCCCGTCGAGCACCGCCTCGCGCCAGGGAAAGATGCTGAACACCTCGGCGTTCGGCCAGGGGATGTGCCAGAACGTGATGATCACGGCGTTGGGCAGGCGTTCGCGCACCATGCGCGGCAGCAGGGCGAAGTGGTAGTCGTGCACCAGCACGATGGGGTTGTCGGTGCGCGCCTCCTGCACGACGGCGTCGGCGAATCGGCGGTTCACCGCCACGTAGTGTTCCCAGTCCGCCTCGCGCAGCACCGGCCGGGTGAAGGAGATGTGGCACAGCGGCCAGAGCCCCTCGTTGGCGAGGCCGTAATAATAGCCTTCCTCCTCTTCCTCGCTCAGCCAGATGCGGCGCAGCGTGTAGGAAGGGTTCTCCGGCGGCACGGCGATGTGGTCCCGGCGGTCCACCACGGCGCGGTCGGCGGAGCCGCTGCCATGCGCGATCCAGGTGCCGCCGCACGCCCGTGTGATCGGCTCCAGCGCCGTCACCAGACCGCTGGCGGGGCGCTGCACCACCACCCCGCCATGCCCGTCATGATTGTGGATGTACGGTTCGCGGTTGGACACCACGATCACCTCGGCCCCCGGCAGCTCGTTGTCGAGGACGCGGCGCAGGGTGTCGGGCGTCCAGTCGACGCGGATCCCCGCCGCGGTGTGCCGGGACAGGTCGAGGTCGCGCAGCATCTGCCGGATCTCCGCCACCACCGGGCGCATCTCCGGCACCGTGTCCGAACGGGCGCCGGCCGTCAGCGCCGGGTTGAGCGACTGGCGGACGGACCGCAGCCAGCGCCGCAGCGTCAGGCGGGCGACCAGCACGGTCACCCCGGCTGAGACGATGCCGAGCAGCGCCAGGGCGGCCGCGAGGTAGAGCTGCGTGTCGGCGCTGCGGCGCTCGATGAAGCTGACGTCGTGCAGGATGATGAGGCTGCCCAGTTCGTCGCGCTGCCCCGCCGGGGCCGGGGCCGCAAGGGGAAAGGTGGCCACCAGCAGGGCGCCGCCGGCCAGCGGGTCGACACGGAACGCCGGTTTGCGCGGTGCCGCCGCACCGGCCGGTACCGCCGGGCAGCCGACCTGGATCGGCCAGCCCGCCGACGCCCGCGACAACGTTCCATTCGGCGCGCACAGGCCGAGCGCCAGCACGCGCTCGTCAGCGGCGATGCGCTGGAACAGCGTGTCGATCTCCCGCTCCGCGCCGGCCCGCACCATCGCGTTCAGGGAATCCTGGACGGCGTTGAAGATAAGGTTCAGGCGCAGTTCGACATCGTGCTGAAACCAGCGGCCGACAAGGTGGCCCACCACCGGCGAGAGCGCGAAGCCCATGATGCCGAGCACGACCAGCAGCGGCAGCGCGAAGCGAACGAGCATGTTCATCGTGGTGATCCTTCGTCGCAGCGTGCGCCGGCAGTTCGTAAAGCCGGCCGCAGGATCGGCTCCGGACCAGCGACAGTACAGCGCCAGTCCCCCGACCGAAGACACCCCATACCCCTTAAAGCCAAATGCCCGCCCTGTCCATATAGCTTACGGCCGGGCGCGACCGGGAAGATTTCGATCCACGCGCGGCCACACCATCCAGATCCGTTATTAATCAAAGATCGTCACCATAGGGGATACACTGACCGCCTCACAAACGAGCCGGGCAATTCATCAGATCATGTCTTGCTACGGACAACGGCGGACGCGCGGCTGATTGCAGCGCGGCGACCGCCGGAGTACACCCGAATGGCGTACGCCAAACGTCGTAAAAACACGCTGCGGCCGAGACCGGTCAGGGAATGCCCGTCCCGTCTTCAACACGCGCGCGGGCGGCGCGGCGGGCTTCGTTCACCGCCCTGTCGATTTCGAATCCGTCCGCAAGACGCATCAAATGGTCAATGCGTTGTTACCCATGACCAACGATCCTCGGCGCTGCCGGAGAACGCACCATGAAACCAGTCGTGACGCTGACGCTGAACCCCAGCATCGACGTGTCCTGCCAGGCGGAAACGGTCCGCCCGGTCCGCAAGGTTCGCACCATGGAGGAGCGCTTCGACCCCGGCGGCGGCGGCATCAACGTGGCGCGCGTGATCAACGAACTGGGCGGCCGGTCGCTGGCCGTCTACCTGTCCGGCGGGCCGACCGGCGGCGTGCTGGACGATCTGGTGCGCGCCGCGGGCGTGCGCCATTGGCGCGTTCCCGTCGCGGGCGCCACGCGGATCAACCAGGTGGTCTTCGAACGCGCCAGCCGGGAGGAATTTCGTTTCACGGCGGAAGGGCCGCCGGTCGGCGAAGGCGAGTGGCGGTCCTGCCTGGACGACCTGGAGCTTCTCGACTTCGATTGCCTCGTCGCCAGCGGCAGCCTGCCGCGCGGTGTGCCGACGGACGTCTACGCCAGGGTTGCGCGCATCGTCGCCGGCAAGGGTGCCCGGCTCGTCGTGGACACGTCCGGCGACGCCCTGCGGGCGGTGCTGGACCACGGCGTGTATCTCGCCAAGCCCAGCATCGGCGAGCTGGAGCAGGTCGTCGGCCGCCCGCTGCGCGAGTCCCAGGCGCTGGAGGCTGCCGCCCGCGACCTCGTGGCGTCCGGCGGCGCGGAGATCCTGGCCGTTTCTCTCGGCCACGAGGGCGCGCTGCTCGCCACCGCGTCCGGCACCGCCCGCCTGCGCGCGCCGGAGGTTGCGGTGAAGAGCGCCGTGGGCGCCGGCGACAGCTTCGTAGGCGCCATGACGCTGGCGCTCGTCCAAGGGCGCTCCCCGGACGACGCGCTGGCGCTGGCGGTCGCCGCTGGAACGGCGACGGCGATGACGCCGGGCACGCAACTGTGCCGCCGCACCGACGTGGAGGCGCTCTATCAGCGCCTGCGCCCGCCTCGACCGCGCGGCTCGGCGTAGGCGACGGTCGCGTCGTCCGCCTTGACGCCGGGCGACCCGTCGCGTTCTCCGGGGCCAGCTTCGAAACACCAATCGTGGTGCGTGGTCCGGAGAACCCTGCGCAGCCGGTCGCCCTCACCTCACCCCATCGGCAGCGGCACGAACAGGGCACTGTCCTCGCGCTGACGAAGCAGCAGCACGCTGTCCTTCTTGGCCTTGCGCGCCTGGTCGACCGCCGCGGCGACGTCGGACGGGTCATCGACCGGCTGGTTGCCGGCCCGGCTGATGACGTCGCCCGGCCTGAAGCCCGACTTGGCGGCCGGGCTATCCGGTGCCACCTCGACCACGACGGCGCCCTTGGCGGTGTCGTCGAGCCCGAACTCCCTGCGCAGCTCCGGCGTCATCGGCGCCAGCGTCAGGCCGAGCTGGCCGTCCGCCGGCTGCTGCTGGTGGGCTTTGGCCTGCTGGGCCGGCGGTTGAAGCTCGGCGATGCGGACCTCCAGCGGCACCGTATTGCCGTCGCGCCGCACCGTGATCCGCGCGGTGTCGCCGGGCTTGGTCCGCGCCACCATGCGGGTGAGGTCGTGCGGCGACTCCACAGGCTTGCCGGCGTATTCGGTGATGATGTCGCCGGTTTCGATGCCGGCCTTCGCGGCCGGACCCTGCTTGACGACATTGGCGACCAGCGCGCCCTTGCGCTCATCGAGGCCGAGGGCGTCGGCGATGTCCGGCCCGATCGGCTGGATGGCGACACCGAGCCAGCCGCGGGTCACGCGGCCGGTTTCGCGCAGTTCGGCGACGATCGGCCCGGCGAGCGCCGAGGGGATGGCGAAGCCGATGCCGACGTTGCCGCCCGACTGGCTGAAGATCGCCGTGTTCACCCCGATCACCTCGCCCTTCAGGTTGAACATGGGTCCGCCGGAGTTGCCCTGGTTGATGGCGGCGTCGGTCTGGATGAAGTCGTCGTACGGACCGGCGCCGATGTCGCGCGCGCGGGCGGAGACGATGCCGGCGGTCACCGTGCCGCCCAGGCCGAACGGGTTGCCGATCGCCAGCACCCAGTCACCCACCTTCATCGCGTCGCTGTCGCCCCAGTGCACGGCGGGCAGCGGCCGTTCGGCGGCAATCTTCAGCACCGCCAGATCGGTCTTGGGATCGGTGCCGAGGATCTTGGCCTCCAGCGTGCTCTTGTCGGGCAGCGTGACCTCGACCTTGTCGGCCTTTTCCACCACGTGGTTGTTGGTGACGATGACGCCGGACGGGTCGATGATGAAGCCGGACCCAAGCGCCCGCGCCGGCCGGCGGCGCGGCTCGGGCATGCTGTCGCCCGGCACCTGCCGGCGCAGGAGATCCTCCAGGAAATCGCGCAGCGGTGAGTCCGGCAGCACCGAGAAGGGATCCCCTTCCCGCCCCTCGCCGGGATCGCCCGCCGCCCGCTGCGGCGTACGGGACCCGGCGGATGCGGTGATGGCGACGACCGCCGGCAGCTTGGCGGCGGCGAGATCGGCGAACGTGGGCGGCGCGGCGCGGCTTTCCTGTGCACTCTGGGTCCCGACACCCGGACCGGCGGCGCCTTGAGCAGCCGCGGGGACGGGAACGACCAGCAGGCAGGCGCACACGGCGAAGGCCGCACCGGTGCGCTGGCGCGCGGCGCCCACCGCCGGCTTGATGGCGTCTGGCATGGTACCCTCCAGCATCATGATGGCAGGCGGAGCGGCGGGCGGGAGGAGCCCCCCGCCTGCCGCCCGCGGTCACATGCCGCGGTTACTGCTTGGCCGAGCCGGACGAACCCTGGCCCGAGCCGGAGCCGGAGCCGGAGCCCGAACCGGAGCCGGAACTCGCCGACGCGCTGGCCCCGGACATCATCGGCGGGTTGATCGTCATGAAGACCGTGTTGCCGTCGGATGTCTTCGCCTGCACCAGGTAGGCGGAGTCGATGATCTGGATATCCTTGAAGCCGGCCTGCTGAAGCTGCTTGCGAAGGGTGTCCTGCGTCATCGCGTGCGGCGTGCCGGATTGGCTGGAGGCACCCTTGCCGCCCTGGTTCTGCTGGCCTTGCTGGCCCGACTGGGCGTAGGCCGGGGCGGCGGCCATCAGGGCGATGCCGAGGGCGGTGGCGACGATGGTGCGCATGGCAGGTTTCCTCGTTGTTGTTGCGTGGGATCGCCGTGTCGGCGTCGGGCAGGTCTTCCCTGCGTCTGGGCCAACTCGCCCCGCCGGGGCCGGTTTCCCGCCGGCCGCCGCGCATTGGGATGAGACCTACCCCTCCGGCCGCGGATCGCTCTCCTTCAGCGGAACAACAGGATTGGTGCCGTGCTGGAACGGATCATTGCGGTGGTCGTGCTGCCGATGATCAGGCTGCGGATGCGGGAATGGCCGTAGGCGCCCATCACCAGCAGGCCGATCCCGTCCCGTTCGACCGCCCGCGCGATCACGTCGTCCGGCTGCCCGGCTTCAATGCCGGCGTCCACCGCGAATCCGGCACCCCGCAGCCGCTCCGCGGCCCGGTCCAGCCGCTCGCGCGCTTCGGGCGTGGCCGCGCCGACCATCAGCATCCGGCACCCCAACCCGCGCAGGAGCGGACCCTGGGCGATGTCGTCGATCGCCCTGGTCACGCTGGGACCGCCGTCGAAGGCGATCAGGAAGCGGTCGATCGGCTGGAATGCGCGGGACGCGACCAGAACCGGACGGTGCGACGCACGGACGACGCGCTCCAGGTTGGAGCCGAGATGCGGCGTGGCGACGTCCGCCGCTTCCCCGCGCTTGCCGATGACGACGAGGTCGGCGCCCGCCTCCAGATCGGCGACGGTCTCCACCACGTCGCCGTTGCGCAGGCGCGGCGACACGTCGGTGACACCGGCCGCCAGCAGCCTGGCCTTGGCGGCATCCAGGATCAGGCGGCCGCGGCGGTGGGCCAGCTTCGCCTTTTGCGCATCGAATTCGGCCAGTTCGGCCAGCAGGCTGCCCTGGGCATCGGCGTCGAGGCTGCCGGTGAAGTCGGCCGGGGCGCTCGACACGTCGCGGCGGTCCAGCACGTGCACCAGTTCGACTGCCGCCGGGATTCGCGTGGCCGCCCATGCGGCGTGGTCGGAAACGCTCTGCGCGTAGGCGGAGCCGTCGACCAGGGTGAGAATGCGTGCCATCGGTGCCCCTCCGTCCTCAATGGGCCGTCAGGCGTTCGAGCGCGCCCGGCTTGTCGTGGATCGCGAGCCTGTCGACGATGGTCTCGCTCGCCTCGTTCAGGCCGATGATCTCGACCTCGGCCCCTTCGCGCCGGAATTTCAGCACGACCGTGTCCAGCGCGGCGACGCTGGAGATGTCCCAGATGTGCGCGCGGCTGACGTCGATCGTCACCCTGTCCGGCGCCTCCTTGAAGTCGAAGGCGGCGGTGAAGTCGTCGGCCGACGCGAAGAACAGCTGGCCCTCGACGACGTAGGTGCGGGCGGAGCCGTCCTCCGACGCGGTCGAGGTCACGCGGAAGAGCTGCGCCACCTTCCACGCGAAGAACAGGCCCGACAGCAGCACGCCGATCAGCACGCCGATGGCGAGATTGTGGGTCGTCACCACGCCGGCCACGGTCGCCAGCATGACGATGCTGGAACTGCGCGGGTGTGTCCTCATGTTCTTCAGCGAGCCCCAACTGAAGGTGCCGATCGACACCATGACCATGATCGCCACCAGTGCCGCCATGGGGATCCGCTTCACCCAGTCGCCCAGCACGACGATCAGGAACAACAGGAACACGCCGGCGCAGAAGGTGGACAGCCGCCCGCGTCCGCCGGATTTCACGTTGATGACCGACTGGCCGATCATCGCGCAGCCCGCCATGCCGCCGATGAAGCCGGTGGCGAAATTGGCGATGCCCTGGCCGACGCATTCGCGGTTCTTGTCGCTGGTGGTGTCGGTCAGCTCGTCGACGATGGAGGCCGTCATCAGGGACTCGAGCAGGCCGACCACGGCGATCCCCAGCGAATACGGCAGGATGATGCGCAGCGTTTCGACGGTCAGCGGCACCTCGGGCAGCAGGAACACCGGCAACGTGGAGGGCAGTTCGCCCATGTCGCCCACCGTCCGCAGGTCGAGGCCGAGTCCGATCGAGAGCGCGGTCAGAACGATGATGCAGACCAGCGGCGACGGTACGGCCCGGGTCACGCGCGGCAGCAGGTAGATGATCGCCAACCCGCCGGCCACCATGACGTAGGTGAGCCAGGGAACGCCGATCAGTTCCGGTACCTGGGCCAGGAAGATCAGGATGGCCAGCGCGTTCACGAAGCCGGTCAGCACCGATTTCGACACGAAGCGCATGACGGACCCCAGCCGCAGCAGCCCGGCGGCAACCTGCAGCACCCCGGCCAGCACCGTGGCGGCCAGCAGGTACTGGAGCCCGTGCTCCCTCACCAGCGACGCCATCAGGACGGCGGTCGCCGCCGTGGCCGCGGAGATCATGCCCGGCCGGCCGCCGACGATCGCGATGATCACCGCGATGGAGAACGAGGCGTAGAGGCCGACCCTGGGGTCGACGCCGGCGATGATGGAAAAGGCGATGGCCTCGGGGATCAGGGCCAAGGCGACGACGAGGCCGGCGAGCATGTCACCGCGCACGGTGCCGAACCACTCCATGCGGAGTCGCTGCAAATCGAAGGTCATGAATCTCTTCTGAAAAACGGGAAGGCCGCGGCGGCGCCGACAGGAGCCGGCCGGCAACAAGGCAGCAGGGCGTGGAGGAGCTGCGCCCGCCAACGTGACGATCGTCCCTGGGCGACCCGGTGGGGGTCAGAGGGCACGAAGCGGATCGGTCAGGGCGGCGTATTGCGATGCAGCATGCCTCTCCCTATCAGATTGCCACTTTTGGAGCAACCCGGGAGTCAGGAGTGCGGCGCCGGCAAACGCGACGCTGGCAAACGTGAACACCCCGGCACGTGGCGGGGGCGCGTGCCGGGGTGTTCGGGTTCTGCCCGGCCAAGGCGGATTGCGGCGGGATGGTCAGCGCGTTTCGGCCACCGCACCGCCGCCCGGATCCGAAATGACGATCTCGACCCGGCGGTTGGCCTGACGGCCGGACTGGGTGGCGTTGCTGGCGACGGGTTGGGCCTCGCCCCGGCCAACGGTGACGACGCGGTCCGGGCTGACGCCGTGCGCGAGCAGTTCGTTGCGCACCGCATCGGCGCGCCGTTCCGAGAGCTGGAGATTGTAGCCGGGCGCGCCGGTGTTGTCGGTGTAGCCCTCGACGCGCACCGTCCGCTCGGGATGCTGGCGCAGGAAGGAGGCCAGCCGGCTCAGGCGCTCCTCGGCTCCGGAGGTCAGGTTCGCCTGATCGGTGGCGAACAGGACGTCGCCGAGCGTCATGACGTACCCGCGCGCCGTGCGGCGTGCCTCGAGCGCGTCAAGCTCACGCTGGAGTTCGGCGTTGGCGCGCTGCAGTTGCGCGTTGCTGCGGCGGATGTCGCCCGTGGCCAGGGTCTGCTGCGCCTGCTTGGCCGACGCGACCTCCATGGCCGCCTGGCTTTCGCGGGTGGCGACGTAGGCGAGGCTCGCCACCTCGTCACGCCCGGCGTCGCTTCTCTCCGCGGCTTCGGCGCGTTGCAGCGCTTCGCGCGCCTGTTGCAGCTCGAGCGGGGCGTTCGCGGCGACCTGCGGGTTGGTGCTGGCCGCCGCGTACACGTTGCGCGCTTCGACGAGCTGGGCATTCGGCCCCGGACTGGCGCAGCCGGCCAGCAGAAGGGCAAGCGCGGCTGTGGCCGTCATCGTGTGCGCCTTCATCGCAACCCTCCCATCGTACCGGAAGGCGGCTGCGGGTTCGCGCCACCCCATGACGTTGCGCCGGATGAATCCGCGCCGGCGCCCTGCCGCGCGGCGGCCCCGGAGGAACCACTCCGCGCGCCGCCGCTCAGGGCGTTCCAGTCGCGGCTGGCCACCGCGGCCGCCCGCTCGGCGGCACCGGCCCGCGCCTTCGCCGCGGCATAGTTCGCGTCCGCCCTGGCCTCCTGTGCCAGCAGGCGGGCCTGAGTCTCCCGGTCGTCTCCGGCCGCCTGGCGGGCGGCGGTCATCTTGCTGCGGGCGAGTTCCAGTTCGACCGGGGCGAACTGCGGGGCTCCCGCCTGTTCGGCGTTCTGAATGGCTTGCTCAGCCGCGCCCAGTTCCGCTCTCGGCACGGGATCCCCGGCACAGGCGGCCAGCGCGAACGGCGCCAGCACCGCCAGCATCCTTCGTGAAACGATGGTTCGATACCGTTCCATGGAATGCACCTCCTCCCAACGGGTCGCAGGTTTCAGCCTGTCCAACCCGGTCCGCGGGAAAAGGTTCAGCCGATGGCAGGACGTTTCGAGGATGGTTTCCCTGTGACCGCTCAGCGGCCGTCGTGCGTCAGCGCATGCACGCTGGCGCGCAGAAGGGCGCGTTCGTGCACCACGCCGAGCAGCCGGCCGTCCGAGGCGCGGACCGGCAGGCGGTCGAGGCCCGCCTCCTCGAACCGGCGCAACGCCTCGGACAGGGACGTATCGGGGTCCAGGAATGGTCCCGCGAGGGCGTCCGCCGGCTCCTCGACCATGATGTCCGCAACCGTCGCGCTGGCGAGGCGCCCGACGGCCTGCGGGGGACGCAGTTCGATCCCGCGCCGCGCCAGTTGCCAGGTGAAGAACGAATGCGCCACCAACCCGTGGACCAGCCCGGAGGAGGCGATCACCGCCACCATGACCGCCAGGGTCACCGCGTAGTCCCCGCTCATTTCGAACACGATGAGGATGGTGGAGATCGGCGCCCCCAGCACCGGCGCGGCGACGGCCCCCATGCCGGCCAGCACGTAGACCGGATGCGCCGACGCCGTCCCCGGAATCAGGCTTGCCGCCGCCGTGGCGGCCAGCCCGCCGGTCATGGCGCCGAGCACCAGCGCCGGGCTGAAAAGACCGCCGCCGAACCCGAAGGCCAGCGTCACGGCCGTCGCCGCCAGCTTGGCCACCAGCAGCTCGGCCATCAGGCCGGCCGCGAGGCGGCCCTGGAGAACGTCGTCAGTGGCCTCGTACCCGACGCCCAGGACGTGCGGGTAACGCAGAGCGATGGCGCCGACCAGCACGCCGCCCAGTGCCGGCAGCAGCCAGCGCGGCAGCGGCAGGCGCCCGGTGCGGTCCTCCAGGGCGAACGTCACCCTCATGAACAGCATGGCCACCATCCCGGCGGCCAGCCCCAGCAGCGCGAACGCCGGCAACTCGGCCAGCGCCCCCGTCGCGTAGTGCGGAAGCACGAAGGCCGGGAAGTCGCCGTACACCGCCCTGCCCACCCCCGTCCCGACGACCGACGCCAGCATGACCGGCGCCAGGGTCGACAGCGTGTACTGGCCGACCACCACCTCCAGTGCGAAGAAGACGCCGGCGATGGGAGCGTTGAACGAGGCCGCGACCGCCGCGGCGACCCCGCAGCCGAGCAGCGTCCGCCGCAACGCCGACGGCAGCCGGATGATGCCGGCCAACCACGACGCCAATGTGGCGCCGAGGTGAACCACCGGCCCCTCCCGTCCGGCCGAGCCGCCGCAACCGAGGGAAACCATGCTGACCAGCGCCGCCGCCAGCCCGCTGCCCAGCGGCAGGCGGCCGCCGTGACGGGCGTTGGCGACGATGACCTGGGGCACCCCCTGGGGTCTGCGTTCCGGCAGAAGGACGTGCACCATCAGCCCGACCACCAAACCGCCCAGGGCGGGAGCCAACAGCACGCGCCACCACGGCAGCGCCGCCGCCAGACTGTGCACGCGCTCGGAGGAGAAGCCGAACGCCAGGGACTGGACCACGCCGATGCCCTGCCGGAACAGCACGGCCCCGAGCGCGGCCGCCCCGCCGGCGACGAGTGCCAGCCCGATCACAAGCAATTGGTCGTTGCGCAGTACGCGGCGTGCGCCGATCAGAAGGCTCGGGGCGAGTTTGCTCATTCCCGAGCTTTAGGTGGAATCCAGTGCCGCGGCAAGTCAGCCGCACGCCGGCACCTGCAGGGCCGGCAGACCGTTCCACAGGATGGCGATCAGCGCCGCCCCGGCGGCGGCGGCGGTGAACCAGCGCAGGAAGCGGCGCGCGTCGCCCTGGGCGTGCGGCGCCGGGCCACCACCCAGCAAGGCGCGCACCAGCACCCCCGCGGCCAGCAGCAGCGCCACCGCCGTGGCCGCCGCCACCGCGAACGGTACGAAGGGGAAGCCCAGCACCGCCAGCCGGTCCAGCCCGCGCGCGCAGGCGAGGCCGTTCACCCCGTACACCACGGTGAAGTGCGCCGCCCACACCAGGAAAGCGGCCATCATGCCGGCGAAGGCGGCGGGGAAGCGGCGCGTCCTCATGCGACCAGCCTCGGGAACAGGTGCACCAGCAGCAGCGCCACCACCCCCTGCGCGCAGGTGTAGTGCCACATCAGCATGGTGTTGTCGAAGGTCACCCGCCGCGCCGCGCCCAGAAGCCCGAAGGCCGAGCGCGCCAGCGTGTACAGCGTCATCACCAGCAGCACCGCCACGTGGAAGCCCTGGTAGGCGACCAGCATGTAGACCACCGCGCCGTAGGCGCTCTCCGCCCCCTTGAGGCCGGTGAGAATCTGCGCCGTCGCATCGGTCACCACGCCGGCGATGAGCAGCCCCAGCCCGCCCAGCAGGGCGAGGCGCATCGGCCAGGACCGGTCCCGCGCCAGCGCCCGGCTGGCCCACGCCATGGCACCCGCCGCAAGGCCCCACAGCGCCAGCCCGCCGGCCAACCACGTCGGCGACGGCAGCGCCGCGGCATCCCTCGGCCAGACGTCCGGACTGACCGTCCACAGGAACAGGTAGCTGAACAGCAGGCAGACGAAGGCGGTGCCGTCCACCAGCAGCAGAACCACCACCGCCCACCAGGAGTGGTTGCGCGGCCCCTGCACGTAGACCGGCACGGTCACGCCGCCGCCGATATCCTGCGGCGGGTGGTCCTCCCCCTTGTCCAGGCCCCACACCCACCACACCACGCTGGCGATGGCGAGCACACCCGGCACGATGGACAGCCAGTACAGTTGCACCGTCAGCATCAGGAAGTGCGCCGCCGTGAAGAACCCGGCCAGCACGTGCCCCCAGTGCGGACCCGGCATGGGCATCAGGTACTGTGGCGTGGCGTCGATGGGGCTGGTGACGATGGTCTCGCGCCGGTTGGTCGGGGCGCCGGGCAGGAAGTGGCCGCCGGCCTGGATCTCGCGCGACAGATCGGGGTCGTCCCACAGCGGATACAGGCTCGTGATGCGCGGGATGGACCGCGTGGCGTAGTTGCCGTTGGGCACCCATTCCAGCGTCCCGGCGCGCCAGGGATTGTCGGAAGCCGGGGCGCCATGGCCCATCGCGTTGCGCGCCATGTCCACCAGCACCACCAGCACCCCCGCCGCCAGCAGGAAGGCGCCCACGGTGGACACCAGGTTCAGCGTGTCCCAGCCGAGGTCGGCCGGATAGGTGTATACGCGCCGCGGCATGCCCAGCAGGCCGCTGACGTGCATCGGAAAGAAGGCCGTGTTGAAGCCGATGAACATCAGCCAGAAGGCCCAGCGGCCCAGCCGCTCCGACAGCAGCGTGCTGTTCAGCGTCGGCCACCAGTAGTACAGCCCGGCGAACATCGGGAACACCATGCCGCCGATCAGCACGTAGTGCAGGTGCGCCACCACGAAATAACTGTCGTGCACCTGCCAGTCGAAGGGGATGACCGCCACCATCACGCCGGTCAGCCCGCCCAGCACGAAGATGAACAGGAAGCCCAGCACGAAGTACGTCGCCGCCGTCCACCGCACCCGCCCCTTGCCAAGGGTGGCGATCCAGGCGAAGACCTGGATGCCGGCCGGCACCGACACGGCCATGCTGGCGGCCGAGAAGAAGCTCAAGCTGAGTTGCGGGATGCCGGTGGTGAACATGTGGTGCACCCACAGCCCGAAGCTGAAGAACCCCGTGCCCACCAGCGCCAGCACCACCCAGTCGTGCCCGACCAGCCGGTGCTGCGCGATGGCCGGCACCATCATCGACACCATGCCG
>DASPIO010000009.1:0-20106 GCA_035629155.1 Azospirillum sp. | reverse complement strand
CGCGCTGGCCTTCGTCGCCGCCGCCAAGGGCTACAAGCTGATCCTGACCATGCCGGAGAGCATGTCGATCGAGCGGCGCAAGATGCTGAAGCTGCTGGGTGCGGAGCTGGTGCTCACCCCGGCGCCGGAAGGCATGAAGGGTGCCATCCGCAGGGCGGAGGAGCTGGTGGCCTCCACCCCCGGCGCCTTCATGACGCAGCAGTTCAAGAACCCGGCCAACCCGGAGATCCACCGCCGCACCACGGCCGAGGAGATCTGGCGCGACACCGACGGCAAGGTGGACATCCTGATCTCCGGCGTCGGCACCGGCGGCACGCTGACCGGCGTGGCCGAGGTGATCAAGGCCCGCAAGCCGGAGTTCAAGGCCATCGCGGTGGAGCCGGAGGACAGCCCCGTCCTGTCCGGCGGCATGCCCGGCCCGCACAAGATCCAGGGCATCGGCGCCGGCTTCGTGCCCGACATCCTGAACACCAAGATGATCGACGAGGTGGTGCGCATCTCCAACCAGCGCGCCTTCGAGACGGCCCGCAAGGTGGCCCGCCTGGAAGGCCTGCCGGTCGGCATCTCCTCGGGCGCCGCGCTGGCCGCGGCGCTGGAGGTCGGCTCGCGTCCGGAGAACGAGGGCAAGCTGATCGTCGTGATCCTGCCGTCCTTCGCCGAGCGCTACCTGTCGACCGCGCTGTTCGAAGGGCTGGAGTAAGGGCTCATCAAGCCGCCTTGACGGGCGGACCGATCCGCAGGACGATGGAGGCGGCCCTGGTTGGTGCCTCCACGTCCGCGGAAAGGGCTGCGCCCGCAACCATTTGGCACCTGAGCGACACACCATCCCTTTTCTGTCTGCCGGCGGACACGGACGCACCTGAAAAGGGATCGCCATGACCGACCGCCCCGGCATCGGCCGGACGGCACGGCCCGAAGTGCCGTTCCGTCTTGACCTCGATCAGCAGAAGAAGCGCGCCAAGGAGCTGCTGCGCGGCCTGCGCGCCGGTGATCCGGCGGCCGTCGCGCGCCTGCGCGCCCAGCGTCCGCACGCCGCAGACGGCGTGAAGCTCGCCGACGCGCAGTTCGTCGTCGCCCGCGAACTCGGCTGCCCCGACTGGGCGCGCCTCAAGGCCCACGTCGCCGCCATGGAAACGGCGCGCGCTGCCATCGCCGGGGGTACCGCGGCGCCGGACGGCGCGCTGAAGACGCTGCACATCCGCTGTGGCTCCGACATTCAGGCGACGCTGCGTGATGCCGGCTTCACTGGTGACTTCCTGGAATACTCCAACCCCTTCTGCCACGGGCCGGTGCCGGAGGACGGCGACCTGCTCGCCGTCCGCGCGCGGTTCATCACGGCGGCCTACGGCGGCCCGCTCGGCCTGTCGGAGCCCGCCGTGCTCGACAAACTGCGGCGGGAGGAGGACGGGCTGGCGCGGGCCAATGGCTGCAAGCGCGTGGTCCTGTGGTTCGAGCACGACACGTACGACCAGCTCATCCTCGCCCGCTGCCTCGCCCACTTCGCCGAGGCGGGGGCGCCGCCGGTGCTGGAACTCGTCTCCATCAACCATTTCCCGGGTGCCGCGCGCTTCATCGGGCTGGGCCAGCTGCCGGCGGAGGCGATCCGCATGCTGTGGGAGTGGCGGCGCCCGGTGGCGCCGGCCGACCTCGCCGTGGGGTGGCGCGTGTGGGCGGCGCTGCGCAGCGCAGACCCGAACGCCCTGGCCGAACTGGCGGGATCGCGCCACGACGGTCTGCCGGACCTGCCCCGCGCGCTGCACCGGCATCTGCAGGAACTGCCCTGGACCGGCGACGGCCTGTCGCTGACCGAGCGCCTGATCCTGAAGATCCTCGCGGCCGAGGACCTGACGCTCGGCTGGGTCTACTCGCGCCTGATGTCCCGGCGCGAGCCGCTGCCGTGGCTCACCGACCTCATGTTCCTCGCCGTCGCCGAAGCCATGGCGAAGGCGCGCGAGCCGGCGTTCACCCTGGCGCCGGACAGCACCGCCGCGCCGTGGCCGCAGTGGCGGCCGGTCCTCACGGAGGCCGGACGGGCGGTGCTGGCGGGCACGGCCGACGGGCTGGCGCTGGACCCGCCGGAACGCTGGGTCGGCGGCGTGCGCATCGCCCCCGGCCGGCGGCACTGGCGCTGGGACGATGCGGCGGGGCGGCCGGTGTGGCGCCCTTCATGACGTTGGGTTTTCGCTGACGCTCAACCCAACCTACGGGCTCCTTGCGGCGGCGATGCGCCACCCATTCAGGTAAAAATTCCTTAATGTTGACAGTAATCCCATGTGCAGCGCATGATCGATGCGATCATGGGCACACGTGCGCCCGCACGCCGACAGGGATGGAACACTGGTGGCGCCGCGATGAACAGGAGGCCGATGCCCCGATGAAACATCCCAACGTTCTGGAAAAGTGTTTCACGGCGTTTCATCCGGTTACATTCGCCCGGCTCCTGGCCCGCCGCACGCCGCTCCCGCATGCAACGCACCGCCGAATCCGTTGCATGGTGTTGCATCCGGTTGCATTCGACCGGCCCGCTACCCGATCACCTTCACCGTCCAGCCCGGCTGCAAGGGTGTGCCGGGCGGGACGTCGTTGATGATGCGGAACAATTCCTCGGCGTAGGGTTCGCCGGGCATGCGGTTGATGAAGGATTCGACCTCCTGGCCGGGGCGCACCGTCTCCACGCGGATGCGGCGCGGCTGCAACCGGCCGGCCTCGCCGGGGGCGAGGCGGCGGAAGCTCGCTGCCGTCTGTTCGAACGCCTGGTCGTAACGGTTCAACGCGCCGGGCGGGCTGAGGAAGGTGAAGCGGTACATGGCGTCGCCGTCGCGGATGGCGACCAGCCGCACGTCCACCCGGCCCTGCTCGGTCTCGCCCTGCGTCACCGCCGTGGCCGCCGGCAGACCGCTCACCGTGAACGCCCGCACGCCCTGCAGCCGCGCCTGCCGCCCCCACACCTGCGTCACGTAGGCGGCGGGGTCGCGCACGCCCTGCGACGGGCCGGCGTCGAAGGACATCATGACGCCGCCCGGCCCCTGCGCCACCACCTGGTCGGCGCCGTTCAGCAGGCTGAAGCCGCGCGGCACGGTGAAGCGGAAGCCCAACTTGGGATGGATGAACTCCTGTCCGCGCACGAAGCCGTTGTCCGGGCTGTCACCGTAGATCATGCCGTTGACGGCGGCGGCGTAGGTGTCGGCCGGCCGCGCCCCGCCCTGGGGGAAGCGGCGCGCCAGCTCCGCCGCGCGCTCCACGCGGTCGCCGGTGGGCGGGTGGGTGGCGAAGAAGTCGTAGCCGTCCTCCGCCTCCTTGCCTTTGCGTAGCCCCTCGTACTGGCTGTAGCGCAGCATGGTCTGCAGGAAGGTGGCCATGGCGAAGGGGTCGTAGCCGGCCTTGGACAGCAGCTCGGCCCCGATGCGGTCGGATTCCAGCTCCTGGTCGCGCGAGTACTTGGCCAGCAGCGCGGTGCCGCCGAGGTTCAGCGCCTGGGCGATCTCCGGGCTGCCGAGCACCGCGCCCAGGCCGGCGGCCAGCAGGCTGGTGATGGCGCCGCGGTTCATGCGCTGGCGGGAATGGCGGGCCAGCACGTGGCCGATCTCGTGCGCCATGACGCCGGCCACCTCCGCCTCGTCCTTCGGCAGCGCAAGAAGACCCCGCGTGATGTAGACGAAGCCGCCGGGGAGGGCGAAGGCATTCACCACGTCGCTGTCCAGCACGGTGAAGGTCCAGTTCTGGTCCGTCGCCCCCGCCGCCTGGACGAGGCGCAGGCCGATGCGCTGCACGAAGTCCTGCACCTTGGCATCGCGGTACTCGCCGCCGTACTGGGCGACGATCTTCGGATGCTCCTGTGCTCCCAGGGCCTCCTCCGATCCGCCCAGGGAGAACTGGGCGTGGCCGGATGCGGGCGTGAAGGCGAGGGTGATGGCCAGCAGGGCGGCGGCAATGCCGCGCAGGGGGCGGAGCAGGGGCTTGCGGTGAGTGGACATGGGCGGCATACCGGTTGGGGTTTGGCCTTTTGGTGGACCTCCACCGGTGATGAACTGCCGCATGCGCCGGATTGTTCCGCTGCTGCTCGCCCTGCACGCGGCGTGGCCCGCGCAGGCGGCCGGCGCGCGCGTGGCGTCGGTGGTGGACGGTGACACGCTGACGCTGGACGACGGGCGCACGGTGCGGCTGGCCGGCATCGAGGCGGCCAAGCCGCCGCCGGGCCGCGAGGAGGAACGCCGCTGGCCGCTGGCCGAAGGGGCGACGCAGGCGTTGGCGGAACTGGCGCTGGGCCGCGGGGTGGAACTGCGCTCGGCGGTGACGGACCGCTACGGCCGGGTGCTGGCGCTGGTCCTGCGCGACGACGGCACGTGGCTGCAGGACGCGCTGCTGAAACGCGGCTTCGCCCGCGTGCACACCCGCCCGGACGCGCGCGAGCGCGCCGCCGAGATGCTGGCGGCGGAAGCCGAGGCGCGCGCCGCCCAGCGCGGCATCTGGCGCACCCGCGTCTACGCCGTGCGCCCGGCCGACCCGGCCGAACTGCGGCGCGACCGCGACAGCTTCCAGATCGTCGAG
This sequence comes from Azospirillum sp., assembly GCA_035629155.1. Lineage (GTDB taxonomy): Bacteria > Pseudomonadota > Alphaproteobacteria > Azospirillales > Azospirillaceae > Azospirillum. Next base: position 15,558 of record DASPIO010000009.1, on the reverse strand, counting down.
GGCCGCGTGCAGCACGCGGCCCGCGTGCGCGACCAGATCTATTTGAATTATGGGGAGGACTGGCGGACGGACGTCACCGTGCGTGTTGGCCGCGACGCGGCCCGCGCCTTCGCCCGCGCGCTGATCGACCCGCTGTCCTTCGCCGGCTGTGTGCTGCGCGTTCGGGGCTGGATCACGGAGCGCAACGGTCCCATGATCGAGGCCACCCACCCAGAGCAGATCGAGCGGGTGGAGTGCGCGCCCGCCCCGAAGAAGCGCGGAGCCCCTGAGCAGGCCCCCCAACAGGCTGAGGACGACGAGGACACCGACGGATGACCGCACGCTGGATTGCCGCCCTTCTCCTGACGCTGTCCGCCGCCCTGCCGGCGTGGGCCGCCGACCCGGTGCTGACCATCGCCATTGGCGGGACGGAGCGCACGCTTACCCGCACCGCCCTGCTGGCCCGGCCGGACGCGGTGACCGTCCAGATCCCGCACGACGTCGCCTACGGCCGGGCGATGACCTACCGTGCGGTGCCGGTGGGCAACCTCGTCTCCGCCGACCAGCTGCCGTCCGACAGTGTGTTGGAGGCGGTGGCGACCGACGGTTTCGTCGCGCAGCTGCGCGCCGACGTGGTGTGCAGCACCGACCGGAACGGCGCCGTCGCCTTCGTGGCCGTGGAGCCGGCGGACACTCCCTGGCCGAACCTGCCGGGCAAGGGCGCGTCGGCCGGGCCTTTCTACATGGTTTGGGTGAACCCGGCGGCGTCGGGCATCCGCTCCGAACAATGGCCTTACCAGATGGCGCGCCTGGGCAGCGCCGAGTCGCCGGCCAGGCGATGGCCGCAGCTGGCCGTCGACGCATCCCTGCCGGCCGCCGACCCGGTGCGCGCCGGACAGACGCTGTTCGTCACCCAATGCATGAGCTGCCACACGCTGAACCGCGCGGGCAGCGGCAGCATGGGCCCCGACCTCAACCTGCCCATGAACCCGACCGAGTACCTGCAGCCGCACGCGCTGAAGCGGCTGATCCGCGACAGCCGGTCGGTGCGCGCCTGGGCGGGCCAGCAGATGCCCGCCTTCACCGAGGAGATGCTGAGCGACCGCGAGATCGACCTGATCCTCGCCTACCTGGGGCATATGGCCGGGCGAAAGGCGGAGTAGCGGCGCGGCTCTTGGCGGGCGGTTGTTGCCGCCCTACACTCCGTGCGCCCACCACAGGACGCCTCCATGCCCCGCAGCGAGCTTTTCCCGCCCATCGAGCCCTTCCAGACCGGCATGCTGCCCGTCGACGGGCTGCACACCCTCTATTGGGAGCAGTGCGGCAACCCGCGCGGCGTGCCGGTGGTGTTTCTGCACGGCGGGCCGGGGGCGGGCGCCTCGCCGACGCACCGGCGCTTCTTCGACCCTGCGCATTATCGCATCATCATCCTCGACCAGCGCGGCGCCGGCCGCTCCGCGCCGCTCGGCGAGGTGCGCGCCAACACCACCGAGCTGCTGGTGCAGGACCTGGAGATGCTGCGCCAGCGCCTGGGCGTGGAGCGCTGGCTGCTGTTCGGCGGCTCCTGGGGCTCGACGCTGGCGCTGGCGTATGCGCAGACGCATCCGGACCGCTGCCTGGGCCTGATCCTGCGCGGCATCTTCCTGATGCGCCGGCCGGAGATCGACTGGTTCCTCTACCACATGCGGGTGATCTTCCCGGAGGCCTGGGCCTCTTTCGCCGGGCACATCCCGGAATCCGAGCGCGGTGACCTTCTGGAAGCCTATTGGAAGCGCCTGGATTCACCCGACGCCGCCGTGCGCATGGCGGCGGCGCGGGCGTGGAGCGTGTACGAGGGCGCCTGCTCCTCCCTGCTGCCCTCGCCCGAGCTGATCGCCGCCAGCGGCGAGGACAACCACGCCCTGGGCCTCGCCCGCATCGAGGCGCACTACTTCCGCGCCAACGCCTTCACGCCGGAGGACGCGCTGCTGCGCAACGTCGGCCGCATCCGCCACCTGCCCGCCGTGATCGTGCAGGGCCGCTACGACATCGTCTGCCCCATCGCCACCGCCGACGAGTTGCGCCGCGCCTGGCCCGAGGCCGATTACCACATCGTCCCCGACGCTGGCCACAGCGCCATGGAGCCGGGCATCCGCGCCGCCCTGGTGCAGGCGACGGAGCGGTTCAAGGATCTGCGTTAGGGGGCGGTTCGGCCCCCAGACGCCGGGCGCACCACGCGACGAAGTCAACGGCGAGCGGAACGAGAGCCGCGGCGATTTCCGGTGTTGCCGGCTCCATTGTGTAATCCGTTTCGAGGCGTGCTTGATAGACGGCACGGAGACCGTGCGCCTGGATCTGCGCATCGGGCGATCCGTTCGCGACGAGTGCTTCAAATCCTTTGTGGACGGTTCCGTGCTTTAACGACGCGGTGCCGTGGGTCTGCTGGAGCACAGCTCGGGCTGCATGGAACATTGCGTAATAGGCAGAATGAACTGCTGCGCTCGGCGCCTCCGTCGCAACCTTCTCGGCTTCGTTTAGATGGTGGTAAGCGGTCGCCAGAAGCTTAGTCGAAATCGACGTCATAGGCGGGGTACCTCGATGCCGTCCCGACGGATGTTGTCGCGCAACTCTGTTGCCTGATCGTCGTTCGAGGCGTCCAGCCGCACCGTCTGAATGAATTTGTTTCCGTCTCCGCTGCCGATATCAACGGCGATTCCTGACAGCGTCCAGAGTGTATCCCAGCTCCTGGCCCCCTCCTTGAGGAACACCGCCACGTCCCAGTCGCTGTCGGGGCGGGCGTCGCCGCGGGCGCGGGAGCCGAAGAGAACGACGCGCTCCACCTTGTCGCCGAACGCCTCTTCCACGGCGCGGCGGAACTTCACCAGGAAATGGTCGGGTGTGAAGGAGACGCTGCCCATCGCCGGTCCTCTCGACTGTACCGTCGAATATACGCGCGGGGCAGCATTTCCGCCATGTCGGGCGTTTCGAGGACTCCGCTTGCGTTGCGGTGCGGCGGCGCGTATAACCGCGCACTCCACATGGCGGCGAGGCTGGGCCGTGGTGCCCAGGGCATGCCCACCCGTCATGACGTACGAACCCTGACTTGAGGATCGAAAATGCCCAAGTTGAAGACGAAGAGCGGCGCCAAGAAGCGTTTCAAGGTGACCGCGAGCGGCAAGGTCCGCGCCCAGGCGGCCTACAAGCGCCACTGCCTGAGCTCGAAGGGCCCGAAGATGAAGCGCAATGCGCGCGGCATGATGACCCTGGCGGAGCCGGATGGTCGCATCGTGCTGAAGAACTGGCTGCGCAACGCCTGATCGGAAGGGACTGAACCATGGCTCGTGTCAAGCGCGGCGTCACCACGCACGCCCGTCACCGCAAGATCCTGAAGCTCGCCAAGGGCTACCGGGGCCGCAACTCCAAGAATTTCCGCATTGCGATCGAGAAGGTCGAGAAGGCGCTTCAGTACGCCTACCGCGACCGCCGCAACAAGAAGCGCGATTTCCGCGGCCTGTGGATCCAGCGCATCAACGCCGGTGTCCGCCAGTACGGCCTGACCTACTCGCGCTTCATCAACGGCATCAAGCTCGCCGGCATCGAGATGGACCGCAAGGTGCTCTCCGATCTGGCCGCGCGCGAGCCGGAAGCCTTTAAGGCCCTGGTCGACCGCGCCCAGGCCGCTCTCGCCGCGAAGGCCGCCTGATCCGCTTGCGCGGGTCACGACGCCTGAAAAGACAAGGGAGCCGGTCCTCGGGGGCCGGCTCCTTTTTTCATTGCGATCCGATTTTATTGCGATCGGGGACTTGATGAGATGGATGCGCTGAAGAACGAACTGCTCACGCTGGTGAACGACGCGCCCAGCCTCGCCGCGCTGGACGAGGTACGCGTGGCCGCGCTCGGCAAGAAGGGCCGCATCACCGCGCTGATGAAGGACCTGGGCGGCCTGTCGCCGGACGAGCGGCGCGAGCGGGGCGCTGCGCTGAACGCGCTGAAGGACGAGATCGCGGCCGCCATCGACGCGCGCAAGACCGACCTCGCCCAGGCGCAGCTCGCCGCGCGGCTGGAGGCGGAGCGCATCGACGTGACGCTGCCCGTCCGGCCGGAGGTCGAAGGGCGCATCCACCCGATCAGCCAGACGATCGATGAGATCGTCGCCATCTTCGCCGAGATGGGCTTCACCGTCGCCGACGGTCCCGACATCGAGGACGACTTCCACAACTTCACGGCGCTGAACTTCCCGCCCGGCCACCCGGCGCGCGACATGCACGACACCTTCTACCTGCCGGATTCCGGCGATAAGAAGATGCTGCTGCGCACGCACACCAGCCCGGTGCAGGTGCGCACGATGCTGAAGGAAAAGCCGCCGATCCGCGTGATCATCCCCGGCCGCACCTTCCGTTCCGACTACGACATGACCCACACCCCCATGTTCCACCAGGTGGAGGGGCTGGTCATCGACGAGACGACGAACATGGGGCACCTGAAGGGCTGCCTGATCGACTTCTGCCGCGCCTTCTTCGACGTGGACGACCTGCCGCTGCGCTTCCGCCCCAGCTTCTTCCCCTTCACCGAACCCTCGGCGGAGGTGGACATCGGCTGTTCGCGCAAGGGTGGCGAGCTGAAGCTGGGCAACTTCGGCGACTGGCTGGAGATCCTCGGCTGCGGCATGGTGCACCCGAACGTGCTGGAGGCCTGCGGCGTCGATTCCACGCGCTATCAGGGCTTCGCCTTCGGCATGGGCATCGAGCGCATCGCCATGCTGAAGTACGGCATCCCCGACCTGCGCACCTTCTTCGAGGCGGACCTGCGGTGGCTGAAGCACTACGGCTTCGTGCCGCTCGACGTGCCATCGCTGGCCCAGGGCCTGACCCGCTGAAGACGAGGAGTCCGATCCCATGAAGTTCACGCTGTCCTGGCTGAAGGACCACCTCGATACCGACGCCTCGCTCGACCGCATCGTCGAGACGCTGACGGCGCTCGGCCTGGAAGTCGAAGGCGTCGAGGACCGTTCCAAGGAGCTGGCCGCCTTCCGTATCGCGCGGGTCGTTTCGGCTGAGAAACATCCGGACGCCGATAAACTGCGTGTCCTGATGGTCGACACCGGCAAGGAGACGTTGCAGGTCGTCTGCGGCGCGCCGAACGCGCGCGCCGGTCTTACGGGCGTCTTCGCGGCGGAGGGGACCTACATCCCCGGTTCCGACATCACGCTGAAGAAGGGCGTCATCCGCGGCGTCGAATCCAACGGCATGATGTGCTCGGAACGCGAGCTGAAGCTGTCCGACGAGCACAACGGCATCATCGAGCTGCCGGAGGACGCCCCGGTCGGCGCGCCCTTCGCCGAATACGCCGGCCTCGCCGACCCGGTCATCGACATCAGCCTGACGCCCGACCGCGCCGACTGCGCTGGCGTGCGCGGCATCGCCCGCGACCTCGCCGCCGCCGGCCTCGGCACGCTGAAGCCGCTGAAGGGCGGGCACCTCGAGGCCGATCCCGTTCCGGGCACGTTCCAAAGCCCGTTGGGCGTGACCATCGAGCGCACGGACGCCTGCCCGATGTTCGTCGGCCGCACCATCCGCGGCGTGAAGAACGGCCCGTCGCCCAAGTGGATGCAGGACAAGCTGCTGGCCATCGGCCTGCGCCCGATCTCGGCGCTGGTGGACATCACCAACTACATGACCTTCGACGTGGCGCGCCCGCTGCACGTCTTCGACGCCGACAAGGTCAAGGGCGGCATCGTCGTGCGCATGGCGCGTCCGGGCGAGAAACTCCAGGCCCTGAACGGCAAGGAGTATGATCTCGATCCCGAAATGACCGTCGTCGCCGATCACGAGAAGGCGGAATCGCTGGGCGGCATCATCGGCGGCGAGGAGACGGGCTGCACCGAGACGACCGTCAACGTCTTCCTGGAAGCGGCGCTGTTCGACCCGACCCGCACCGCGCACACCGGCCGCCGCCTCGGCGTCGAGAGCGACGCACGCTACCGCTTCGAGCGCGGCGTCGACCCGGCCGCCGTGCTCCAGGGCGTTGAGCGCGCCACCCGTCTGATCCTGGAACTGTGCGGCGGCGAGGCTTCCGAACTGGTCGTCGCCGGCGCCGAACCGGCGTGGCGCCGCACCCTTACGCTGCGCCACGGCCGCGTCGCCGGCCTCGGCGGCGTGGATGTTCCGGTTGCGGAACAGTCCCGCATCCTCGAGGCGCTGGGCTTCCGCAAGACGGAGGAGGCGGTCGACCGCACCACGTGGGAGGTGCCGTCCTGGCGCGCCGACGTGCACGGCGAGGCCGATCTGGTCGAGGAGGTGCTGCGCGTCAACGGCTTCGACGCCATCCCCGCGACGCCGATGGTGCGCGAGGGCACGGTGACCAGGCCGGCGCTCAACGCCCGCCAGCGCCGCGCCGTGACCGCCCGCCGTACGCTGGCCGCGCGCGGCCTGTTCGAGGCGGTGACGTGGTCCTTCATGTCGTCCGAGGTCGCCGGCCTGTTCGGCGAGATCCCGGCCGGCCTGCGTCTGGTCAACCCGATCAGCGCCGACCTGGACGTCATGCGCCCGTCCATCCTCGCCAACCTGATCCAGGCGGCCGGGCGCAACGCCGACCGCGGCTATCCCGACGTCGGCCTGTTCGAGGTCGGCCCGGCCTACCGCAACGAGACGCCGTCGGGCCAGGACCTCGTGGCCGCCGGCATCCGCGCCGGCAACGCGGTGCCGCGCCACTGGGCGGCCAAGCAGCGGGGCGTCGACGCGTATGACGCCAAGGCCGACGCGCTGGGGGTGCTGGAGGCGTGCGGCGCTCCGGCCGGCAACCTGCAAGTGACCACCGACGCGCCGGGCTGGTACCACCCCGGCCGCTCCGGCGTGCTGCGCCTCGGCCCCACGGTGCTCGCCCGCTTCGGCGAGATCCACCCGGCGGTGCTGGAGGCGTTGAAGGTGAAGGGCCCGGTCGTCGGATTCGAGGTGTTCGTCGACGCCGTGCCGATGCCGAAGAAGAAGGGCGGCACCGCCAAGCCGCTGGTCCAGCTCTCCGCCTTCCAGCCGGTGGAGCGTGACTTCGCCTTCGTCGTCGACCGCGCGGTGGAGGCCGACAGGATCGTCCGCGCCGCCAAGGGGGCCGAAAAGACGCTCATCAAGGACGTCGGCGTCTTCGACGTCTACGAGGGCGCCGGGGTCGGCGAGGGCCGCAAGTCGGTGGCCATCAGCGTCACGCTGCTGCCCACCGACCGCACGCTCACCGAGGAGGAGATCGAGGCGATCGGCCAGAAGATTGTCGCGGCGGTTGTCAAAGCGACCGGCGGGATGCTGCGCGGTTGAGGATCGGACGTGTCGGGCCGCGTTGCGGGCCGGCACGTCTTCCCCGATACCAGAGGTAGCGCATGCTATCATATGCGCTTTTGCCGGGTTGAGAATGTTCCATTGTATGCGATAAAGCGATGGCAAGGCTACGCAGTGTGACCAGTGCAAGAATAAAATAGGGCGTTCTTCGCCATTAAAATTGTTCTTCTTTTGTCACGCCTGTCGGTGTCGTCCGGTGATTGTGCATGCATCATGGTGCGATGCGGTATAGGCTTGCCGGGCACCCCGCAATCGCCCTATAGAACGTGTGCATATGGTCTGATTTGGCGGGACTATGGGACACCAAGACGCGCAGAACACTTCCCAACCGGCCAGCCCGCTGGTCGTCGTGGTCGACGACGATCCTTCGATCGTCGAGGGGTTGACGCTGGTCCTGGAAGGCTGGGGCTACGACGTGCTGACGGCGCGCTCCCTGGACGAACTGGCGGCGGGTCTGTCGACTGCGGCGGGGCAGCCCGCCCTGGTTCTGGCGGACCACTTCCTGCCCGGCGGAACCGGGGCGGACGCCGTGGGGATGGTGCGCCGCCACAGCGGCGCCAACGTGCCGGCGATCATCCTGACCGGTGATACGACGCCCGAGCGGCAGGCCGAGGCGACGGCTGCCGGCTACCGGCTGATGCACAAGCCTGTGCTGCCGGCCCCCCTGCGCACCGCGATCGAAGAGCTGATCCGCGGCTGATCTGGAATCCGCATGGCGTTGGGCCAAGCGCCAGCGCGGCCCGGCATTTTTCCCCCTACAGGGCGGCGACCTCGTCCGCCACGGCCGACAGCGCGTCCACCACCGCCGGATCGTAGCGCACGCCGGCCAGCCGGCGGATTTCCACCAGCGCCGCCGCATGCTCCATCGCCGGGCGGTGCGGGCGGGCGGAGGTCATGGCGTCGTACGCATCGGCCACCGCGGCGATGCGGGCGGACAGCGGAATGGCCTCGCCGGCCAGGCCGGCGGGGTAGCCGCTGCCGTCCCACGCCTCATGGTGGTGGCGGGCGATCTCGGCGCCGAGGTGCAGATGGGTGCGGTACTCGGTCAGTTGGCTGATGCGCTCCAGCAGGTCGCCGCCGGCGCCGGCGTGGGCCTGCATGGCGGCGCGCTCGGCTCCGTCCAGCGTGCCCGGCTTGCCGAGGATGGCGGGGTCGACGTGGGCGTTGCCGACGTCGTGCATGATGCAGGCGAGCCCGATCAGCTCCAGGAACGCCTCGTCGATCACGTCGGCGTGGCGGCCGTCGGCGTGCAGGCGTCGCGCGATGCGCTCGGCGATGCCGGCGATGCGCAGCGTCGGCTCCGTACGCGAGGCATCGCGCCCCTCGGCCACGTCGGCGAGCAGGATGAGCGTCCCCTCCTGCGCCTTGCGCAACTGCTCGTACATATAGAGATTGTCGAAGCCGACCGAGATCTTGCCGCAGAACACCTCGATCAGGCTGCGGTCCAGGTCGGACAGCGGCCGGTCGGAGCGCAGGTAGACCACGTTCTCGCGTTGGTTCGGCGTGCGGATGTAGAGGGTGCAGTGGTCCGGCTCGTAGAAGTTCCGGCGGTGCTCCATGCACTTCAGGACGGAGCCGAGCACCTCCCGGTCGATGTGCTCGGTCGCAGGCTCGTTGATCAGCGACTCGAATCGGCCCGATCCGGCCAGCACGTAGATGCCGTCCGTGGTGCCGCCCATCACCGGGCCGCGCTGCACGCACAGGATGGCGTCCGGCCCGACGCCGAGGATGGCGGAGAGCTGCGTCAGCACGCCGGCCGCGAACAGCTTCATCGAGCGCGCCTTGAACAGCGACGACGACGCCTCGATGATCTTCTCCAACCCCCGCCGGTTGGTCTCGATCGCCATGATGTCTTCATAGGACCGCAACGCCGCCACGGTGGTGGTGAAGAGCTGCTGCGCGGTGAGCTGCGTCTTCGCCTTGTAGTCGTTGATGTCGTAGTCAAGGATGACCGCGCGCTCCGGCGCCTGGCCGGGCTGGCCGGTGCGCAGGATGATGCGGACGTGGCGGTTCTTCAGCTCCTCGCGGATGTGATGGACGAGCTTCAGGCCGGCGTCGTCGGTCTCCATCACCACGTCCAGCAGGATGATGGCGATGTCCTCCTCGCGGGCCAGGATCTCCTTGGCCTCGGCGGCGGAGTAGGCGGACAGGAACTGCGCCGGCCGGCCCTTGTAGGCGAAATCGGCGAGCACGAGTTTGGTGATCGAGTGCACCTCGGGCTCGTCATCGACGATCATCATCTTCCAGCGCGGCGAGGGGGCGCCGGCGGGTTTGTCGCCCCGGCCGTCCTGGTCGTCGAGGAAAAGCAGGTCGTCGTCGGAATTCGTCATGGCAGCGGCTCTGTCCGGTCCGGCAGTCGTGTCTTCAAACCTTCTTGTCCCGTAAACCTACCACGCCCGGCGCCCCGTGGCGACGGCCGCAAGGCGCGGGAGAAGCCCGGCTCCGTGAAAAAGATCAGAAGGCCTGCAATTCCACGATGTGGCAGTCGCGCCCGCCCTGTGCCAGCGTGGCGCAGGCGGTGTCGATCTGCGACCGGCTGAAGGGGCCGACTCCCATCTCGTAGCCGACCTTGCCACCGTGGAAGACCGGCCAGACCATCGGCGGCCGGTCGCGGTACTGGGCGCCGGGGCCGCCGGTGAACTCCGTCCAGGCGCGCAGCCCCTCGGCGTGGCTGACGAACTCGCCCAGCCGGCTGGCGTACAGCGGCCCGGTGCCGACCGGCGGCACGCCGGGCAGGGGATAGGCGGTGACGACGCCGATGAAGCCCTCGATGCCGGCCGTCACCGTGGCGCGCCCGGGCACCCCCAGCGTCAGCCGGTTGCCGGCCACGCCCAGCACGGCGGCCACCTGCCCCTTGCGAAGGGTGAAGGACCGCTTCTTCTTGGGGTCGACCTGCTCGGTCGCGCCGACGTTGCGGAAGGCGACGACGTAGCCCTGCGCCTGGTCGTTGCGGGCGGCGTCGAAGGCGGCGCGCGGCACCACGGCACCGGCTGCGTTCGGCCGTTCGGCCGCCGCGGCCTGCTTGTCCTTGTCCGTATTCTTGGCCGTGGTGGCGCTGGGGATGGGCACCGGCCGCGGCACGTAGACGGGATCCAGCGAGTCCACCGGTACGTAGCCGATCGGCTGGCCGCCGATGGCGACCTGCGTCCAGGTGGTGCCGCGCGGCGTGCCCAGCGCGTTCAGCGCCTTGCCACCCGGCAGCGTGCGGATGATGCGGGCGTCCTGGCTGGGGCCGACGCGCACCTCGACATCACGGTTGAGCACCACCGGCCCTTCCAGTGGTGCGCCGATGGCAACCGGGCTCTGCGCCGATGCAGGGGCAATGACCAGCCCGGCGGCGCCCAGCGCCAGCAGCGCCGCCGTCATCCACGCGCCAAGGCCGATCCTTCCCCGCATGCGCCCGTTCCCCTTCCGAAGCGGCGGGCATTCTGCCCGGACTCACCCCCTGGGGCAACCCGAAGGGTCGGGACCGAGGGGACCGGGCCGGGCCAGCACCTCCATGACGGCGCCGGCCAGCGCGCGGACGGTGGCCGAGGGCGTGCCGGGGGCGTGGTGCAGGGCGATATCGACCGGCGGCAGGTCGGGGAAGCCGTCGCCGGAGCCCAGAATGCGCAGGCCGGGCGGCACCGTGCAGGCCTCCATGGCGGTGACGCCGAGACCGCCCAGTACGGCGCCGTGGATGGCCACGACGCTGTCGGAGCTGATGGCCACGCGCCATGCCCGGCCGATGCCCTCCAGCGCCCGGACCGCATAACCGCGGCACAGGCAGCCCTGCGGGAACAGCGCCAGCGGCAGCGGTTCCTGCCGTTCGATGCCGTCCTCCGGCGGCGCCACCCACACCAGCGGCTCGCGCCGGACCAGCGTGCCGCGCGTCGAGGACGGGTGCTGCGTGACCAGAGCCAGATCGTAGAGGCCGGATTCCAGCGCCGGCACGAGGTCGGCGCTGTTGTCGCAGGTCACCTCGACCGGCACGCCGGGATGCGTACCGGCGAAGCGCGCCAGCACGCGCGGCAGCAGCATGGTGGCGTAGTCGTCGGGCGAACCGATACGGATCGGCCGCGCCGTGGCGGCGGGGCGCATCGCCGCCATGATCTCGTCGTTCAGGCTCAGCATGCGCCGCGCGTAGGTCAGCAGCAGTTCGCCGTCGCGGGTGAGGCGCACGCCGCGCGTGTCCCGTTCGAACACGCGCTTGCCGATGGCCTCCTCCAGACGCTTCACCTGCTGGCTGACGGCGGCCTGCGTGCGCAGCAGCACCTCGGCGGCGCGTGTGAAGCTGCGCGCGTCGGCGACGGCGACGAAGGCGCGCAGCAGATCGGTGTCGAGGTTGGCCGGCATCGCCGCCATTCAACCAGACGCCGGCCCGCGCCGCAATGGCCCCGCCGCCCATCACGGATCGTGATGAGGGCATAAAGCCTATTTGTTTCAAATGGATACGTGCGCGCGCCTAGGCTGTCCGCCAACCGGTGCGGAGGCGGCGATGACCCTGTTCGATGCGATGCGGAGCGTGGTGTGCGTGGCGGCGCGGCTGCCCGACGGCGTGCCTGTCCGGCCCGCGCCGCGGCGCGGGGTCCTGCGGGCGCTCGTTCAGGCGCTCGCCCGCGCCGCGCGCAGGCGCCACGCCAGCAGCGCCGCGCCGGCCGCGGCCAGCAGCAGGGAGAGCACCTGCCCGTTGGTCAGGCCGCCGACGTCGCCCAGGTAGCCGGGATCGGTCTGGCGGTAGATCTCCGTCCAGGTGCGCAGCAGGCCGTAGACGATCATGGCGACGGCGGTGCGGGCACCGGCCGGGAAGCGGCGGGCGGGGAACAGCCAGACCAGCGCGAAGAGCAGCGGCCCCTCGGTCAACGCCTGGTAGATCTGGACGGGGTGGCGGGGCATCCAGTCGTGCACGGGGAAGATCACCGCCCACGGCACGTCGGCGACCTTGCCGACCATCTCCTGATTGATGAAGTTGGCGATCCGGCCGAGGAACAGGCCCGGCGGGGCGGCCAGCACGATGGCGTCGAACAGCCGGGCGGGCGCCACGCCGTTGCGCCGCGCCCACAGCACGGCGGCCAGCGCCAGCCCGATCATGCCGCCGTGACTGGCCATGCCGCCCTTCCACACCATCAGGATTTCCAGAGGGTGTGCCAGATAGTGGTCGGCTCGGTAGAAGATCACCTCGCCCAGCCGTCCGCCGGCGATGACGCCCAGCACCGCCCAGGTGAGGAAGTCGCCGGGCTCGACGCCGGCCGGCAGCTTCGCCTCGTGGCGCATGACGCTTTCGAAGATCTTCAGCCCGATGATGAAGCCGACGAAATAGGCCAGTCCGTACCAGCGGATCGCCAGGGGCCCCAGGGAAATCAGGATGGGGTCGATGGCGACGACGAAATGCTCCGGCACGGCAACTCTTCCTTATCGGCTTCAGGCGCCGCCCAAGCTACCCGCACGGCGCCGCGCGTCAAGGGCGCGGATGGCCGGCCTGCTTTTCCCCACTGTTGCGCTTGGTGTCCCCTTGAACTAACGTCCCGATATGGCAAATTTATCATGAGACGGGGATGGCGCCGCGCAAGCTCCGCTGGATGGGTGACAGCAAGGATGTGCTCAGCGGCTTCCCGCAGGACGTCAAAGACGCTTTCGGCGTTGCGCTGTTCGAGGTGGAATTGGGCGGCACGCCCGACATCGCCAAGCCGTGGAAGGGGTTCGGCCCCGGCGTCTGGGAACTGCGCGACACCGACGAGGATGGGGCGGCCTATCGCAGCGTCTACGTCGTCCGGCTCAAGAGCGCGGTGTACGTGCTGCACGCGTTCAAGAAGAAGTCGCACAAGGGCATCGAAACGCCCCGGCATGAGGTTGACGTGATTGAGCAACGGCTGAAACGCGCCATCGAGATCGACCGGGAGGCTGGCGAATGAGCGATTTCACGGAAGGCAGCGGCAACGTCTTCGCCGACATCGGCGTGGCCGATCCCGATACCGCACTGGTCAAGGCCAAGATGATCGTCGAGCTGAAGCGCATCGTGGGGGAGCGCGGGCTGACCCAGGATCAGCTTGCCCAACTCGTCGGCGTGGACCAGCCGACCGTATCGAAGGTGCTGCGCGGTCGCCTGTCCAGCATCACGCTGGATCGGTTGATCCGCTGGCTGACGCTGCTCGGTTGTAATGTGGAGATTACCCTGGGCGAGCCGCCGGCCGGTGAGGCTGCGCGGTGTGAGGTGCGCACGAAGGCGGCGTAGATATTGGTTAGACGTCGTGGCGCTTAGTCGGCGCGTTTCGCCACTGATCATCGATGTCATAGATGGTGTTGGGCTGCTCCACCCCGCGGCCATATTCCTCCCGCGTCAGGTCGAGAAAATCCCAAGCCCCATTCTTGGGCGCGCCCGTGTGCCATGTCTCGACGAGTCGTTGATGTCGGTGATCTGCACCTTGCCAGCGAGGCAAAGCTTCAAGAGCGGTGTGACTTACTTTCGCATTTAAGCCTTTTTATATTGATAATTGAATGCCTTCGTGTTTTCGTCAACAAGCGTAATTTTCTTTTCTGCGCGAAGTTTCTGGAGTGCCTTTTTCACCTTATTGATGTCATCTTCACCGCTTAGTTGGCGAGCCAATTTATTGGTGATGATGGCATCAGGGTTGTCGTCTAGGTACTCCATGATCACATCTTCAATAGATGCAATTCGTTGGTGCTTAATTGTCACGACAAAGGCGTTTCCCCGCTCGTCAAAAACAGGCGGTACAAGTCCAGCCTTTTTTAGCTCATTCCTAACGGTATCAAGTCCTTCCCCAATATCATGGTTCAATGGATGTGTTTGCTCACCGGGCTGGCTGGCCGTGATCGGCCGGTGAGCCGTTAGGCGACGACGAAGGTTCCGCCGACGAGATCGCGGATGGCGGTCCAGGCGGACTGGCCTTGGCGTCGTGCGGTTCCGGTGACCGAGCGGTAGCCGGCGTGGATGCCCGGCCCCCAGTCGGAGCGGAAGCCGTTTGTGACTTTCCGGAAGATCACGGATGGGCGGATTTCCTGCTCGCTGCCGTTGTTGGTCGGCGGCACGCGGCGGTCGCTGAGAAAGACGAAGAACTTGCCCCGCCACGCCTTGACCTGGCGCTGCACCTCGCGCCCGGCCGGATGGGCGGCGGGCACGCCGAGCAGCGCATCGAGGCCGCGCTCGGCCTTGGCGGCGTAAGCGGCCAGCGTGCTGTCCTTCAGGCTGGGTCTTCGCTTGCCGACGCGAATAGCCCAGCGCAGGTGGTCGCGGATCTTCGGTGCCACCACGCTGTCGCCGCAGTCGATCGCGTACTGAACGTCCCGAAGGACGTGGGCCAGACAGACCTGATGCACCTGCCCGAGTTCCTGCTGTCCGGCGTAGCGGTCTGAAATCCACACCTCGGGGCGATGCTCGCCCAGCACCTCGGCGGCCACCGCCCGGCCGCGGCTGGGGGCAATGGTGTGCAGCACGGCCGCATCGGAATGGAAGACCCACTGCCAATGGGTCACGCCGTTCACCCGCGTCGTGGTCTCGTCCGACGCGATGACGGAAGCGCTCAACAGCTTGGCCTTGATCGCCGCGCAGGCCGTGTCGAACGCTGCGCCCATGCGGCGGAACGCGTTGGCGATGGCGCCCTCGGAGATGCTCAATCCGAACAGCTCCTTGAGCATCCGCGCCAAGCGCTCGAAGCTGACGTGATGGCTGTGATGCAGGTAGGCCAGCAAAGAGCGGATGCCGGGTCCGAACGGCGTGCCCGGCGGCATGGTCGCGGGCGGCTCGGCCCGGTAGCGCCGCCCACACGAACCGCAGCGGCCGCCGAACAGTTCGACCCGCGTCACCACCGGGCGGACTTCGGGCAGGTCGATGTGATCGTAGCGATGCCGGCAGCGCTGTCCCGCCGCCAACAGCGCCGTTTGGCAATGCGGGCATTCCTCGGCGAGACGGCGCTCCGTGCGATCGGGATCGGGCGCGAGCGGCCGCGCGACACCAGGACGGGGCGGCCGCGGTTTGCGCCCCCGCTTCGCCTTGCCGGTCTTGCCCCCGGGGCCATCCTGGGACGGCGGGATGTGGGAGTTCGCCGAGGTCTTCTTCGGCTTGCCGACCAAGGCTTCCAATTCGGAGATCCGCGCTGCCATACGCTCGATCAGCGCCGCTTGCTCGACGAGCAGGGCGTCCTTCTCAGCGTCGCTCAGGCGATAGCGCGGCGGAACTGTCATTCCGCCTTTGGCTCATGTCAGCCCCCGCAACGCAACACCAGATCGTCACCCCACCCCCAATGCGCCCGACGCCGAGCCGGCCCGAGCCGGCATCACA
>DASPIO010000008.1:0-18150 GCA_035629155.1 Azospirillum sp. | reverse complement strand
CCGCATTCGGCGCTCGGCGGCAGAACCCCGGCCGAGGTCCACCAGGGCATCCCGGCCGGGATCGGATTGGCGGCATGACACGGACCTGAGCCAAGCTTATCCCAGCCGCAAAACTGTCCGGGGAACGGGGACCAGCTCACTCCTGCGTCAAGCTGCGCAAGCCGACGTCCTTGCGCTTGAGCTGGTCGGCGATCTTCAGAAGTTCCAAGGTCAACCGAGCCAAGCGGTCGAACTTCCACAGATGTTGGTGCACAATTCCGCTTGCGGGCGGAGTTCTCCTCACCAGCCTGACGGTCAGGCGGCCTTCTCACGATCTATTGGACCTGCTACAAAGGGGCGCCGCTCCGCCCCCCCGGTCCGGCCGGCACGACCGGCTTGCCGGGCGGCGCGACGCGCACCAGAACGATCTCCTGGCCACAGGGCCGTGGCTTGTGGTCCGGGTGCCCATCCAGGACCGGCCGACAACAGGAGACGCCAACGCCCATTCCGGTGAGCGCCGAAACGGACGCGATGGCCCGCCAACTCGCCGCCGTGCGCGGGTTGAGCGTCGACGAGGCGGTCGGCGCCGCCGTACGCGACGCGCTGACCCGGGTCGAGCGACCGGCGCCCACCGGGCTCACGCCGGGCCAATAGGCCAAGATCGACCGCATGCTGGCGCGGGTGAAGACGCTGCCGCCGCTGGACGACGGCGACAATGACCCAAGCGCCGCCCTGTAAGTCGAGCACGGCCTGCCGCGCTGAGCCATGGTCGTCGACACCTCGGCCCTCGTGGCCATCCTCAAAGCCGAGCCGGAGGCCGGCCGCCTTCCTCGCCAAACTGGCCGCGGCCAGCGTGTGCCGCCTGTCCGCCGCGACTTTCGTCGAGGCCGGGGTGATCGCCAGCCGCGATCCGACCGGCGCCCACCGCGCGGCGGGTCTCATGCGGGCCAGGGACTGGCAAGCGCGCCTGACCGTCGCGGCGGACTTCCGAAAGTGAACGGACCTCAGCCTTGACCGGATCGGCCCCTTCCAACGGGAGGGTGCACCAATGAGCGACGTGCTGCGTGGCGATCAGGGCCGTCATGGGGACGTGTCCTGTGATGGAAGGGATGAGGGCGCCCTCCCGCGCCGGCGGCGCGCGTGGCGCGCCACGCCTCTGGCGAGCGCGGCGGGGAGGAGGACGGCGCCGGCGGCCAGGGCGAACTCCACGGTCGTCCGCGTTGCGCCGGGCGACTGCCGGTCGAGGAGATGGGCGACGAGGATGTCGCGTTCTCCGGGCGCCAGTTCCGCCCCGTTGAGGTGCGTCATGCGCAGGATCACCGCCTGCCAGCCGAGCCAGCCATGGCTCTTTTCGTCGAAGTACGCGCTTGCGTGGCAGGCCGTGCAGCGGGCGGTCAGAAGGCGCTCCGGGAAGGGCCGGCGCTCGTCCTCCTCGCGGCGGCGATGCTCGCTTTCACGGGCGCGGGCCTCCTGCTCGGCGAGACCGGCCTGTTCGCGGTCGCGCTCGATGGTGATTTGGCGCTCGATGCCCACGCGCTCGGCCGCGGATCGGACCGCCTCCTTCACCTCGTACTGGCCGGCGTCCATCTCGGCCCGCGCCGGTGCCGCGGATGCCAGGACCAGGGCGAGCGCGAACATTGGTCCGAGGCGGCACACTACACGGCATCCCCGTGGGTCCAGGAGTGGCGGCGCAGCTCGGGCGGGATCAGCGCCACGGCGCCCATCTCGGTGGTCCGGCAGGCGGGGCAGGCGTTGAGGAAGTCGCCGTCGATCCCCTTCTTCGCGAGGATCTTGCGCATGTTTCGGATGTCCACCGACTGCACGTAGGACTCGCCGCACACGCGGCAGACCTGCTGATCTTCGGGCTTGGCGACGGCCGTCCGTTCGGCCTTTGCCTCGGCGCGGGCCTCGTGCGATGGAACCTGCCCGTCCCACACGGTGGTCAGGACGATCCGCGCCAGGACGGCGTAGGGGTTGGCGGTGCCGATCGCCGTGACGTCGGCCTCCTCCATCTTCATCGCCAGCGACCGGATCCAGGGGCGGAGATAGATGTCGCGGAAGGAGTCCGCCTCCGCCGCGAGTTCCGCGCGCCCGGCATTATCGGCAGCGGCCGCGCGCCCGTGCAGCAGCGCCATGAATTCGAGCTGGACCGCGAGATGGTCGGGCAGGTCGCCGCCGCCCGTCGCGAAATCCACGCCGTGGCGGCGGTAGGCGTCGCGCATGGCGTCGACGCTGCGCCCGAGGATGGTCCCGCCGTCCAGATAGATGCCGGCGAAGAGCGGCACCTGCTTGGGCGGAACGAGGAAGAGGGCGCTGTAGAGTTGCAGCAGCCTCAGGTGGTCCGGCGTGTGCGCCAGCGCGTCGGCGAGATCCGACAGATCCTTCTGGTCGAACCGGAACGGCAGATCCTCCTGGATTCCGGCAAGATCATCCGCGAGATAGGCGCGCATGGCCGCGAAGGTGGCCAGGGCCTCGGGCACGCGGAAGGCGTGCGAGAGGGTCAGGTACAGGTCGGATAGGGACTGGTGCATGGCGTCATCCGGGTGAACGGCGTCGGAAAAGGGTGGCCGGGATGCGGGGGGCTTCCCGGCCACAGTCGCCCTCCGGGTGCTTGCGCGGGGGAGAGGACCGGAGGGCGCTCTCTCACGTGTCGGCGGGCACGTCGTCGAGGCCGACGAAGCGTTCACCGAAGGCGTTGACGAGGTTGGCCAGGAAGATGGCGGCCAGCAGCAGCAGCCATTCCGTGGCGGCCGGGACGTAGCTGAGCATGGACGGCGCCCAACTGCCCTTGAACGGCGGGATGAGCTGGCCGCCGATGATGAAGTCGTAGCGCGCGACGAACAGCGACACCATGACCAGCAGCGCCGCGAGGATCTGCATCCGCCCGTTGCTGCGGGTGCCGGGGGCGATCATCAGGTAGAGCGGCAGCGCCACGCCCACCCAGATCTCCAGGTGGAAGAGCGGCGAGGCGGCGATGTGCTGCCAGACCTGCAGCCCGTCCGCGTTGCTCCACAGCCCGGAGACGGTGCGCGCCGCGACGAACATGGCGTGCAGCGAGATGACCAGGGTGAAGGCGAACGGCAGCCGGTCGCGGAACAGCGCGCGCACGCCGGCCGGCAAGCGGTCCTGGTCGAAGCCGTGCGCCAAGTAGGTGAAGAACACGGCGAAGGCGAGCCCGCCGAGCACGGATTCGATGTGGAACGCCACGGGGATCTCGCCGCCGAACCAGAACGGCCGCATGACCATCATGCCGAACACCGACCCGGCGATCATGCTGACGCCGAGCGCGGCGATCATCAGCGCGATGGCAAGCGGGCGGATGGCGCGCACCGACCAGCCGGGCTGGAGCGTGCGCAGGATCGTCAGCAGCAGCAGCACGACGTAGGCGCCGACGCACAGCACCTTCCAGTACAGCGGCGAGGCGAACTGGAAGCTGAACGGGATGGCCCACAGCGCGCGCAACGGCTGCCCGAGTTCGAGGAACAGCGACAGCACGCCGCCGGCCAGCCCGGCCAGCGCCAGCCACAGGCACCGCTTGGAGACGGCGGCGAATTCCTTCACGCCGAGGGCGAGGCCGATGGTCGCGGTGACGGCCAGACCGGTGGAGGTCAGCAGGAAGAAGTCGTAGGTGACGATCGGCAGGCCCCAGAAGAGCCCGTCGTTGTTGGTGTTGAAGGCGCGGTGCCCATCGCCGGCCAGTGCGCTCAGCACCAGCCCGACGGTCACCACGAACCCGATCGCCGACACGGCGAGGATAAGCGTGCTCAGCGCCTGTCCGCCGGGGGCCGCCCCGGGAGCGGTGGAACGATGAACGTCTGCGGTCATGTCCTGTCCTCCCCGCGTCAGGTGTTCTTAAGGGCGCGGCCGGACGGAATCACCGCCGACTTGCCCGTGAGATAGTAGACCTGCGGCTTGTTGCCGGTGTGGTCGAGCAGGCGCACACCCTTCTTCTCGGCGATCAGCTTGTTGACCTCGCTGGCCGGGTTGTTCAGGTCGCCGAAGTAGCGGGCCTTGGGGGCGCAGGTGCGCACGCAGGCCGGGACGTACTCCTTGACCGCCGGGTTGTCCTCGTTCAGGTCGGCCACCCCGGCCGGCGCCTTGCTGACCTTGTGATAGCAGAAGGTGCACTTGGACACGACGCCGGCCGGCGGAATGCCCACGCCGTGCGTCCAGTCCTCGCGGCCGTCGGGCGCCTTGTAGGGCGGGCTCCAGGTGTGCTTGCCATCGGCGGCGGCGAACACCGTGCGGACGTCCGGCTCCACCGGCGCCTTGGTGTCGGTGTAGAAACGCACGCCGTACGGGCAGGCGATCTGGCAGTACTTGCAGCCGATGCACTTGTTCCAGTCGACCAGCACCACGCCGTCCTCGGTCTTGTACGTCGCCTTGGTCGGGCAGACGTGGACGCACGACGGGTTCTCGCAGTGCATGCAGGGCCGCGGCAACCAGGACAGCTTCACGTTCGGATAGGCGCCCTCCTGGTAATACAGCACGTCCTGCCAGGACTCGCCCGGCTGCCGGTTGTTCTCCATCGCGCACGCCGTCGAGCAAGCCTGACAGCCCGTGCACTTCTCAAGGTCGATGACCATTCCCCATTTCGTCATGCTGACGGGCTCCCCTTAGGCCTTCTCGATGGTGACTTTGGCGGTGTAGAAATTCGCCATGCCGGTCACGCGGTCGGACTGGTTGGCGATCACCGGAGCGACGTGGGTGCCGCGGTCCTTGGCCCAGCGGCCGTGCTCCCAGTGGCCATGCTCGAAGGGCAGGACGACGGTGTCGGGCCGGGTCAGCTCGGTCACCTTAGCCACGGCGACGGTGCTGCCGACCGGCGACTTGATGACGATGCGGTCGCCGCTTTTGATGCCCTTCTTCGCCGCCACCGACGGGTGGATCTCGGCCACCGTGTGCTTGCGGTTGCCGGCCGTCGGCTGCATCAGCACGATGGCGTGCGGCAGGTTGGCGCTGCGCCCTTCGGCGTGCAGCGCGGTCTTCGGCGTCACCAGGTGCAGATCGCCCTCGCCGCTGTACTTGGGCGGTTCCCAGTGCGGGAACATCAGCTTGTCCTTGGACCGGCCGGACACCCCGGCGACCCAGTCGGCCTTGGCCTCCAGGTAGCCCGAGCGGATCTCGAACTTGCCGGACGGCGTGGGCATCAGCTTCGCCTTCACGTCCTCCGCCGACATCGGCGTGTTGTAGCCGGTGCCGTCCCATTCGAAGAACTCGCCGCGGACCTGCCGCCAATGGTAGGGCTTCTTGTACCAGACGCCCTTTTCCTTCCAGCTCTCGAAGTCCTTCACGCCGTTGTCGCCCGGATCCTTTTCGAATCCCTTGGCAAGGTGGCGGATGACGTTCTCCGAGTTGTTCAGCGCCTTGTAGTACTCGCCCATCGGCCCCTTGATGCGCTTGCCGATCTCGATGAGCGTGTCGCCGAAGTACTTGGTGTTGTGGACCGGCTTGACCGCCGGCACGCGCAGCTGCGCCATCGGGAAGCCCTGGAACGGGTAGGTCGGCGCGTCCTGCAGGCGCTCCAGGTAGGTGTGGTCGGGCAGGACGAGGTCGGCCATCCACGCCGTCTCGCTGGGGAACGGCGAGGTCTCGATGACGAACACCTCCTTCAGCATCTCCTCCCACTGCGGCGCGTTGGGCGCGGAGAACACCGGGTTCGTCAGGTAGAACATCACCGTGTCGAGCTTGTACGGCTTGTTCGCCAAGTGGTTCTTGGCGACCTCCTGGATCATGTTCTTGGCCAGCAGGTAACCGTCCGGGTGCCCCTTGAGGTCGACGCGCGGCATGGTCTTCCACGCGCCGCCCTTGGCCCAGTCGTCCATGTAGTCGGCGGCCTTGACCGGCATCGGCCCGTAGGACGGCCCCATCTGGTAGGCCAGCCCGCCCTCGGCGAACAGCGAACCGACCAGCGCGTTCAGCGTGTGAATGGCCATGCCGTTGAGCAGGCCGTTGCTGTGCGTGTGGGCGCCGCGCTCGAACAGGGCGATGGCTGGGCGGGTGGTGCCGAACTCGCGCGCGGTGGCGAGGATGTCGGCCTCGCGCAGCGTGGTGACCTCGGCCGCCCATTTCGGCGTGCGGTCCTTCAGCTCGACGTTCCACCACTCCACCAACCCCTTGACCCAGCGCTCCTGGAAGGTGGCGGGGTCGACGGTCTGGCCGGCCTTGAAGCGGTTCTTGCGGTCGGTGAAGTCGCCGACGAAGGAGCGCTCCCACAGCCCCTCGGTGAGGATCACGTGCGCGATGGCCAGCGCCAGCGCGCCATCGGTGCCGGGCTTGACGAGCAGGCCGCGATCGGCCGAGGCGATGAGCTGGTTGACGTGCACGTCGACGGCGGTGACGCGGGTGCGCGGGCTCTTCTCGCCGCGGATGTAGCCCCAGACCTGGAGGTTGTTGTTGTAGGGCCGGAACGCCTCCAGGAAGTTGGCGCCGAACATCAGCAGGTAGTTGGCGTTGCGGTAGTCGTAGGAGCTGTAGGAGGCGTTGCCGTCCGTGCACTGCTTGGCAACGACCGAGCCGTCCGAGCACATGGAGGAGTGGCCGATGCCGACGTTCGGGCTGCCGTAGAGGTCGGCGAACGGACCCAGCAGGCCGGCGCAGGACGCACCCCAGCCGCGCCCGAACAGCAGGCTGAAGCGGTGCGACTCACCCTTCTCGCGCAGCGTGTTGAGGCGGCCGGCGACGGTGTCCAGCGCCTCGTCCCACGAGATGGGGACGAACTTCGGATCCTCGTTGCGCCCCTTCTTCGGGTTGGTGCGCTTCATCGGCCCGGTGAAGCGGTCCGGATCGTAGAGGATGTAGGAGCCCAGCGGCCCCTTCGGGCACAGCTTGCCGTTGGCGATCGGGTGGTCGGTGTTGCCGTAGATGGCGTGCACGCGGCCGTTCGTCGTGTAGACATCGATGCCGCAGCGCGCTGGGCACTGGTGGCAGATGCTCTTGGTCACCACCGTCCCGCTCTCGATGGGCGCGGCCTGCGCCGGATCCGCCGGGGTCAGGAGGTTGCCGACGGTGCCGAGGGCGCCGGACGCCGCGATGGCGCCGGTCGCGGAGCTGGCCTGCAGGAACCGCCGCCTGCTGGTGCTCGTGTCCACTATGCTCATTCACACGCTCCCTCGTTGCTGTGGGGCCTTGGTCTTGTCGCGCTGGCGCTCAGGACGTCGCGCATCAGGCTGATGCGCTTGCGGCAGGCCGGGCAGAGCCCGGTGTCGTCCGCCGTCGGCGCGGTGAAGTCGTCGCCGCATTCGTCGCAGGCGCGGATCTCGGCTCGGCGCAGGACGAGCCGGGCCTCCGGAGCCCATTGCGATCCGGACGCGATGGTGACGGCGTGCTCCGGGCAACTGGCGGCGCATCGTCCGCAGGCGAAGCAGGCGTCGGTGTCGAAGCCCAGAGTCGCCGCGGTGCCGTCGGCGACGGAATGGAGGGCCCGGGTCGGGCATACGGCCGCGCAGACACGGTGATCCCGGCAGGCGTCGGCGAGCCGCAGCATGGGATGCAGCGAGCCGGGCAGCGGCCGCCCGGCGGCGGCGGCCAGAGTGTGGGCGGCCGCCAGCGTCCGTCGGCGGCCGGGCATCGCCAGCGGTGCGCGAAGATCGTGGGCCGGCCCGTCACGGTCCGCACGCGTGGCGCGGAGCAGGCCGCCGAACAGCCGGCGCCGTCCGGGATTCACCGTGTCGGCGTCGGGGCGCAGCGGCCGGGCCTTGTGGGGCGGCGTCGGGAACCGCTCGATGCGCGGTGCGGGCAGGCCGAGCGGCACGATGACGGTGGCCGCCGCGGCCACCGCCGCGGTGGCGGGATGCGTCGCCGATCCGCCAGCCGGACAGCCGGCGCACCAGCTACGGTCGATGAGGATGAGCGGGCCGGCGGCGCGTCCGGCCGCGTCGAGAAGGTCGGCCACGGCCAGACCGCCCAGGCAGCGGACGGCGCCGGCGCCGGACACCCGCGTCGCGTCCGGCACCCGCGCGCATTCGAAGACTGCGGTGTCCGGCGGCAGCGAAGCCGCGAAGCCGCGCACCGCCAGGGCGCCCGTCGGGCAGGCGGCGGCGCAGCGGCCACAGGCCAGGCAACCGTCCGCCAGCACCGGGCCGCCCGCCGCGATCGTCAGGACGCCGGCCGGGCACGCGTCGGCGCAGGCGGCGCAGGCGTGCGTGTGCGGGCGGTGCCCGAGGCATGCCTGGGCGATGAGGGTGAGAGCGCCGCCCGGCCGCAGCGCCTGCGAGGGCAGTGCTTCCGGCGCGCCGCCGACGGCGGCCGGCCGGCCTGTGGAATCGACCAATGCGCGTCCTCCCATGCCCCGGTGGCCGGGGCTTTTCGCTGCGGTGGCGTGAACCCCGCCGCGCCTTTGGCCTGTGAGAGCACGATGCATGCCACACGGTCGGGACGAGGCTTTTCGGGGCGTTCCGCCCGATCGGCCGGCGGGCGTGGCGATCCGCGGCGTTACCGTTCGGTAGCGCGCCGGAAGGGACGCGAACCCGTCCACGTATTGCGGCCGGAGCGGCGTTACCGGGGGAAATGGTTGATGGCGGTCAGGGTGAGTTCCTGTGCGATCAATTGTTACCGAACGGTAACGCCGCCTTCATCTTGTGGTTTTGATGGATGCCTTTAGATGCCAATAAAGGAGGTGCGTCGAAGGAGATGTCGTGAATTAATCTGGTATCGATTTGATGTTGCGACAGCTTCGTGGCTGATGATTGATCTGGATCATTTACTTTATGGGCTTCGATGGCGGAGTGTTTTGATGTCGGGTTTTCTGGAAAATCCGTACAAATCCACCGGGCTTTCGGCTATTCTCGACCATGCGGAGCCTTTCGGTGGGCTCTGCCGATACGAGAAATGCCGGCGTTGGACCGGTGGCGGACTTGGGGAGAGAAATGACCGGGATGTCGCGCCGGACCCTGGTGCGGGCGCTGCCGGCCCTGGCGGTGATGCCGGTGGCCGGAACGGCGTCGGCCGCGGTGCCCGACCGCGTGGTCCGCTTCGGCCTGACGCCGGTCGTCGTGCAGGAAAATCTCCAGTTCTTCAATGCTTGGCGCCGCTATCTGGAAGAGCGGATCGGACGTCCGCTGCGGTTCGTGCAGCGCCGTTCCTACCGCGAGATCATCCAGCTCCTGGAAGCCGGGGAGATCGATTTCGCGTGGATCTGCGGCTATCCCTTCGTGCGCCGGCGGGAGACGGACTTCCTGGATCTGCTTGCCGTTCCGGTCTTCGACGGGCAACCGCTGTACCGGTCCTACGTCATCGTCCATCGCGACAGCGCGGTGCGCGGCCTCGCCGGCCTCGCCGGCTGCTCCTTCGCCTTCTCCGATCCGGATTCCAACTCCGGCTATCTGGCGCCGCGCGGCATGTTGCAGCGCATGGGCCATGCGCCCGAGCAGCATTTCCGCCTGACCTTCTTCACATACAACCATGCCGAGACCGTGGAGGCCGTGGCCGACCGTTTCGCCGATGGCGGCGCGGTGGATTCCTACGTGTGGGAGTATCTGGCGCGCACGCGGCCGGAGCTGACCGGGCAGACGCGCGTGATCGAATGGTCCGAGCCGTTCGGCTTTCCGCCCCTGGTCGCCCGGCGCGGCAGCGAGCCAGCCCTGGTCGCCCGCATGCGGTCGGCGCTGCTGGACATGTCCGGCGCAGCCGAGGGGCGCCGGTTGCTCAAGGATCTCGCCCTCGACGGTTTCCGCGAGGGTGACGCCGCCCTGTACGACGGCATCCGTGCGCTCGCCGCTTGGATCGGCGACAAGGGAGGCACGCCGTGAAGCCGCTCCGCCCGCTGTCGTGGAGTTTGTCGGTCAAGCTGCCGCTCACCATCTCCGCCGTGGTCGCCGGCGTGGCGTTCATGATCGGCGGCGTGATTCTGCTCGACGCGCGCCAGCGCCTGCGCACCGAACTGGAAGACAAGGTTCTCGCCATGGCCACCGCCGTGTCGGTGAGCACCGGCGACGCCGTCATGCGGCACGACTACTGGGCGCTGTACAAATCGCTGAAATCCATGGCGTTGCGCCACGGCAGCGCCACCCCCATCCATTCCGGCGCGCTCCTGGGGGCCGACGGCACGGTCCTGGCCCATCTCGATCCCGCGCGCCATCCGCCGGGCCTGCCGCTCTCCGGCGCGCGCGAGGACGAGCGGGCGCGGCTGCGTGCGGCGGTCGCCACGGGCATGCCGTCGGTCGGGGAGCCCGCGGCGGCCGGCGTCGTCGAGAGCATCGTGCCGATCCGGGCCGGCGACATGGTGGTCGGCGCCGTGGTGCTGTGGATCTCCACGACCGAACTGGACAAGCGGACCTGGGCGGCGACGCTCACGATCATCAGCCTGACCTCGGCGTTGGCGCTGGCCGGCAGCGCCGTCGGCGCGGCCATCTCCAGCCGCATGGTGCGCCCGTTGCGCCAGCTCGCCAAGGGCATGGAGACGGTGGGCCGCGGCGACCTCGGCGCGGTTGTGCCGGTGATGCCCGGCGACCGCGACGAGATCGGCCAACTCGTCGAGCGCTTCAACTGCATGGCGGTGCAACTGGCCGAGAAGCAGAGGCTGGAGCAGCAGCTCGCGGTCAACGAGAAGCTGGCGGCGCTGGGCCGCATCGCCGCCGGCGTGGCGCACGAGGTGAACAATCCGCTGGGCGGCATGCTGAACTGCGTCGACACCATCAAGAGCCATCCGCAGCAGCCGGAGCTGCTCGTCCAGTACTTCCCCCTCATCGACCGCGGCCTCAACCGCATCCACGCCATCGTCCAGGCGCTGCTGGTCGAGCTGAAGGCCGATGCCGGCCGCGGTGCGGCCAGCGACGTCCGGCTGGAGGACGTGCGCGACCTCATCATGGCCGAGATCGACGGGCGGGACATCGTGTTCACCTGGGACGACCGGCTCGGCGGCGATGGAAGCCGGTCGTGCCCGCGTGTCCAGCAGGTCGCCCTCAACCTTCTCAAGAACGCCGTGCAGGCCATGCCCGACGGGGGGACGCTGACCTTCCGGGCGTGGGTGGACGACCCCTGGGCGGTCATCGAGGTCGAGGACACCGGCGTCGGCATTCCGGCCGACAACCTGCCGCGCATCTTCGACCCGTTCTTCACCAGTCGGCAAAGCGGCACCGGGTTGGGGCTCTGGGTGACCTACCGGCTGGTGCAGAGCCTGGACGGCGCCATTGCGGTCGATAGCGTGCCGGGCCAGGGGAGCCTGTTCCGGGTCACGATGCCCGCCCGGCCGGTCATGGAAGAGGTGTGTGCCGCATGATCCCGATCCAGGAAACCTCCACCGCCTCCCCGCAGGTCCTGGTCGTCGAGGATGACGACCTGATGCGCTTGTCCGTTGCCGACCGCTTCCGCATCGAGGGAATCCCGGCCGCCGCCGCCGCCTCGCTGGCCGAGGCGCGTCGCCTGCTGTCGCGCGGCCAGATCGAGGTGGTGGTCACCGATATCCGCCTGCCCGACGGCACCGGGCGTGACCTCTTCGAGGACATCGCCCGCAGCCATTCGGGCATACCGGTCGTCCTGATGACGGCGTTCGGCTCCATCCCGGAGGCGGTGGAACTGGTCAAGTCCGGTGCGGCGGACTACCTGACCAAGCCGTTCAAGCCCGACGCGCTGGTGTCCATCGTGCGGCGCTGCCTGGACGACCGGCGCGACCGGCGCCTGTCGGCCCAACTGCGCGCGGCGGACGGCCGCTGCGGTCCCGCCGGGACCGGCGTGCTCGGGCGCAGCTTGGCCATGCGGACCATCGAGCAACTCGTCGCCCGCATCGCGCCCCTGGACAGCTCTGTTCTGATCACCGGGGAATCCGGTGCCGGCAAGGAGGTGGTCGCGGACCTCATCCACCACTCGAGCCCGCGCGCCGGGGCGCCCTTCGTCAAGGTGAACTGCGCGGCGATCCCTCTGAACCTGGTGGAAAGCGAGTTGTTCGGCCACGAGAAGGGCGCTTTCACCGGTGCCGACCGGCGTTGGATCGGCCGTTTCGAGCAGGCGCAGGGCGGCACGCTGTTTCTCGACGAGATCGCCGAGATCCCGCCGGAAACCCAGGTGAAACTGCTGCGCGTTCTCCAGGAGCGCTCGGTCCAGCGCGTCGGCGGACGCGAGACCATCCGGCTCGACGTCCGGGTCATCGCGGCCACGCAGGTCGACCTGAAGGCGGCGATCGAGAGCGGCCGATTCCGCGGCGATCTGTACTGGCGGCTGAACGTCTTCCACATCGCGGTGCCGCCGCTGCGCGAGCGCGGCGACGACGTTCTGTTCCTCGCCCGCCACTTCGCCCGCGAGTTCGCGGAGCGCATGGGGCGGCCCGCCAAGGAGTTCTCTCCCGACGCCGAGGCGGCGCTGCTGGACAACCCGTTCCCCGGCAACGTGCGCGAACTCAAGAACCTCGTCGAACGCGCGGTGGGGCTGAGCGACGGACGGAGGATCGAGGCGCACGATCTCTTCACGACAAGCGGGCAGCCTGCGGTCCACGGCACCGCCACGCTGCGGAACGCCAAGGAAACGTCGGAGCGCGAGGCCATTCTCCAGGCGCTGGCCCGGCATGGCTGGATGATGACGGAAACCGCGCGGGCGCTGGGCATTTCGCGCAAGAACCTCTGGGAAAAGATGCGCCGCTACGGCGTCGAACGCGACGCCCAATGACGGCCCAATGACGGCGGGCGATGCCGACGCCCGACCTCCGGAACGAAGCCGCCTCAGGAGGCCTCAGCAATGGACGGCTGTTACACCGCCCAGAGCCAAGGGGCCCGGCCACCTGCCGCTGGACGAGGCGCTGGCGCGCATCGCCGCGACCTACGGTCCGGTGACGGGGGTGGAGACCGTGCCGCTGTCGCAGGCCAAGGGCCGCATCCTGGCCGAATCGGTCACCAGTCCCATCGACGTGCCGCCGGCCGCCGTGTCGGCCATGGACGGCTACGCCTACCGGGCGCCGGCGGGCCGCTGCGGCGGGCCGCTGCGGCTGGCCGTGGTCGGCCGCGTGCCGGCCGGCACCGTGTCCTGCCCTTCGGCGGGTTGTTCGAATAGGCCGCTGGCGACAGCATGGAATGGGCGTGGGTATTCAGATTGTTTTTTAGAATGTTCCGCTCCATGCGAACGCGTTCCAGTTCGCGCTTCAGACGCGCGATTTCCGCCGACTGATCGTCGGTGGCCAGAGGGGCCGCCGCCTGCTTGTTGTCCCGAGCAGGCTCGGAAGGCGGGGAAATGCTCGCCTTCGCCCCCATGCCCACCGGCACCAGCAACAACAAGAAGTTGGAGATTGAGGAGGTAGGCAGTACCCTGCGACCCGCGTCCACGCCGATGCCGAGCATCGGGCTGGCGCCGTGACCCCGCGGGACTCTCGCTTGACCTGCCATCTCGGCTGTCTCGCCGATCGGGTCCACCTCAGGCGCTGCGGTGACGTCAGGCCCGCATGTGGGCCAGCGGAAGGGCGGTGTTGTAGCGCACCTGTTTCAGCGCGAAGCTCGACTTGATGCTGGCTACGCCCGGCACGCGGGTCAGGTGGTCCTTCAGGAAGCGTTCGTAGGCGGCGAGGTCCGGCACGACGACCCGCAGCAGGTAGTCGGCCTCGCCGGTCATCAGGTAGCACTCCAGCACCTCCGGCCACTGCACGACCGCCGCCTCGAACGCCTCCAGCCGCTCCTCGACCTGCCGTTCCAGGGTGACGTTGACGAAGACGTTCACCGACAGGTCGATGGCGGCGGGGTCGAGCAGCGCCACGTAGCGGCGGATGACCCCGGACTCTTCCAGCGCCTTGACCCAGCGCAGGCAGGGCGATGGCGACAGGCCGACGCGCTGCGCCAGGTCGTTGTTGGTGACGCGGCCGTCCTGCTGCAGCTCCGTCAGGATGGACCGGTCGATGCGGTCGATCGGCGTTCTTGGCATCTTTCACCCTTCAGAAGACGGATTGCAGCAGTATCTGCCACGATACCACCATTGGACGCCTGTGTTTGCAAGCACCTGCGGCGCGGGCGATGCTACGTTGTTGGCCTGACGGACAAAGATGAAAACGGGGGGAGGACATGGCGAGCAACGACGATCTGGCCTGCCTGCGCGACCTGGAACGCAAGGTCCTGTGGCTGGCGTCGTGGACCATCCACAACGCCAACCACGTCCGCCCCAACCACGACGGGCTGAAGGTCGGCGGGCATCAGGCGTCGTCGGCCTCCATGGCGACGATCATGACGGCGCTGTACTTCGCCACGCTCCGCCCGCAGGATCGGGTGGCGGTGAAGCCGCACGCCGGGCCGATCTTCCACGCCATCCAGTACCTGCTGGGCAACCAGACGCGGGAGACGCTGGAGCGGTTCCGCGGCTACAAGGGCGCCCAGTCCTACCCGTCGCGCACCAAGGACGTGGACGACGTGGACTTCTCCACCGGCTCCGTCGGGCTGGGGGTGGCGCAAACGCTGTTCGCCTCGCTGGTGCAGGACTACCTGAAGGCGCGGGGCTGGGCGCCCGACGTGCCGGAGGGGCGCATGGTGGCCCTGGTCGGCGACGCCGAGATGGACGAGGGCAACATCTTCGAAGCGCTGCTGGAGGGCTGGAAGCACGGGCTGCGCAACACGTGGTGGATCGTCGACTACAACCGCCAGAGCCTGGATGCCGTCATCCGCGAAGGGCTGTGGGAGCGGCTGGAGGGCATCTTCCGCACCTTCGGGTGGGAGGTGGTGATCCTCAAGTACGGGCGGCTGATGCGGGAAGCCTTCGCTGAACCGGGCGGGGAGGCGCTGAGGCAGTGGATCGACACCTGCCCGAACCAGCTCTATTCCGCGCTCACCTACCGGGGCGGGGCGGCGTGGCGCAAGCGGCTGCTGGACGATTTGGGCGACCAGGGGCCGGTGTCGCGGCTGATCGAGAAACGATCGGACGAGGAACTCGCGCGGCTGATGGGCAACCTGGGCGGCCACGACCTGCCGTCGCTGCTGGAGGCGTTCGAGGCGGCGCAGACGCACGACCGGCCGGTGTGCTTCATCGCCTACACCGTCAAGGGCTTCGGCCTGCCGCTGGCCGGGCACAAGGACAACCACTCCGGCCTGCTCACGCCCGCGCAGATGGAGGAGTTCCGCGCCGCCCAGAACGTCCGCCCCGGCCACGAGTGGGACAAGTTCGAGGGGCTGGAGGTGTCGGCGGACGATCTGCAGGCCTTCTTGGACGCCGTGCCCTTTGCCGCGCGCGGGCGGCGGCGCTGCACGGCACCCGCCGTGCCGGTCCCCGACGCGCTGCCGGTGCCGGGGCAGAAGGCGCTGTCCACGCAGGCGGGCTTCGGCCTGATCCTCAACGAGGTCGGGCGCGACCAGACCCCGCTGGCGCAGCGCATCGTCACCGCCGCACCCGACGTGACGGTGTCCACCAACCTGGGCGCCTGGGTGAACCGGCGCGGCCTGTTCGCCAAGGAGGTGGTCGCCGACCTGTTCAAGCGCGAGCGCATCCCCTCCACCTACGCCTGGGAGTTCTCGCCCTCGGGGCAGCATTTCGAGCTGGGCATCGCCGAATCCAACCTGTTCACCCTGCTCTCGGCGCTCGGACTGTCGCATTCCCTGTTCGGGGAGCGGCTGCTGCCCATCGGCACGCTGTACGACCCGTTCATCTACCGCGGGGCGGACGCGCTCAATTACGCCTGCTATCAAGATGCCCGCTTCCTGCTGGTCGCGACCCCGTCCGGCGTGACGCTGGCGCCGGAGGGCGGGGCGCACCAGTCCATCGGCACGCCGCTGGTCGGCATGGCGCAGGACGGGCTGGCTTATTTCGAGCCGGCGTTCGTGGACGAGCTGGCGGTCGTCATGCGCTGGGCCTTCGACTACATGCAGCGAAATGGCGAGGGGCAGCCGGACGAGCGCCAGCCGGACGAGCACATGTGGCTGCGCGACGAGAGCGGCGGCTCGGTCTACCTGCGCCTGTCCTCGCGCACGCTGGAGCAGCCCGCCCGAACCATGACGGCGGAGCTGGAGCGCGCGATCATCGGCGGCGCCTACTGGATGCGGGAGCCGGGGCCGAACGCCCAGGTCGTGGTCGCCTACACCGGCGCCGTGGCGCCGGAGGCGATCGAGGCGGTCGGGCTGATGGGGGAGGACCGGCGCGACATCGGCCTGCTGGCCGTCACCTCCGCCGACCGTTTGCAGGCCGGGTGGAGTGCGGCCCAGCGCGCCCGCGAGCGCGGGCTGGTGCACGCGCAGTCGCACGTGGAGCGGCTGCTGGCGACGGTGCCGCCACACTGCGCGCTGGTGACGGTGATCGACGGGCACCCGGCGACGCTGGGCTGGCTGGGCTCCGTGCACGGGCACCGGACGCGGGCGCTGGGCGTGGAGCATTTCGGCCAGACGGGAACAGTGGACGATCTCTACCGCCATTTCGGCATCGATGCCCAGGGCATAGCGCTCGCCGCCGAGGCGATGTCGCCGGGACGGCCGATCCGGCATCTGCGCATGGCGGGGGATTGAGCACGCACCTGACGTTGGGTCGCGCCGTGCGGATCGGATCAAGGCGGCGGCTGGCGCAGCCATTCGTCCAAGGTCTCGGGCGGCGGGGCTGGTGGCGGCATCTCCGCCGACTGCACCGGGGTGTTCCGCGTGGGCTCCTTCACCGGCGCCCCCGGCCCGATCGAGCCTTCGGAGTCCACCGCGGCGACGAAGCGCTGCCCGTCCGGCGCGATGAACTCTCCATTGGTCGGTCGGTTGCGGTCGAAGCGGCCGACGTAGCGGCTGCCGTTCGGGAAGAACAGCGTGCCGGTTCCGGTGCGGGCGTCCGCCCGCCATTCCCCCTCGTACCGCTGGCCGTCCGGCCAGACGAAGGTGCCCCAGCCCTCGGCCAGCCCGCGCCGGAAGGAACCCGTGTAGCGGCGGCCGTCGGCCCAGGTGGCGCGGCCGTCGCCTTCCAGGCTGCCTTGCACGAAGGTGCCTTCGGCGCGGCCCTCCTCGATGCCGTTCTCGCCCCAGGCCAGCACGCCGCGCCCGTCGGCGAAGCCGTGCCGGCACACGCCGTGCCAGCGCACCTCCTTGGTCGGATAGGGATAGCGGTCGCGCACGGCGCAGCCGGTGGTACGGTCGACGATCACCGCTTCGGGATGGCCGTCGTCCTGCGCCGCCGCCGGGAACGGAAGGACGGCGGCCAGCGCCGCCAGGGCCAGGAATGCCGGTCTCATGCCGAGTCAACAGGCAGGCGCGGACGGCTATTCCCGACCAACTGGACGCGGGGCATGCGCGTGACGCACACCTATTCCGGTGATGAAGGAGGTCCGGTGATGAAGGAGGTGAAGAACGTCACCGCCATTCCGTCGCGCAACACCGCCAAACGAAGCTCATAGAACAGTCCTTTGGCCGGATATACGTCGAAAGGGCCGGCCCGGATCCATGACAGATGCTGGTAAACTCCCGGTACGGTGAGCGTATTGTCCACCAAACGGGACACCGCCGCATGTCCGCCGCTCCGCAGCCCGCCCATCCGCACGCCCAGCCCCTCGACCGCTCCGCCATCCACCGGCTGTACCGCGCCGACGAGGCCATGGTCGTCACCGACCTCGTCCGCGCCGCCTCGTTGCCGGAGCCGGCCCGCCGCCGCGTTCAGGCGGAAGCCGCCCGGCTGGTGGAGGGCGTGCGGGCGGCGCGCACGCGCTTCGGCGCGCTGGACGCCTTCCTGCAGGAATTCGGCCTGTCCACGCAGGAGGGTGTGGCGCTGATGTGCCTGGCGGAGGCGCTGCTGCGCATCCCCGACGCCGAAACCGCCGACGCGCTGATCCGCGACAAGATCGGCACCGCCGACTGGAACCGCCACCTGGGCAAGGCGGACAGCCTGTTCGTCAACGCCTCCACCTGGGCCTTGATGCTGACCGGGAAGGTGGTGAACCTGGACGGCGGCGACGAGCCGACCCGCGTGCTCGACCGGTTGGTCGGCCGCGTCGGTGAGCCGATCATCCGGCAGGCGATGATGCAGGCCATGCGCATCCTCGGCCGGCAGTTCGTCCTTGGCCGCACCATCGACGAGGCGCTCGGCCGCGCCCGCGACGACGAGAAGCTGGGCTACAACCACTCCTTCGACATGCTCGGCGAGGCCGCCCGCACTTTCCCGGATGCCGATCGCTACCATGCCGCCTATGCGGAGGCGATCCGGGCGGTCGGCAAGGTCGCCGAGCGTGGCCATTCCATTTCCGTCAAGCTTTCCGCGCTCCATCCCCGCTACGAAACCGCCCAATATGATCGTTGCGTGCCCGCGCTGATCGGGCGG
>DASPIO010000007.1:0-9335 GCA_035629155.1 Azospirillum sp. | reverse complement strand
CCTGTCATACCGCAACTGCTCTTTCGCCATTGGGCGACCGTCTCCCCCGGAATGAAGTGCGGGCCTTCTGTTGCTAGGCGGCCCGCGGCCCCACCTTCAGGTGCTACCCCTCAGGGATTTAGGTTTGGTCACCTTAACCGCCGTTAGGCAGCGAGGGCGACCGGAGCAACGTTGTCGTTGGCAACTATTGCAATGGCCCGATAACGGCGGAACCATGCCGGGCGAAAACCCTGCCTTTACCACGCGCGTCGATCCTATTTCGCCCCCATCGGCCCGTTCCCCTGTCCCCCAGCGAAGGTCAGGCGGGTGAATGGTGGAGGCGCCGGGTACCGCCCCCGGGTCCGCAACGCTTATTCCACAGAGCGTTTATCGCCATAGTCGGTGCGACCGACGACCCCAATATAGGCACTTCCGCGGCGCGATGAAAGGGGAGTAACGCGGGAAATGCGCCCTCTGGCCTAGCACTGGCGTCCGCGCTAGAGTGCGGCACCCAAGATGCTGGAGCACCCATGCCGATCACGCCCGATCAGCGCGCCGAGATCGAACGTCAGCGCGCGACCAATTTCGAGACCCGCCGCGCCACCGTTCCGGCGCTGGAAGAAATCCTGTACGAGCCGATCGAGATGCTCGACCACGGGTTCGTCCGGGTCATCGACTACATGGGCGACGACGCCGCGGTGGTCCAGGCGGCCCGCGTGTCGTACGGCAAGGGCACCAAGAAGGTCAGCGAGGACGCCGGGCTCATCAAGTACCTGATGCGCCACCGCCACTCGACGCCCTTCGAGATGTGCGAGATCAAGTTCCACGTCAAGCTGCCCATCTTCGTGGCGCGGCAGTGGATCCGCCACCGCACCGCCAACGTCAACGAGTACTCCGCGCGCTACTCGATCCTCGACCGCGAATTCTATGTGCCGGCACCGGAACATCTGGGGGCGCAGTCCACCAACAACCGCCAGGGCCGGGGCGACGTGCTGGAGGGCGAGGAAGCCGCCCGCGTCCTGAAGATCCTGCGCGACGACGCGGAGACCTGTTACGCGCATTACGAGGAACTGCTGAACGCCCGCGAGGACGGCTCCGCCATCGATGAGTCGCGCCAGGGCTTGGCGCGGGAACTGGCGCGCATGAACCTGCCGCTGAACTACTACACGCAGTGGTACTGGAAGGTCGATCTCCACAACCTCCTGCACTTCCTGTCGCTGCGCGCCGACACGCATGCCCAGTACGAGATCCGCGTCTACGCAGAGGCGATGCTGGACGTGGTGAAGCGCTGGGTTCCGGCGGTGTACGATTCCTTCACCGAATACCGGATGGGTGGCGCCCACCTGTCGCGCACCGGCCTGGAGATCGTGAAGCGCATGCTGGCCGGCGAGTCCGTCACCCAGGAGACCAGCGGCCTGTCCAAGCGCGAATGGCGCGAGCTGATGGAGTCGCTCGGGCGCGAGGGGTGACGGAACCCTCTCCCGACGCGCTGTTGGCCGCTGCGGTGGAGCGGCGGGACGAGCGGCTGTATCGGCAGGCCATCGCGCTGGCGCCGGACAGCATGCCGGCCTTCGCCAACCTCGGTGTGCTGCTGCGGGCGCTTGGGCGGCGGGAGGAGGCCGCGGCGTGCTACCGGCGCGCGTTGCGGCTCGATTTCGGCTCCTGGATCCACCCCTACAACCTGGGCAACGCGCTGGCCGAGCTGAACCGGCTGGAGGCGGCGGACGCCGCCTACCGCGCCGCCATGGCCTGCGACCCGGCGCGCGCCGAGGTGCTGGCGAACCGCGCCACCAAGGCCCTGGCGCCACAAGCGCGGGTGGAGGAGGCCGCGCGCGCGCTGGGCCGGGCGTTGCGGCTTCATCCGGGGGTGGACGCGCTGCACTCCATGCACCTGTACCTGCTGCAGTACGTGCCCGGCGAGCCGGCGCGTACGGTGGCGCAGGCGCACGCGGACTGGGGCGTACGCCATCCCGACTCACTGCCGCCCACGGTGGCTGCCCCGGCGCCGCGCCTGAAGATCGGCTTTGTCTCGCCGGACCTCCGTGCACACCCGGTGGGCTTCTTCCTGGAACCGGTGCTGACGCATCTCGACCGCGCCGGGTTCGAGGCGACGTGCTACGCCCACACCGGCAACCCGGACTGGAAGACGGAGCGCCTGCAGCGGCTGGCCGACCACTGGGTGTGGACGACCGGCCTGGACGACCGCGCGCTCGACCGGCAGATCCGCGCCGACGGCATCCACGTGCTGATCGATCTGGCCGGCCACACCTTCGGCAACCGGCTGGCGGTGTTCGCGGGCCGGCCGGCGCCGGTGCAGACGACCTGGGCCGGCTACGTCGGCACCACCGGCCTGCCGGCCATGGACTATCTGATCTCCGACTCTCGCCAGAGCCCGCCCG
This sequence comes from Azospirillum sp., assembly GCA_035629155.1. Taxonomy (GTDB): domain Bacteria; phylum Pseudomonadota; class Alphaproteobacteria; order Azospirillales; family Azospirillaceae; genus Azospirillum. The sequence goes on along the minus strand of DASPIO010000007.1, from coordinate 6,957 downwards.
GCGCCGAGTCGCTGGCGACCGAGGCGATCGTGCGGCTGCCCGACGCCTACGTGGTCTGGGGACCGCCGGAAGATGCGCCGGAGCCCGCGCCGCCGCCCCTGCCGGCGCGCGGCGCCCCGACCTTCGGTTCCTTCAACACGCTGCTCAAGCTGAACGGCGCGGCGGCCGGCCTGTGGGCGCGGCTGCTGACCGCGGTCCCCAGTGCCCGTCTGCTGCTGCGCACGCCGCAACTGGACGACGCCGGGACGCGCGAGCGGGTGCGGGCGCTGTTCGCCGTGCGCGGCGTCGATCCCGCCCGGCTCGACCTGCGCGGCGGATTGCCGCATCGGGAGTTCCTGGCCGCCTACGCCGACGTCGATGTGGCGCTCGATCCCTTCCCGTATTCCGGCGGTCTGACGACGCTGGAGGCGCTGTGGATGGGCGTGCCGGTGGTGACGCTGGGCGGCGCGGCGTTCTGTTCGCGCCACTCCGTCACCCACCTGACCTCGGCCGGGCTTGAGGGCCTGATCGCCGCCGATGCGGACGCCTACGTCGCCACGGCCGCCGGGCTCGTCGCCGATGCGGACCGGCTGGCCGACCTGCGGGATGGGTTGCGGGCGCGGCTGCGCGCGTCGCCGGCGTGCGATGCCGTCCGCTTCACCCGCGGCTTCGAGTCGGCGCTGCGCTTCATGTGGCAACGCCACGCCGCCGGGCAGCCGCCCGCCGGCTTCTCTCTGACCTTCGGCTGATCCACGCCGGGCCGCCGTATCGGCTAGACTCTATCCCATCGTGTCATAGGGGGATCGGATGGACGACGAACGCTACCGGCGCGGCCTCGCCAAGCTGAAGGAGGTCGACGGCGACGCCGGCGAACGCGTGGTCGCGGCCATGCGGGACATCGCCCCGGACTTCGCCCGGCTGATGGTCGAATACCCCTTCGGCGACGTCTACACGCGCCCCGGTCTCGACCTGCGCAGCCGCGAGATCGCCACCATCGCGGCACTCGCCGCCATGGGCACCTGCGCGCCGCAGTTGGCGGTGCACGTCAACGCCGCGCTGAACGTCGGCGTGACGCGCGAGGAGATCGTGGAGATCCTGATCCACCTCTCCATCTACGCCGGCTTCCCGGCCACGGTGAATGGGCTCGCCATCGCCAGGCAGGTCTTCGCCGAGCGGGACGCTCCGCCGTGATCCTTTAACCCTGGCCGGTCCCGGCGTGCTCGGCCTCGCGCGCGTCGGTGGCCCACAGCATGCCCAGGATGATGCCCTTGCAGCGCGGCAGCAGCGCCAGGACGAGCGCCAGCGCCAGCGCCGGCCACAGCGTCATGTGCAGCCACATCGGCGGCTGCCAGGATTGCTCGGCGCTCAGAGCCAGCGGCACGACGATGTGGCCGGTGATGAAGATGGTCATCCACGGCGGCGCGTCGTCGGCGCGCAGGTGCCCGTACGCCTCGCCGCACCGGTCGCAGCGCTCGACGACCTTCAGGTAGCGGTGCAGCAGCCGCCCGCGCCCGCAGCAGGGACAGGTCTGCGCGAAACCGCGCAGCGCCGCGGTCAGCTTGGACCGGCTTTCGATCGGTGCAGAAGCCATCTCTCTCCCTCGCGGCGCGCCGTTCGGCGTCGCCTGTTTCGTTCGCAAACCAACTATGTAGTGCGATCTGGCGGGATCCGCACCTCCTCCAGCTTGCGGGCGATGTTTTCCAGCCGCATCTGGAGTTCATGCGCGCACAGCGCGTGGCCGCCGGCACGCGCCTCGCCGGCCACGTAGTCCAGCGCGTCTTCCAGTTCGCGGATGCGCGCGTCGCGCGGGTCGTCGGGCATGGTTTCTCCTATGGCAGGCATGCCGTCGCGTGCCTTGACGGCCCAGGTGGCGCCGTCTACGGCATGGCTTAAATAGTCGTGCACCAGACCGAATCGAACAAGAGGGGTGGAGCCATGTGGAAGCGGCAGGCAATTCTGGCGGCCATGATCGGGGTGGCGTTGAGCACGCCGGTCCTGGCGCAGACGAAGACCGTCGCCATCACCGCGATCGTCGAGCATCCGGCGCTGGACGCCACGCGCGACGGCGTGATCGACGCGCTGAAGGCCGCCGGCTACACCCCGGGCGAAAATCTCAAGATCGAGTACCAGAGCGCGCAGGGCAACCCGGCGACCGCCGCGCAGATTGCCCGCCAGTTCGTCGGTGCCCGCCCCGACGTGATCGTGCCGATCTCCACGCCCTCGGCGCAGGCCGTGGTGGCGGCCACCCGCGACATCCCGGTGGTGTTCACCGCCGTTACCGACCCGGTCAGCGCCCAGCTCGTGCGCAGCATGGACAAGCCCGGCGCCAACGTCACCGGTATCTCGGACATGGCGCCGGTGGGCGAGCACGTCGCCCTGATCCAGGAGATCGTGCCCAGCGCCAAGCGCCTGGGCGTGGTCTTCAACCCCGGCGAGCCCAATTCCGTCGCCATGGTCAACGTGCTGAAGGAAGAGGCGGGCAAGCGCGGCATGACCGTGGTCAATGCCGCCGCCAACAAGTCGGCCGACGTTCAGACGGCGGCGCGCAGCCTCGTCGGCAAGGCCGACGCCATCTACGTGCCGCTGGACAACACCGTGGTCTCGGCGCTGGAGGGGCTGCTGGCCGTGGGGGCGCAGGCCAAGCTGCCGGTGTTCTCCGCCGACACCGACAGCGTCGTGCGCGGCACGGTGGCCAGCCTGGGCTTCGACTACCGCCAGCTCGGCCGGCAGACCGGCGAAGTGGTCGTGCGCGTGCTGAAAGGCGAGAAGGCAGGGGACATCCCGGTGGCGCTGGCGCGCGGTACCGACCTGTTCATCAACCCCAAGGCCGCGGCGGCCATGGGCGTCACCATCCCCGACGCGGTGGCCAAGCGCGCCACCAAGACCGTCGGACAGTAAGGGAAACGCGGTGAGCGACGTAGCCTTCTTCGGCGCGGTCGAGATCGGCCTCGTCTACGCGCTGGTGGCGCTGGGCGTCTACCTGTCGTTCCGGGTGCTCGACTTCCCGGACCTGACGGTGGACGGCTCCTTCCCGCTGGGGGCCGCGGTGGCGGCGACGTGGATCGTCTCGGGCGGCAACCCGTGGCTGGGAAGCCTCGCCGCCATGCTGGCGGGAGCGGGGGCCGGGCTGGTCACGGCGCTGCTCAACGTGCGCTTCCGCATCCTGCACCTGCTGGCGTCGATCCTCACCATGATCGCGCTGTTCTCCATCAACCTGCGCGTCATGGGCCGGCCGAACGTCGCCATCCTCATGCAGGACACGGTGCTGACGCCGTTCTATGGGCTGGGGCTGCCGGATCACATCGTGCGGCCACTGGCTGTCGGCGTCGTGGCGCTCGTCGCGGTGGCGCTGCTGGCGTGGTTCCTGACCAGCGAGTTCGGGCTGGCCATGCGGGCCACCGGTGTCAACGCCCGCATGGCGCGCGCCCAGGGCGTGGAAACCGATGGCCACGTCTATTTCGGCATCGCGCTGTCCAACGCGCTGGTGGCGCTGGCCGGCGCGCTGTTCGCACAGACCAACGGTTTCGCCGACGTCACCACCGGCATCGGCACCATCGTCGTCGGGCTGGCGGCGGTGATCGTCGGCGAGACGCTGGTGCCGTTGCGCGGGCTGGCCGGGGCGCTGCTGGGCTGCGTCATCGGCTCCATTCTCTACCGGCTGGCGGTGCAACTCGCGCTGTCCGCCGACGTGGTCGGGCTGGAGGCGGCCGACCTCAACCTCGTCACCGCCGTCCTGGTGGCGGTGGCGCTGATCCTGCCGCGCTCCAGGCTGCGTGTGGCGAAGGTGGCGAAATGATCGAAGTCGGGGACCTGCACGTCGTCTTCGGGCGCGGCACGGCGCTGGAAAAGCACGCGCTGCGCGGCGTCGACCTTATCATCCCGGAGGGGCAGTTCGTCACCGTCATCGGCTCCAACGGGGCCGGCAAGTCGACCTTCCTGGCGGCTCTGGCCGGCGACGTGCTGCCCGAGCGCGGCCGGGTGGCGATCGACGGCGTGGATGTGACGCGCTGGCCGACGCCGAAGCGCGCAGCCTACGTCGCCCGCGTCTTCCAGGATCCCATGGCCGGCACCTGCGCCGCGCTGACCATCGAGGAGAACATGGCGCTGGCGGCCTCGCGCGGCGCCCGGCGCGGCCTGGGCCGCGCGGTGTCGCGCGAGCGGCACGCGCGTTTCCGCGACCGCATCGCCGAGCTTGGCCTGGGACTGGAAAACCGCCTGGGCGACCGCATCGGCCTGCTGTCGGGCGGGCAGCGGCAGGCGATCAGCCTGCTGATGGCGACGCTGGCCGGCTGCAAGATCCTGCTGCTGGACGAGCACACGGCGGCGCTCGATCCCGCGACGGCCGACTTCGTCATCGGCCTGACCCGCCGCATCGTCGCCGAAAAGCGCCTGACCGCGCTGATGGTGACGCACAGCATGCGCCAGGCGCTCGACGTCGGCGACCGCACGGTGATGCTGCACGAGGGCCGCGTGGTGCTGGACGTGGCGGGCGAGGAGCGCGCCGGCCTCGACGTGCCGCACCTGCTGGATCTCTTCGCCCGGCAGCGCGGCGGCGTGGACATCACCGACGACAGCCTGCTGATCGGCTGAGCCGAAGCGCCGATTCGCGCGTTTCTCCCCATGGGAGGTGCGCATGACGCGATGGCTGGTGATTGCGGCGGTGCTGGCGCTGGGATCCTGCGCGAATCCGCGGAACGAGGCGGCTCTGCGCGCGCCGCAGACGCTGGTGGGCATGCCCAAGGGCGCGTTGCTGGCCTGCGCCGGCGTGCCGCAGCGCACGGCCAACGCCGACGGCACGGAGTACCTGACCTACGGCCGCGAGCAGATCATCGTCGAACGCGACTGGGACGTCGACGAATTCCCCTGGTTGGGGCCGCGCGGGCCGCTGCTGGGCCGGCCGGAGGTATCGACCTGGACGCGCGGCTATCGCTGCGAGGCGACCTTCGCCGTGCGCGGCGGCCGGGTGGCCGAACTGCGTTACAACGCCGACCGCGACGCGTCGCTGTGCTACGAGATTCTGGGGAACTGCCTAGGGCGGTGAGGTGCCGCGTTGGGTTTCCCGCTCTGGCCTCAGCCCAGCCTACGACACCTGCGACGGTCCCGTAGGTTGGGTTGAGCGCCAAGGAAAAACCCAACGTCAGCAATGCCTCACTGCACGACGATTCGCGGGCCGGCCTTCGGCAGGTTGGCGGATACCTTCTCCCACACCGTCCTGGCGATGGCGCGGTAGACCTTGGCGTGCTCCGAATCGGGCTTGGACACGACGATCGGCTGGCCCTCGTCCGAGGTCTCGCGGATCTGGATGTCCAGCGGGATCTCGCCCAGGAAGTCGGTGCCCAGCTTCTCGGCTTCCTTGCGGGCGCCACCGTGGCTGAACACCTCGGTGCGGTGGCCGCAGTTCGGGCAGCAGAAATAGCTCATGTTCTCGATGATGCCGAACACCGGCACGTCCACCTTGCGGAACATGTTCAGGCCCTTGCGGGCGTCCAGGAGCGCGATGTCCTGCGGCGTCGACACGATCACAGCACCCGCCAGCGGCACCTGCTGCGCCATGGTCAGCTGCGCGTCACCGGTGCCCGGCGGCATGTCGACCACCAGCACGTCCAGCTCGCCCCAGTTGACGTCGCCCAGCATCTGCTGCAACGCGCTCATCACCATCGGGCCGCGCCAGATCATCGGCGTGTCCTCGGGCACCAGGAAGCCCATGGACATGACCTTGATGCCGTAGTTCTCCATCGGCTCCAGCGTGTGGCCGTCGTGGCTGACCGGGCGGCCCTGGATGCCCAGCATGCGCGGCATGCTCGGTCCGTAGATGTCGGCGTCCAGCAGGCCGACCTTCTGCCCGTTGGCGGCCAGCGCCAGCGCCAGGTTGGCCGAGGTGGTGGACTTGCCGACACCGCCCTTGCCCGAGGCGACGGCGACGATGGCCTTCACGCCGGGCACCAGCGGCTTCTGTTCCTGCTGGCCCTGGAAATGGCCGTGGCCCTGGGCGTAGCTGTGGTCGACCTTCTGCGGCTGGGCCGGTGCCGCGTTGTGCGCGGTCAGCACCGCGGTGACCGACGTCACGCCCGGCAGCCGCTCAACGGCCTTCTCGGCGGCGTGGCGCAGCGGCTCGGCCTGGGCGCCGCGCTTGGGATCCACCTCGATGGAAAAGGCCACGTTGCCATCCCGGACCACCAGCCCGGACAACATGTTCAGGCTGACGACGTCCGCACCCCGCTCGGGGTCGACGACGGATTTCAGGGCTTGCACGACCTGCTCTTCGGTGACCTTCGCCATGGTTGAAAACTCCAACTCCTTCCCGATATTGGCGGATAACCGCCGCGTGTACGCTCACCGATCGTAGAGGGGTGTATACTATCGGTGGCTAATACATTGGTAGCGACCGGCCCGGCCGGCAATGAGAATATTCGAGGGGACAGCGGAATGCCGTGGACAAATCAAGGTGGGGGCGGCGGTGGGGGCGGCCCTTGGGGACCACCGCCGGGTGGTGGTGGCCAGAACCCGTGGGGGCGCCCTCCCGGCGGCGGCGGCGGTGGCCCCCAGCCTCCTGACCTTGAAGACCTTCTGCGCCGTGGCCAGGACCGCCTGCGCCGTGCCGTGCCCGGCGGCTTCGGCAGCGGCCGGGGGATCGCGCTGGTGCTGGGTGTGCTGGCGCTCTTGTGGCTGGCCAGCGGCATCTACCGGGTCGAGTACAACGAGCAGGGCGTCGTGCTGCGCTTCGGCGAGTGGGTGCGCACCGAGCAGCCCGGCCTGAACTATCACCTGCCCGCGCCCATCGAGACGGTGTACCTGCCCAAGGTGACGGCGGTGAACCGAATCGAGGTCGGCTACCGTTCGGCCAGCGAGGGGCGGCGCAGCGAGCGCGACGTCCAGGACGAGTCGCTGATGCTGACCGGCGACGAGAACATCATCGACATCGACTTCACCGTGTTCTGGCGCATCAAGGACGCCGGCCAGTTCCTGTTCATGATCCGC
>DASPIO010000006.1:0-55043 GCA_035629155.1 Azospirillum sp. | reverse complement strand
CTTCTTCACGCACCTGTTCGACGTGACCGTCGATGGCGCCACGCACCGCGTGCTGCCGCGCGACGTGCAGTTCCACCCGGTCACCGACGTGCCGCTGCACGTGGACTTCCTGCGCGTCACCGGCGACACCCGCATCACCGTCATGATCCCGGTCGAGTTCGTGAACCAGGAGAAGTCACCGGGCCTCAAGAAGGGCGGCGTGCTGAACATCGTCCGCCACGAGATCGAGTGCACCTGCGCCGCCGACAGCATCCCGGAGCACATCACGGTGAACACCGAGGGCTTCGACGTCGGCGAGTCGATCCACATCTCGTCGGTCGCGCTGCCGGAAGGCGTGAAGCCGACCATCGACCGCGACTTCACCATCGCCACCATCGCGGCGCCGTCGGGCCTGAAGTCCGAAGCCGCCGAGGGCGAGGCCGCCGCGTCCTGATCGGGTTTGGCGAGGGGGCTTCGCGGCCCCCTCGCACTCCCCTCCCTTAAAGACACTCTCCCATGCTGCTGCTGGTCGGACTCGGCAATCCCGGCGCGGAGTACGCGCGCAACCGGCACAACATCGGCTTCATGGTGGTGGAGGCGATCGCCCGCCGCCATGGCTTCTCGCCGTGGAAGAAGCGCTTCCAGGGGCAGACCGCCGAGGGCACCGTCGGCGGCGAGAAGGTGCTGGCGCTCGAGCCGCTGACCTTCATGAACCTGTCCGGCCAGTCGGTCGGCGCCGCGCTGCAGTTCTTCAAGATGAAGCCCGAGCAGGTCGTCGTCTTCCACGACGAACTGGACCTGCCGCCCGGCAAGATCCGCGTGAAGAAGGGCGGCGGTCACGGCGGGCACAACGGCCTGCGCTCGATGGACGCGCACATCGGCAAGGAATACTGGCGCGTGCGCCTGGGCATCGGCCATCCGGGCGACAAGAACCAGGTGTCCAACTACGTGCTGCACGACTTCGCCAAGGCGGACCAGACGTGGCTGGAGCCGCTGGTCGACGCCTGCACGGACGCCTTCCCCTTGCTGGTCCAGGGCCAGCCCGAGACCTTCATGAACAAGGTCACGCTGGCGATGCCGTCCATGAAGTGATCCTTCGGCCTGTCCGCGCAGAGTAAAGTTCCAGACCGAACAACGAACGGATCAGCCGGCCCGTCAGCATTGCGGCATCCGAATGCCCGGCGCTCAGGCGCCAGGCGCCACGACGAAGCAGGCCATGCCCTGCCCGGCCAGGCTGGCGCACGCGGTCGCCGCATCCTGCTGGGACAGGCCGGACAGGCGGGCGCGGTACAGCGGGCCGGATCGGGTGTCGACGGGCTGCACGACGTGCTGCGCGCGTTCCAGCAGGCCACCCGGTGCCGAACGGCGCGCCCGGTCGATCATCCGCGCGCTGTCGTCGGGCGATCGGAACGCACCGAGTTGCACCATCCATTCGCCGCCCACGAAGCCCGATGCCGCTACCGGGATGGAGGGCGGCTGGGTGACGGGCGGCGGCAGCGCCTCGGCCACGGTGACCCGCGGCACCGATGCCGACGGCAGGGGCGCCAGCGTGACGGCGCCAGCGGGGGGTTGCGGGGGAGCGCTTGCCACCATCACGTCGGTTCCCGCCGGCCCCGGCGACCGGTCGAGGCGCGGGGCGACGGACGCGATGTAGTTCCGCGTCTCCGACGGCAGGCCGCGGTTGCCGGCGAGGTAGTCGCCGTAGCACCGTGGCCCGCAGTTGTATGCACCGAGGAATCCGGGCGAGCCGAACAGGTTGTACATCTCGCGCAGGTAGGCGGTGCCGGCGAGAATGTTGTCGCGCGGCTCGAACGGGTCGGAGCCCAGGCCGTGCTTGCGCCGCATCTCCTCATAGGTGCCGGGCATGAGCTGCATCAGCCCCATGGCGCCGGCCTTGCTGACGATGGGCTTGCCGTTCAGCGTCGTGCGCCCGCCGCTCTCCTGGCGGATGACCTCGCGGATCCAGGGTTCCGGCATGCCGAATCGACCGGACGCCTCGGCCACGTAGGCATCGATTTCCGCCTGCGAAACGGATCTCGGCGGTCCACCGGCGCACGCGGCGGCAAGGGCGGAGAGCGCGGCACAGGCCAACAGCGATGTCACGCGACGCACGGCGCGGTCTTCCTCTGCCGCAGTTGACGCGAATTCGAGGAAAGACCATCGCATGTCCGGCGCGGGCCGTAAACCACGGGATTGCTGCTCGCCTGCCTCACGGCGGCGACCTGTTCCGCCACGCGCAGCCATCGAGCGGGCCTGGTGCCACGTGGTGGTGGGCGCGGTACCCGACGGGTCGCTCGCTGGGTCCGAACGCTATCGGTTCGGACGAGGATCTCCGCCCAACAGGTGGCTTCCTCCTGCAAAAGAAGGATGGCCGCATCATACAGACCCTCGAAAATCAAGGGGCTGCCAATCGCTTATGACGTTTGCCCTAAATCCACTTCAACAATAGGGTCTATTTCGAAAAGTTGTCTGTAAATCCGAAACGGATGACCGGCGGGAGGGGCGAATGGCTCATTCAGTCGTGCGGTCCTTTATTGCCGTCGCTCTGCTCTTCCCGGCCTTCTGCCCGCCGACGGCGGCGCAGGACGCCATGGACGTCCAGGTGGTCCAGGCGGTCGCCGCCATCGAGGCGGAGCTCGCCGCATTCAATCAGGCCAACCGCAGCACGCCGGAGCCGCAGGCGACCACGCCGGCGCCGCGGGCGGCGCGGCATGTGGTCTACAAGGCCCGCGATCTGCTGGGCCGCGTGCAGATGCTCCGCCGGCTGAACGGCGTCGAGGAGCAGCCGATTCCCAACGCGCCGGTCAAGGCGATGGACTCGGCGGACGCCAAGGACGCCGTCGACAAGGTCGCGTCCGCGCTCCGCGAGCTTCGGCCCGCCTTCGGCAACCCGCCCATCCGCCCCGTTTCCAAGGCGGCCGGCGGGACGGCGACCGACGCCTACGCCGGGCTGTTGCGCGCCGAACGGGCGCTGCGCACCCTCGATATGCCGGCCATCGTGCCCAACGAGGTCTACCGGGTCGCCCTGCAGGCCGTCTCCGACATCGACCGGATCGCCGCGTCGCGCGGGCGTGCGGCGGTCCCGCCCACACCGCTGCCTCCCGGCCTCACACCGCGCGACGCCTACGACGCCGCCTACCAACTGGTCGAGGAGATCAAGCGGCTGGCCGACGAGGTGCCCGCCCTCGCCATTCCCGGCGGCATCGTCCCGCCGCCCCGCGAGACCGGGGGGATCAGCCCCGAGACGGTCGTCGATCTGCTGACCACCATCGTCGCCGACCTCTCGGCGGTGAAGGTCAAGGCCGGCGTCACCCAGCCGACGCGCCGGGTCCCGCCGCAGGCTGGCAAGACGCCGTCCGACACCGTCGCCGCGCTGCGCGCGGCGCGCGCCACCATTTCCGCCCTGCGGGAGGCCGGGAGCTAGGCCGGCAGACAAGCCCGGTAACCCGGCCCGGCAATCCAGCCCGGCAAACCAACCCGGCAAACCAACCCGGCAGACCAACAAGGAGGCCGCCATGTCGCATGTTCTGCCGATGAGCGGCGCATCGCACCGTTGGAAGTGGCCGGGCCTGCGCGGCCTGTTCGTGCGGCGGCCCCGAAACGCCGGGCCGCGGGAGCGCAGGAGCTGGCAGGGATTGGGCGCGCGGATCGTCGCGCTGGGCGTCGCGCCCATCCTGATCCTGGCGTCCACCACGCTGCTGTCGGGCGACCGCTACGAGGAGGCGATCGCCGTCACCATCGCCACCGCCCAGGAGCAGGCGCAGACCGATCGCGCCATCACCCAGCAGATCGTCCAGACCAAGGACCGCGTCAACGAAGTGATGGCGGAGTTCGGGCAGCTCATCGAGGCGCACTCCATCAGCCTGCTGGCGCGCAACCCCGCCGGCAGCAAGGCGACGGAGGACAAGCGCCAGCGGCTTCTGACCGCGGTCGACCGCCTGGCCGCCTCCGTCGTGCTGCTGCAGAGCGCCGCCGGCCGGGTCGAGGTGACGCCCCGCCCCTTCGCCGGCTCCGCCAAGGATGCCGACGCCGCCGTCCGCGCCGCCGGCAACCTGGCGATCGGCCTGCGACTCGGCAACGCCCTGCCGACCATGTACGGCTTCTTCGCCGAGGCCAACGAGCGCACGCTCAACCTGCTGCGCGCCGGCGACTTCGACCGCGCGGCCAACAACTACGGCTACGAGGAGGGCAGCCGCGTCGCCCTCATCAACAGCACGCTGCGCCGGCTGGGGCAGACCGTCGGCGAGCTGGGCGACGACATGCTGGCGCTGTCCGAGGCGCGCGGGCAGGCGCGCACGGCCGAAATCCGCGCCGCCGTCGCCACCACCACGCGGCTGATCCAGGCGGGCATCGCCGTTCTGGTCGTGGTCGTCGCCGGCAGCACCATCGCCTACGCGCTGCTCGGCCTGTCGCGGCCGGTGGCGCGGCTGACCGCGCTGATGAACCGGCTGGCCGAGGGCGACGTGGCGATCGAACTGCGGCAGGCCCGCCGCCGCGACGAGATCGGCGACATGGCGCGCGCCGTCGAGGTCTTCCGGCGGAACATGATCCACAGCCGTGAACTGGACGCCGAGATGAAGGAGCGCGACCGGCAGGCGATCGAGGAGCGCCGCCGCGCGCTGGGCGCCGTGGCCGAGGAACTGGAGGCCAGCGTGCAGCGCGTGGTGAACGCCGTTTCCTCGTCCGCCACCGAATTGCAATCCTCGGCCGAATCGCTGTCGACGATCTCCAGCCAGACCCAGATGCAGGCCGAGGCGGTGTCGGAGGCGTCCGAGCACGCGTCCGGCAACGTGGCGACGGTCGCCTCGGCCACCGCCGAGCTGTCGGCGTCCATCGCCGAGATCGGCCGGCAGGCGTCGCACTCCAGCGAGGTGTCGCGCGCCGCCGTCAGCGAGGCCGAGCGGGTCGATCGCCTCGTCCACCAGTTGGCGTCCGCCGTCGCCAGGATCGGCGATGTGGTCAAGCTGATCAACGCCATCGCCGGGCAGACCAACCTGCTGGCGCTGAACGCCACCATCGAGGCGGCGCGCGCCGGGGAAATGGGCAAGGGCTTCGCCGTCGTGGCACAGGAGGTCAAGGTGCTGGCCACGCAGACCGCCAAGGCGACCGATGAGATCACCACCCACATCGCCGCGGTGCAGGGCGCCACCGGCGAGGCGGTCGACGCCATCAAGGGCATCGCCGCCACCATCGGCACGATCAGCGAGATCGCCGCCGCCATCGCCTCGGCGGTGGAGGAGCAGGGAGCGGCCACCCAGGAGATCGCCCGCAACGTGCAGGAGGCCTCGAACGGCACCGCCGAGGTGTCCCGCAACATCCACGGGCTGGAAGAGGCCGCGGGAGAGACCGGCCGCGCCTCCGCCCACGTCCTCGACGCCGCGCGCGGCCTGTCGGCGCAGGCCGAACACCTGCGCGCCGACGTCGATGGCTTCGTCGCCCACATCCGCGCCGGCTGACCGGCAACACCAGGGGAGAGCACCATGACCACCGCCACCGCGCCGTTCCCCATTTCCCGCCGCGGCCTGCTGGCCGGCTCGGCGGCCGGGTTCGCGATGATGACCGCGCCCGGCCTGATCCGGCCGGCGCACGCCCAGGCGGAGACGATCCGCGTCGGGTTCCCGGTGCCGCTGACCGGCCCCTTCTCCGCCGAGGCGAAGGACCAGGTGCGCGCCGCCGAACTGGCGGTCAGGCAGTTCAACGACGCCGGCGGCCTGAATGGCCGCAAGGCCGAGCTTCTGGTGCGCGACGACACGCTGAAGCCGGCGGTGGCCGCCCAGGTCACCCTGGAGCTGATCGAGAAGGAGCGCGTGCACTTCCTGGTCGGTTCGCTCGGCGCGTCGGTGCAGCTCGCCATCAACGAGGTGGCCAAGGCGCGCGGCGTGCTGTTCAACTCCATCAGCCAGTCCGACGCCATCAACGAGGCCAAGGACTTCAGCCGCTTCACCTTCCACGAGGGGCTGACGCCGCACGTCACCACCGGCGCCGTCGCCCGCCACGTCTTCAAGCCGGGGCAGAAGGTGGCCTTTCTCACCGCCGACTACGCCTTCGGCCACGAGGCGGTGCGCGGCTTCCGCCGGGCGGGCGAGAAGGCGGGGATCGTCGTCCTCGACGACGTCCGCCATCCCTTCGGCACCGCCGACTTCTCGGCCTACACCGAGAAGATCGCCACGCTGAAGCCCGACGTGCTGTGCGTGTGCAACTTCGGCAAGGACCAGTTGAACGCCATCCAGGCGCTGAGCGACGAAGGGCTGAAGGAGACCTTCCGGATCGTCGTGCCGGTGCTGCTGTACAACCAGTGCGTCGCCGGCGGGCCCGACCTGTACGAAGGCGTGGTGGGCGGCTGCAACTATCACTGGACGCTGGAGGAGACGCTGCCGTCGGCCCGGGCGTTCAACGACGCCTATCGCGCCGCCAACGGCGGGGCGGTGCCGTCCGATTACGGCGCCTACGGCTATGGCGGCGTGCGCACCGTGCTGGAGGCCGTCAAGCGGGCCGGCAGCACCGACACCGACAAGGTGATCGCCGAGATGGAGCGCCTGCGCTACGACTTCTACAAGGGGCCGCAGCATTTCCGCGCCTGCGACCACCAGTCGGTGCAGTCGGTGCTGGTGGTCTCCGCCAGGAAGAAGGCGGCCATGCGCAATCCGCAGGACATCTTCGAGATCCTCGCCACCGACCAGCCGGACGAGGCCAACCTGCGCACCTGTTCCGAACTGGGCCTGTCGACGTGACCACGGTCACCTGACGGGCGATGCGGCCGGCGGGATCGCCGCCGGCCGCATGCGGGAGGAAGGACCATGGCTGAACGCGCCTTCCAGGTTCCGGCGATGGGCTGGGCGATGCGCCAGGGCCCGTTCCTCCTCGCGCTGGCCGCCGTGACCGCCAGCAGCGCCTACAGCTATCTGCTGTTCCACACGCTGGCCGAGCTGTTCAGCATCGTCGTCGCCTTCGCGGTGTTCGCCATCGTCGCCAACGCCGTCCTGCCGCTCGACCGCGGCCATCTCGTGGCGCTCGGCGTCGCGCTGGCGTCCGTGGCGGTCCTCGACCTCGTCCACACCATCGCCTACCGCGGGATGAACATCCTGGTGGCGGACGCCGACCTGCCGACGCAACTGTGGATCGCCGCCCGCGGCCTGCAGGCGGTGGCCATGCTGGCCATCCTCGCGCACCCGACCCGCCGCTACTCCCTCGGCCGGCTGGGCGCCGTCTTCGCCGGGGCCACGGCGGCGTTGCTCGGCGCCATCGCCGTCGGCCTGTTCCCGGCATGCTTCGTCGAGGGGCAGGGACTGACCGGGTTCAAGATCGGCGCGGAATACGCCATCTGCGCGGTGCTGGCGCTGGGCATCGTGGCGCTGTTCCGCAACCGCCCCCACTTCGAGCCGCAGGTGTGGCGCTACCTCGTGCTGGCGCTGGCCGCGATGATGGTCGCCGAGCTGGCCTTCACGCTCTACATCGACGTCTACGGCCTGTCGAACCTGATCGGCCACGTCGCCAAGATCCTCGCCTATTACGCCGTCTACCTGGCCATCGTCGAGAAGGGCGTGCGGATGCCGCAGATGCTGCTCGCCCGGGCGCTGGCGGGCGAGCGGGACGCGCGCTTCGCCGCCGAAGCGGCCAACCGCGCCAAGAGCGCCTTCCTGGCCAACATGAGCCACGAGCTGCGCACGCCGCTCAACGCCATCATCGGCTTCTGCGCCCTGATGGAGCGCGATCCCGCGGCCACCGAGCCGCAGCGGCGCCACCTGGACATCATCGCCCGCAGCGGCGAGCACCTGCTGTCGCTGATCAACGACGTGCTCGACATGTCGAAGGTCGAAGCCGGACGGATGACGCTGGAGCCCGAGGCGGTCGACCTGCCCCGGCTGGTCGAGGACGTCGGCCATATCATGGAGGGGCGCGCCGAGGCCAAGAACCTGCGCTTCTGCATCGACCTGCCGGCGGACCTCGTGCGCTGCGTGCGCGTCGATCCGGGCAAGCTGCGGCAGGTGCTGATCAACCTGATCGGCAACGCCATCAAGTTCACCGAGGAGGGCGGCGTCAGCGTCCGCCTGCGCCACCATGCCGACGGCGGCCGGCTGCGGCTCTCCTGCGAGGTGGAGGACAGCGGCGTGGGGATCCCCGGCCAGGAGCTGGGGCACGTCTTCGAGCCGTTCTATCAGGGCGCCGGCCGGCCGACCGGCGCGGCGGGCACCGGGCTGGGCCTCGCCATCACGCGCGAGTACGTGCGCATGATGGGCGGCGACATCCGCGTCGCCAGCCAACTCGACAAGGGCACGCTGTTCAGCTTCGAGATCACCGTCGAGCCGGCGGGCGAGGACGAGATCGCGGCGGCGCGGCCGAAACCGCGGGTCATGGCGCTGGAGCCCGGCCAGCCCGCGTTCCGCGTCCTGGTGGTGGACGATTCCGACGCCAACCGGCTGCTGCTCAAGTCGCTGCTCGCCACCGTCGGCTTCCAGGTGCGCGACGCGGCCGACGGCCAGACCGCCGTCGACATCGCGCGCGCCTGGCGGCCGGACCTGACCTGGATGGACCTGCGGATGCCGGGCGTCGACGGCTGGGACGCGCTGCGCCGGATGCGCGCCGTCCCGGAACTGGCGGAAATGCCCGTGCTGGCGCTCACCGCCAGCGCCTTCACCGACGACAACGCGCGGGTCCTGGCCGCCGGCTTCGCCGAGATGGTGCGCAAGCCGTTCCGCGAGGCCGACATCTTCGAAGCGATGGAACGCCACCTGCACGTCCGCTACCTCTACGACCAGGATGCCCGTCCGCCGGAGCCGGCCGGCGAGGACGTGGGCGGCCCGCTCGGCCCATTGCCGGCCGATCTCGTCCGCGACCTCGACCAGGCGCTCATCCTCGGCGATGTCGCCGCGGTGGACGCCCAGCTCGCCCGCCTGCACGCGGTGAACGGCGAGGCGGCCGGCCGCCTCGGCCGGCTGGCCCGCGACTTCCGCTACCGCGCCATGCGCGCCGCGCTGGCGGCGGGCGCCCGGGAGGAGGACACGCGATGACCGGACCGCACGACGACAATGCCGTCCAGAGCGGCATCCAGAACGGCATCCTGGTGGTCGACGACAACCCCGACAACGTGCGGCTGCTGACCAGCATCCTCAGCGCCAACGGCTTTCCCGTGCGCGTGGCGACCGACGGCGCGTCGGCGGTGGCGGTGGCGCAGGCCAGGACGCCGGACCTGGTGCTGCTCGACGTCATGCTGCCGGACTTCGACGGCTACGAGGTGTGCCGGCGGCTGAAGGCGGACGAGGCCCTGCGCGACGTGCCGGTGCTCTTCCTCAGCGCGCTGCTGGGCACCGGGGACAAGGTACGCGCCTTCGCCGTGGGCGGCGAGGACTACGTGACCAAACCGCTGGCGCCGGAGGAGATCCTGGCCCGCGTGCGCACCCATCTGGCGCTGCGCGTGGCCCGCCTGGAGCTGCAGGCCCGCAACCGCGAGCTGCAAACGCTGAAGGACCACCTGGAAGACATGGTGGCCGAGCGCACGGCGGCGCTGGTGGCGGCGAACCGCGATCTCGCCTCGCTGACCGAGGAGCGGCGCCACGTCGCCGAGCGGCTGGAGCGCGGGTTCTTCCAGACCGTCGAGGCGATCGGCGCGGTGCTGGAGAAGCGCGATCCCTACACCGCCGGGCACCAGGCCCGCGTGGCCGAGCTGGCCGAGGCGATCGGCCGCCAACTGGCCCTGGACGAGCGCCGCCTGCAGGGGGTCCGGCTGGGGGCGCTCATCCACGACATCGGCAAGGTGGCGGTGCCGGCCGAGATCCTGTCCCGCCCCGGTCGGCTGAGCGCCGCCGAGTTCAGCCTGATCGCCGCCCATCCTCAGATCGGCCACGACATCATCAGCCGCGTCGACCTGCCCTGGCCGGTGGCCGAAATCCTATTATCGCACCACGAACGCATGGACGGCAGCGGCTATCCCAACAAGAAGGCGGGCGCGGCGATCATTCCGGAGGCCCGCATCGTGGCGGTGGCGGACGTCGTCGAGGCGATGACGGCGCACCGCCCCTACCGGCCGAGCCAGTCCGTGGACGCGGCGCTGGCGGAAATCGAGGGGAACGCCGGCACCCGCTACGACGCCGACGTGGTGGCGGCCTGCCTCAAGCTGTTCCGGCGCGATGGCTTCGCCTGGACCGCCAGCCCCTGGCTGCCGGAGTGATCGGCCGCACGCTGGCCGTCGCGCGCATTGTCAACGGCACGCGCGGCTGGTACGAACATTGGTCATGAGCACGGTCGACGAGGCCCGAACCCGGCTGACGCAGGATCTCAACCGGCGTTGCCACTGCATCACGCTGGACCGCGCGGCGCTGCTGCGCGCGCTGGAGGCGGAAACCGGGGAGCCCGGCCTGTGGGCGTTGCTCGCCGCGTCGCACGCCCACCTGTTCTCCGACATTCCGCTGTTCGTCGCCCGCCCGGACGTCGAGCGCATGCAGGCCGTGGTTCGCGCTATCGAGGCGGTGGCGCGGCTGCCCGGCCATGTCGAGGCGGCGCTCGCCCGGGCGCCGGAGATCGCCCGGTTCGATCCGGGTCCGGCCGGCGCCTTCATGGGCTACGACTTCCACCTCGGCCTGGACGGCCCGAAGCTGATCGAGGTGAACACCAACGCCGGCGGCGCCTTCCTCAACGCGCTGCTGGCGCGGGCGCAGTGGGCCTGCTGCGGCGAAACCGCCCCCATCAACACGGTGTCGCCAGCTGGCGGCTTCGAGGACGCCGTGTGGCGCATGTTCGAGGAGGAATGGCGCCGCCAGCGCGGCGGCGGCGCCCCGACCCGCATCGCCATCGTCGACGACGAGCCGCACGCCCAGTTCCTGTACCCGGAGTTCCTGCTGGCCCGCCGCTTCTTCGAGGCGCGCGGCCTGGCCGCCGTGGTCGCGGATCCGCGCGATCTGACCTACGCCGAGGGGCGTCTGCTGGCGGACGGCCGTCCGGTCGACCTCATCTACAACCGCCTGGTCGACTTCGCCCTCGAACGGCCGGAACACGCCGCGGTGCGCGCCGCCTACCTGGACGGCGCGGTGGTGGTCACGCCCAATCCGCGCGTGCACGCGCTCCTCGCCGACAAGCGCAACCTCGTCGCCCTCTCGGACCCCGCGCAACTCACGGCCTGGGGCCTCGACGCCGCCACGGCGGCCCTGCTCGCCGACGCCGTACCACGGACCGTGGAGGTCACGCCGGAAAACGCCGACGCGCTCTGGCAACAGCGCCGCGCGCTGTTCTTCAAGCCGTGCGCCGGCCACGGCGGCAAGGCCGCCTACCGCGGCGACAAGCTGACAAAGGGGGTCTGGACGCGGATCGCCGCCGGCGGATACGTGGCCCAGGCCTTCGCCCCGCCCGGCGAGCGGCAGGTCGCGTCCGCCGACGCGGCCCCGCTGAAGGCCGACATCCGGCTCTACACCTACGACGGCGGCGTGCTGCTGGCGGCGGCGCGTCTGTACCAGGGGCAGACCACCAACTTCCGTACGCCCGGCGGCGGCTTCGCCCCGGTCTTCGCCCTTTAGGTGTCTTCGTCCTGCGGGCTCGGCCCGCCAACCATCGGGCCTCAAGCACGCGGAACGACGATGTTGTCGCGTTCCGCCGCCTCCGCGCGGGGCATCGTCCAGCCGGGAACGCCGGTCCGTCGCCGCCGGCGGGCCGCGATGATCATGGCGGCCATGGCCGTGAGCGCGGCGAGAAGCAACAGGGCGGTGGCGATCAGCTTCAGGGCGTGATGCATGGGTAAGCCTCCTTCGCCGTCCATGCTGGCCGTTCCGGCCACCGCTGTCTGTCGGCCGCCTCACACCGGCGGCACGCAGCGCAGCGCCCGCGCCAGCGCGGGCAGCAGCTTCAGCAGCACCAGCGTCGCCCCCAGATAGAACGCCGACGCCAGCCCGAGCACCTCGATCCAGGCCGCCCAGTCGGACCGCGCCTCGCTGAGCAGCTTGGCGACCGTCGTCAACTCGCCGACGCCGATCACCACCAGTGCGCCGGTGTCCTTCAGCAGCGAGACCCAGTGCGTCAGCAGCGCCGGCAGCCCGCGCCACAGCAGCCACGGCAGGCGCAGCGTCAGCCAGTCGCGCCAGGGCGCCACGCCCATGACGCGGGCCTGCTCGGCCAGCCCCGGCGGGTAGGCGCCGAGGAAGGACCGCAGGATCTCCCCCGTGTGCGAAAAGGAATACAGCGCCAGCGCCAGCACCCCGGCCAGCAGGGTGGAGGCGCTGACCACGTGCGCCAGGACGAACACCAGCAGCAGCGGCGGGATGCCGCGCAGCAGCGCGCTGGCCGCCTGCAGCGGCAGCGCCGCCGCCGGGAAGGCCGTGGCGGCCATGGCGTAGGCGAAACCGAGGAGCACCGCCAGCCCGCCGGCCGCCGCGAACAGCAGGACGGAGAGCAGCAGGCCGCCGGGCTGCTGGCCGGGCAGGCCGAAGAGCAGCAGCCACGCCGTGTCGAACAGCGCGGTCATGGCGCGGCCTCCGCGGTACGGACCGGCGGCACCAGCGCGGCCTCCAGCCCCCGCACCAGCGCCCAGATGCCGAGGCTGAGGCCGGCGTAGGTCAGGGCGCCAACGGCGGCGAACAGGAAGACCTGCGCGCTCGCCTCCGACTGCCCGCGGATCAGGCCGAACAGCTCCGCCACCGGGAAGAGCGAAGCGAAGGCCGTGTTGTGCAGGTGGTGGACGAGACGCGCGCCGGTCGGCGGCAGGACGATCCCCAGCACCTCGCGCAGCAGGATCGCGGCCTTGCGCACGGGGTGGTGGGCCAGGAGGAGCAACTGGTCGCGCCGCCCGGCGTCGAGCGCCCCGTAGGCGGCGTGGAAGATCACCGCCAGATGCCCGCAGGAGCCCAGGGCCAGGGCCGCGGCGATGGCCCAGGCGACGTGCTGGAACGGGCCGATGGTGCCGGTGAAGATCGCCGGCACGGGCAGCCCGCCGCCCGACGCCATGGCCAGCATGCCGGCGGCGAGCACCAGCATGCTGGTGGGAACGCCGCGCGTCGCGTTGACGATGGCGCCGGCGCCGCGGCGCACCAGGGGGCCGGAACCGTGCATGCCGTGCGCCAGCATCAGCGCCAGCGCGATGGACAGGGCGGCGCTGACGGCCCACAACGTCACCGTCGCCAGGGCGGCGTGGGCGACGGACAGCGCCAGCGCGGTGTCTGCGTCTGCGTGGAACACGAAAACCTCTCCGGGTTCGCTTCCGCGCCCGCAGAGCCCCGCGGGCGTCAGAAATACTGCCTCAGGGACAGGCGGACGTAATCGTCGCGCCTGATGAAGTTCAGGAGATCCTTGGGCCGGGTGTTCATGAAGAACCGGGCCTCCAGGTTCACCGTCATGCTGTCGTTCAGGCGGCGGCTCGCTTCGATGTTGAGCAGCCGCGACGGCGTGTCGAGATCCTGCGTCAGCGAGATCTTCCCGGTCGTACCGGCCGCGTCGTTCAGCGCGAAGCGGGCGCCGAGGAACAGGTCGTTCTCGAACGCCGACCACGACGCGTCCCGACGGCTGTCGCGGACGTATTCGCCGACCAGGGTCACGTCGATGCCGGACCCGAACACCTGCGGCAACAGATACTCGGCCCCGGCGACGAAGGCTGTGAAGCTCCTCTCAATTCCGAAGCGATCCTTCTGGCCGCGGCGGTGGATGCCCTCGAACTTCAGCAGCCAGGGACCGGACGTGTGCTGCACGTCGATGCCCCACTGGCTGATGCGCTCGTATTCGGGGGCGAAGACGAGGCGCCCGCCCCGATCGAGGACGGGCCGCAGCGTCGGCTCGCGCGAGGTGCCGTTGAAGTACGACAGGCCGACGTCCCACGCCTCCAGCGTCGTCGAGAAGCGCAGCGCCACGTCGGGGCGCAACGGCGTGGTCCGCCGGCCGACGGTCGACAGGTCGTCGTCGACCACGGGGTCGGTGCGCAGGCGGCCGCGCGTCGAGGGGAAGCGCTGCTCGCGGAACCACGGCAGGTAGAAGGCCTCCAGCGTGCCGAAGTCGCGCACCAGCTTCACGCTGGCCATCGGCTGGCCCAGCTTCTCCTCCAGGTCGATGTTCTCGACGCGGTCGGTCTGGTTGACGATGTCCACGAGATGGACGGATTCCGCCACCCCCCAGAACACCTTGCCGATGCCGAGCCCGACCTCCCAGCCGTCGCCGGGCACGGTGAGCATGGCTTCGCGCACGTCGGCGTGCGTGCGGTGCGGGTCGGCGGCGTCCAGCCGGCCGAAAAGGTTGAGGACGAAGCGCGGCCCGTCTTCCCAGCGCGCTTCCATCTGCGGCGACAGCGCCAGCGAGCCGTCGTGGCGCCGCTGGCCGGCGTAGGCCGGGCGTTCCAGGAACAGCATGCCCTCCGCCTCGGCGTAGCCGGACCATGTGAGCGTCGGTCCGGCCTCCGCCTCCGGCTCCGCCGCCAGGGCGCGGCCGGCGAACACCAGGGAGACGAGGAAGGCGCGCACGAGCGGTGGGCGGGACCGGCCCGAGGTGGTGTACCGGGGGGAGATCGCGTCGCCGCTCATGCGCGTATCCTCATGGCTCGCTCGTCAGGGCAGGCTCGTCAGTTTCGACTGGTTGAAGTCGCTGTCGCGCAGCCCGGTCTTGAAGCGGTAGCCGGTAAGCTGCAGCTCCGTGCTCTTGCCGGTCTGCCGGTTGACCATGACCATGCGCGCGGCACGCCAGTGCTTGCCGGCGTAGACCGCGAAGCCGTCCGCCGTCAGCGTCTTCAAGGGCGCGTTCTTGCGGTCGAAGAAATCGATGCGGGCGATGCGGTAGTGCTCGGTGTCCATCCACACGACCTGCCGGGCGTAGCCGGAGTCCGGGTCGGTCGGCACGCGCTCCACCACGTGGCACTGCGGGGCGACGTTGCCGGGACAGCCCTCGTCGCGCAGCCAGCGGTGGCGGTACTTCTCCACCTCCTGGCTGGCGAAGTCCTCGTAGGCGAACTCGCTGCCGACGAAGGATCCCGTGCGGTTGGCGGAGCTGATGCGCTTCACCCGCTTCATGGCCGGCAGGTAGAGCCACTGGTCGTCGTCCCCGGCCTTGTGCGCGTGGGTGAGCAGCGCCACCCCCTTCACGTCGCCGGGGTAGTCGAACAGGATGACGCTCTTGTCGCTGTCCCCCGGCACTTCGAGGATGCGGTCGCGGAAGGCGCGGACGCTGGTGTCGCCGGTGCTGGTGCGGAGGATCATCTTGCCCTGCACGGTGAAGTCGCCGAACCCGTCGTCATGCCGCTCGGCGGCGACGGCGATGCGCTGCCCCTTCTGTTCGGGCGTCTCCGCCCGCGCGGACATGGACGCGGGGACGGACGCCGCCGTGGCGATCAGGGTAGCCAGCAGCAGGGGCCGGGCGAAGGTGAGCATTGGGGGGGTGAGCGGTTTCATCGGAGACCTCCTTCGAATTTGAGCAGAAGAGCGGGCAGGAACAGCAGGTCGGCGGCCAGCGCGAAGACGATGGTGGCGGCGCTGAGCAGACCCATGTTGGCGTTGACGGAGAAGCCGGAGCAGGCGAGCACGCCGAACCCGGCGACCAGGGCGAGCGAGGTGATGCAGATCGGCAGCGCCGCCTCGCGGTAGGCGTGGCGGACCGCGTCGGCCGGCGGGGCGCCGCGCCGCCGCGCGCCCCGGTAGTGGTTGACGACGTGGATGGTGTCGTCGACGACGATGCCGAAGGTCATCGCCAGCACGATGGAGATGGCGAGGTTCACCTCCCCCACCGTGAAGCCCCACAGGCCGAAGGCCATGGCCGCCGGGATGAGGTTGGGCAGCAGGGCGATGAGCCCCACGCGCAGGCTGCGCTCGGCCAGCGTCATCGTCAGGCCGATCATCAGCAGCGCCAGGGCGTTGCCGGCCAGCATGGCGCGGATGCTGCGCTCCGAGACGTGGGCGAAGACGATGGACAGGCCGGTCGCCGGCGACCACAGCTCGGGCGCGTTCTCCTTCAGCCAGGCCTCGCCGCGGTCGGCGAGATCGCGCATCTCGCCGGCGCTGATGCTGCCCATGGCGACGCTGACCCGGCTGGCCGAGCGGTCGACGTTCAGGCGGTCGTTGACGTCGTGCCCCTGTGGCAGCGACAGCTCGTAGAGCAGCAGGTACTGCGCCGCCAGCTCCTGCGTCTCCGGCACGCGGTAGGCCTCCGCCTTGTCGCCGTTCATGTTCTGGTTGAGGCGCTTGAGCGTGTCGGTGATGGCGGCCACCGAGGTCACGTGCTCCTGCCCGCGCAGCCACTGGGCGAAGGCGTCGACCTTCCCCAGGTAGGCGGGGTCGGACACCCGCTGCTCGCCGCCGGCCGGCAGGGCGAACTCCATGACGTTGATGCCGGTCAGCGCGCGTTCGGTGAAGTCGGTGTCGCGGCGGAACTCGTAGCGCTGGTCGAAGTAGCGGATGAAGTTGTCGTCCAGCGTGATGAAGGACATGCCGGCGACCAGCGGCAGCACGGTGGCCACGGTGCCCAGCAGGAGCTTGCGGTGATGCCGCAGCGTGAAGTCGGCAAGGATGTCGCCGAAGCGGCGCTCGAACGGCCAGGGCGTGATGCGCTTCACCGGCAGGATGGCGATGGCGGCCGGGAAGAACACGACGGCGTACAGCCAGCCGAACGCCACGCCGCCGGCAACGATGTTGCCGAGGTCGCGGAACGGCGGCACGTCACTCAGGTTCAGGCTGAGGAAGCCCATCACCGTGGTGATGCTGGTGAGGAACACCGGCCGCATGTCGGCCTCCAGCGCGCGCACGATGGCGTCCGTCCTGGACAGGCCGTGCGCCATGCCGTGGCTGATCTTGGACAGCAGGTGGATGCAGCTCGCCACCGTCAGGCCGAGGATCATCAGAACCGACGCCGACGAGGCCGAGTTGAGGATCAGCCCCGACCAGCCGGCGATCCCCAGCGCCGAGACCAGCGCCATCGCCACCACCGCCAGCGTCGCCAGCGCCCCGAAGACGGAGCGCGCCGACACGCCGACCAGCGCGATGGTGACCAGGAACATCAGCGGCACCAGCGTGGCGGAGTCCGTCTCGCCGGCCTCGGCGAAGGTGGCGTCGACCATGGTGAGGCCGGTCAGGTGCACGCCCATCCCCGGATGTTCGGCGCGGATCTCGGCGGCGAGGCCACGGGCGAAGGCGGCGATCTCCGGGATCTCGCCGGGGTCCTTCTTGGGCAGCACGACCGTGACGTTGACCGCCGCGACGCGCCCGTCCTTCGAGACCAGGCGGTTGACCAGTTCCGGGTGCGACAGCGCGGTGCGGCGGACCTCGGCCAGCGCCGCGTCGGACAGCGCGGCGGCGCCCTTTGCCAGCGGTTCCACCACCAGCGCGTCGCCGTCGGCGCGGCTGTGGGGGAAGTTGGCCAGGGAGTCGACGCGGCGCGAGTGGGGCGTGTGCCACGCCTTGGCGGTCACCGCCTCGACGACCGCCAGGTTCTCCCGCGTGAAGACGTCGCCGTCGGCCGGGGCGAGGACGATCAGCACGCTCTCGTCCTTGGTGAAGGCCGCCTCCAGACGCTCCAGCGCCATGCGGTCGGGGTTGTCCTCGGCCAGGAAGACCCGGCTGTCCGGGTTCATGCCCAGCGAGCCGAGCCCGATCCCGGCGACGGCGGTGAAGGCGAGGCAGGCCACCACGATCGGCCAGCGCCACGCCACCACCCGGCGCGCGAACCAGCGCAGCGCGCACGCCCGGATGTCGCAGGAGAACCTACGCATCGCCCGGCGCCCCTTCGGGGGTGGGCTGGCGCGGCGCCTCGGCATCCACGGCCGGAACGTCGGGTTCGGCCGGCTCGGGCAGCGCTTCGATGCTCACCGCGCAGCAGGCCGGCGTGCCGTTGCCGCGGAGCAGGTCCAGGATGTCTTTGAGAAAGGCCATGGGAATTCTCCTTGGAGGGGGGGTCAGGCGAAGAAAGCGCCGAAGAACAGGCCGGCCGCCGTGGCGACGACGAAGATCGTGCCGGCGAAGGCCAGCAGCAGCCGCGGCCGGAAGATCTTGGAGAGCAGGATCATCTCGGGGATGCTGATGCCGGCGCCGCCGATCACCAGCGCGATGATGGCGCCCATGCCCATGCCCTTCTGGTGCAGGGCGAGGCCGACCGGGATCATGGTGTCGGCGCGGATGTAGAGCGGCACGCCGATCAGCGCGGCCAGCGGCACGGACAGCGGGTTGTCGCCCCCGGCCACGGTCGCGACCCAGTCGGCCGGCACGAAACCGTAGATGAAGGCGCCGATCAGCGCCCCCAGCAGCAGGTACGGCACGAAGGCGCGGAACACGCCCAGCGCGTTGACGAGTCCGGCCGCCAGGCGTCGGCCCAGCGTGCCGTGCGCCGCCGTCTCCGCCGGCTGGCCGACGAGACGGACCGGGCGCACCGCGCCGGCCAGGCCCAGGCGGTCCCACAGCAGCCCGGACAGCGCCGCCGCGACCAGCGTGACCGCGCCGTAGAGCACCGCGACCGGCCAGCCGAAGGCCAGCCAGAACAGGCTGAGCACCACCGGATTGACCAGCGGCGAGGCGATGAGGAAGGCGGCGGCCGGGCCGAAGCCGACGCCGGCGTTCATCATGCCGACCATCACCGGGATGGTGGAACAGCTACAGAACGGCGTCAGCCCGCCGATGCCCGCCGCCACGAAGGCGCCGCGCACGCCGTCCGGCAGGATGCGCTTGAGCACGCGCATCGGCACGTACTCCTGCAAGAGGCCCAGCAGCACGCTGACGCCGATGAAGACGACGGCCAGCTCCACCCCGATCAGCACGAAGAAGCCGGCGGCGTCGAGCAGCGCCTGCCGCAGGCCGTCGGGCAGCGGCACCGGCGGCCGTCCCAGGCTCAGCCACCAGCCGGCGGCCAGCAGGGGCAGCGCGCCGGCGCCGAGCAGCACCAGGGCGCGGGCGCGCCGGGGGGCCGGGGCCGCCGCGCCGTCAGGGCGTGTCGTATCGGGGGTCATGGAAGCACTCCGGGTGTGGGTGGGGCGAACGGGCGGCCTGCCGGTCCATGTCGTCGGCGAGGCGCAGCAGGGTGCGGGCGAGGTCGGGGGCGCCGAAGCGGGCCGCGCGGGCGGCGACGCTCCGGGTTGTCCGGGCGTGGGCCCGCCATTCGTCGGGCGTGGGCATGGGCCTAGACCGCGTCCGCCACCGCCCGGCGGGCGTTGCGGTAGTGCAGAAGCCGGGGCGAGGCCTCGATGAACGCCTGCTGGCAGCGGGCGATGGTCGTCAGCGTGGCGTCGGCGTAGGCCAGCCCCTCGGCCCGCATGCGCTCCAGCGCGGTCGTCTCGAACGCCCAGAGGTGGCCGGCGATCTCGATGTTCACCGAAGCGAACATCATGAACGCCCGCTGCCGCGGGTGGATGTCGGCCAGCCGCACGTCGCGGATGTGGTCGTAGTAGTGCAGCCGCTCCGGCCGGCCGAGCGCGTCCAGCCACAGCTCCCACACGTCGCGCACCGTGGGGATGGCCGGGCCGTGCGACACCAGGTTGACGACGCCCGCGGCGGACGGGCGCGCCAGCAGGTGCGCCATGGCGTTCTGGAAGCTGTCCTGGTGGATGAAGTTGAAGGGCTGGCGCGGTGCCACCGCGTGCAGCTCCTCGTGGTGGCGGTCGTACAGCAGGCGCTCCAGCCCGGACCAGAGCTGGTACAGGCCGTAGCGCTTGCCGCTGTAGCGCCCGGTTCGGCTGTCGCCGATCACGACGCTGGGGCGGACGATCAGGAACGGCAGCCCGCCCGCCGCGGCCAGCCGCTCGGCCGCCCGCTTGGTGCGCGTGTAGGCGGTCGGATCGCTGGCGGGATCGCCGAGCAGCGCCTCCGGCACCGGGCCGTCGCGGTAGCCGGAACTGAAGGCGGTGGAGACGAACACGAAGCGCCGCGCGTCCACCTCCCGCGCCAGCGCCACCATGCGGCCGGTGAAGGCGACGTTCACCGCTTCAAGCTCGGCCTCGTTGAAGTAGTCCAGGCAGCCGGCGCAATGGACGACGTCGCCGACCGTGAAGGCCGCGAGCGCGCGCCGCCCCGCCTCGTCGAGGCCGCCGTCGGGCGTCAGGGGAACGGCGACGAGCCGGCGGCGCAACTCGTCGTCATCGAGCCGCCGCCCTTCGGCGGCCAGCTCGGGGCGGACGCGGGCCGCCAGGGCGTCGGCACCGTGGCCCCCGCGAACGAGGGCCACGACCGTCTTGTCGGTGCGGGCGAGCAGCGCCGCGGCGATCAGGGTGCCGAGAAAGCCGGTCGCCCCGGTGAGGAGCACCGCCTCGCGGCCGGACTGGTGGAACCGGCAGGGTAGAACCGTGCGCATGGTCAGGACCTCCTCACCAGGGCATTGCCGTCAGCCGCGCGCGCAGCACGAAGACGAGGGCTCCGGGGTCTCGGCCCACGGACGGCTCTCGTACTCGCCCAGTTCGGCCAGCAGCGGCGTCGTCACGCGGGTGTCGAAGCCGACGCGGTCGAGCATCTCCATGTACGTGTCGAGCGCCTCGATGCGGACGGCGTCGAGGTCGGTCTTGAAGCTGTCGAGCTTCAGCGTGCTGCACTGCACGCCAAGGTCGCCGCACAGCGAGACGCAGTTGTAGGACACCATGCCGAAGAGCTGCGGCATGACCGTCTTGTGCGTGCGGGTCAGGCTGCGGTGCACCTCGTCGGCGTCCTTGTCGAGCAGGGCCTTGATGCGGTCGATGCCGATCTGCAGGTGGCCCAGCTCGTCGTGCAGGATGTTGCCGGCGACGCGCGCCGTCTCCGGGTCGGTGTTGCGGCCCAGCGTGCGGTAGGCGACGACGGCCATCGTCTCGACCATGATGTCCTGGGCGATCAGGCAGGAGGTCAGATCGTTCTGCAGGGCGGCGCCCTGCACGTAGCGGCGCACGGTCTGCCACTGCGGCTCGACGATGCGCTGCATGACCGGGAAGCCCAGCCGCTGGCCCAGCTTGGCCAGCAGGCGGACGTGCTTGGCCTCGTCGTGCGCCTGGTGGACGGTCTCGATCTTCTCCTCGGTGCCGGGCATCAGCGGCACCATGTGGGTGTAGTTGTCGATCGCCATGATCTCGCCGGCGACGGCGTTGGAGGCGATGTAGGCGAGCAGGTCGTAGTAGCGCTTCTCGCGGCGTTCCTGGGTGTCCATGGTCGTTCTCCTGAGGGATTGGAAAGGTCGGCGGGGGGGTCAGTCGATCAGCGCCGGCTGCTGGACCACCCAGTCCACGTTCACGCGGACGTCGATGCCCTTGCGCACCGAGCAGGTGACGGTGCAATGGCAGCCGAAGGCGTCCTCGCACTGCTGCACCGCCGGGGTGCGGGCGGGGATGGTCGGGCGGATGGTGATGTCGACGTGGTCGATGCGCGGCAGGCCGGCATCGTTCGGCTTGACGATCACCACCGCCTCGGTCTCGGCGTCGAGCACGTGCACGCCCTGCTTCTTCAGCATTTCCAGCAGGGCGGCCGACAGGCAGTGGCCGAGCGCCGAGCCGAGCAGCGCCGGG
Organism: Azospirillum sp.; assembly: GCA_035629155.1. Taxonomy (GTDB): domain Bacteria; phylum Pseudomonadota; class Alphaproteobacteria; order Azospirillales; family Azospirillaceae; genus Azospirillum. Next base: position 33,673 of record DASPIO010000006.1, on the reverse strand, counting down.
GTCGACGGGCCGCTGGTGTCGCCGACGGGGTCGGGCTCGTCGGAGAGGTAGGGGGCGCCGTGCAGGCGGCCGTCCTCGTGCGCCTGGGACTGGAAGCGGTAGCGTTCCAGGTGCTTGAGGGTGACGGCGAAACGGCGTTCGGTCTGTCCGCGCATGTCCATGGGTCGGATCTCCGTGTTTGGGTCAGGTGAAGGCGGGTTGCGGGGAGTACGGCCGGCGCTGGCCGGTCGTGGCGGGCAGCGCCCGGGCGGCGGGGCTGCGGTCCTGGCTGACGACGCGGCCGCGGTGCAGTTCGATCACCTGGTCGCAGACGTCGATGCATTCCTCGATCTTGTGGCTGGACAGCACGACGGCGGTGCCGCGGGCGACCAGCTCCTTGACGAGGGTGAAGACGGTGGCGGAGCTGCGCGCGTCGAGCGCCGAGGTCGGTTCGTCGAGCACGAGCAGGCGGGGCTCGGCGGCCATGGCGCGGGCCAGCGCCACGCGTTGCTTCTGGCCGCCGGACAGGCAGCAGGGATAGGCGTGCAGCTTGTCGCCGAGGCCGAGGCGGTCCAGCGCGTGCGCGGCCCGCTCCCGCGCCGTGCGGCGGTCATGGCCGGCGGCGGTCAGCGCCAGTTCGACGTTCTGCAGTGCGGTGCGGGTCTCGAACAGCCCGACCTCCTGCAACACGGTGCCGGAGCGGCGCCAGACGTGCCGCGCCTCCCGGTTCGAGCGGCCGGGAATGCGCGTGCCGAGGATGGTGACGGTGCCGGAGTTGGGCCGGCACAGGCCGTTGATGGCGCGCAGCAGCGTCGTCTTGCCCGAGCCGCTGGAGCCGCACACCAGCGTCACCTCGCCCTGCAGGCAGGCGAAGGACACGTCGTCGAGCAGCCGCTGGCCGTCGCGCTCGACGGCGACGCAGCAGAACTCGACCGCCGGATCGCAGGAGGGGTCAGCCATGGGGCCACACCTCGATCTGCTCCTCCAGCGGGATCGGCATGGCGCTGTCGGGACCGAACCAGCGGTCGTAGATGACCTTGTAGGTTCCCTTTTCCTGGAGCTGCTGAAGGGCGCGGTTGATGGCGTCGCGCAGCTTGGAGTCGTTCTCGCGGATGCCGATGCCGTCCTGCTTCATGCCGATGGCCTCGGCGGACAGGATGGCGAGGCCGGGGTGTTTCTTGGCGTAGCTGGCCAGGACCTCGTAGTCCTCGGCGTAGCCGGCGATGGCGCCCTGGCGGACCGCCTCGACGGCGGCCTGCTTGTTGCCGAACTCGACGACGTGCTCGGCCGACCACGGCTTGCCGTTCCTGGCCAGCCACGTGCGCCAGTTGCCGATGGCGTGGCTGCCGCGGCTCATGCCGACGACCTTGCCGACCAGATCGTCGTAGCATTTCACCTTGCTGCCATCGACGAGGAAGGTCTGCTTGGACCAGAAGTAGGTCTGGCTGAAGTCGACGGCGTCGTCGCGCTTCCAGGTGTGGCTCATGCTGGCCACGGCGACGTCGATGGTGCCGTTCTGCAGGTAGCTGATGCGGGTCATCTCGTCGACCGGCACGCGCTCCAGCTTGAGGCCCATCTCGTCGGCCACGCCCTGGGCGATGTCGACGTCGAAGCCGACCCATTGGCCCTTGCCGTCGATGAAGCTGTGGGGCGGGTTGTCGCGGCGGATGCCGGCGCGCAGCACGCCACGCTCCTTGATGGCGGTGAGCAGGGTCTCGCCGGCCTTGGCCTCCGGCAGCGCGCCGCCGCCCGACAGGGCGAACAGCACGCCGGCGGTGGCGAGCACGCCGTGCAGGAAGCGCCGGCGCGACGCCGGCAGGGATTGGGGACGCGAGGTATCGTGGCTGCCCATGGGCATCCTCCGGCAGTTGGCGGTTGCGGGTTCGCAGCGCGGCACCGGAGAAGGACGGGGGCGGTCCGGCGCGGCCTGCATGCCGCAGACCCTGCCCGAACCGCCGGGGGCGCGATGTGAGCGGCGCCACAGGACGGGCGATTGCGCTTTGGGATCGTATTCGGGGGGCGCCTGCCACTGATCGGCCCCCGGATCGACGGACACCCGGGATCGCTCGGGCTGCCCCGCTGGTGGTTATGGAATGCCTCTACGCACTCGACGATGCCGAGCGTGGCCTCCTGCCGGGTCTGGCGGCAGCGATGGCGGACCGTGAGGCGCATGGGCGCATCCAGGCCGGCAACGGGAAAACCACGCGCAACGTGGCGCTGCTCGGCCGGGCCTGGCGCGCTTGACGGAGTTCCACGTCAAGGCGGACATCGAGGAGATCCACCCCGTCCGCATCGGCCGCGACCGGATCCCGCGCCGGGTGCGGACCCTCCTGGACTTGATGCCCTCCCCTTTGGTTCATCGCGGCGCCCAATGCTTTTGCACAAGTTGCTTGGACGGCGGTTGGGTTGGTAACCTTCTCCGGTTTGGCCGGCGCGATCCGCCGATCGTGCCCCCGGGGGAGGATACGCTGATGGAGAACGCCAAAGCGGCGCACATCAACGAGCTGGTCCGCGTTTCCGAAGGTGTCGCGTCGCGCCGCGACGCCATCATCACGCAATCGTGGCTTCGTTGCGTGGCCGACCACAAGCTGGACCCGACCGTCGCGCGCGAGGCCTACATCCTGCCGCACGAACGCCTGTGCCTGCACCGCGACGCGATGGACGAGTTCCTGCGCATGGCCCGCTTCGGCCTGGAGGCGCTGTACCGGCAGGTGGCCGGCATGGGCTATGCCCTGCTGCTGACCGACAGCAACGGCGTCACCGTCGACTTCATCGGCGACCGGGCCAGCGACGGCGACCTGCGCCGGACCGGGCTCTATCTGGGCGCCGACTGGAACGAGGGGCGGGCCGGCACCTGCGCGGTCGGCACCTGCATCGCGACGGGCGAGGCGCTGACCGTCCACCAGACCGACCACTTCGACGCCATGCACATCCCACTGACCTGCACGGCCGCCCCGGTCTTCGACAGCGGCGGCGCGCTGGCCGCCGTGCTGGACATCTCCGCCCTGCGCTCGCCGGAGCCGAAGATCAGCCAGTACCTGGCCCTGCAGATGGTCAAGGCCTACGCGCACAAGATCGAGAACGCCAACCTCTACAACAACTTCCGGCGGGAGTGGGTGGTCAAGCTCTCCGCCTCGCTGGAGTTCGCGGAGGTCGACCCGGACTTCGTCATCGCGCTGGACGGTGCCGGGCGGATCATCGGCTTCAACCGCCGGGCGGGGCTGCTGCTGGCCACCGAATGCGACGGGGATGGCACGTCGCCGCTCGGCCGGTCCTTCGCCGACCTGTTCGACTGCCACGTGGACGATCTGGTGCGGTTCGTGCGCTCGCTGCCCAGCGACCAGCGCACCATCCGCCTGCGGCGCAGCGGCACGCCGCTGTTCGCCCAGGCGATGCCGCCGCCCGCCGTCGCCGTACCGCGCCCGCACATCGGTGAAGCGGAAAGCCTGCCCAAGCCACTGCAGGCCGTGTCCGGTGGCGACCCGGCGCTGAAGGCGGTGCTGGCGCGCGCCGCCAAGCTGGTGAACACGCGCATGAGCCTGCTCATCCACGGCGAGACCGGCACCGGAAAGGAGCATCTGGCCAAGGCGCTGCACCGGTCGAGCGTGCGCGCGGCCAAGCCCTTCGTCGCGGTGAACTGCGCCGCCCTGCCGGAGGCGCTGATCGAGAGCGAGCTGTTCGGCTACGAGCCCGGCTCCTTCACCGGCGCCACGGCGCGCGGCAAGAAGGGGCTGATCCTGGAGGCGGACGGCGGCACCCTGTTCCTGGACGAGATCGGCGACATGCCGCTGTCCTCGCAGACGCGCCTGCTGCGTGTCCTCGCCGAGCGGGAGGTGACCCCCATCGGCCGCACCAGGGCGGTGTCCGTGGATGTCCGCGTGATCGCCGCCACCCACCGCGATCTGGTCGAGCTGGTCAAGGCCGGCCGGTTCCGCGACGACCTGTACTTCCGCCTCAACGGCGCGGTGTTCACCGTGCCGCCGCTGCGCCAGCGTGGCGACCTGGAATGGCTGATCGACCACCTGCTGGCCGAACGGGCGGAGCGCGACGGCGTCGCCTACGCCATCACGGCCCCAGCACTGGCGGCGCTGCGCGCCCACGGCTGGCCCGGCAACGTCCGCGAACTGGTCAACGCGCTCGACTACGCCTGCGCCGTCTGCACGCACGGCCGGATCGAACTGGCGGACATTCCCGAGCCGGTCCAGCGCAGCGGTGTGTTCGACGCCTGGCCGGCCGCCACCGCGCCGGTGGCCGCGCCCGTGGACGATGACCCGGCCGCGCGCCTGCGCGAGGTGCTGCGCCGCCGGCACTGGAACGTGTCGGCGGCGGCGCGGGATCTGGGCGTGGACCGTTCCACCATCCATCGCCAGATGCGCCGTTTCGGCGTCGTGCCGCCGCACCGGCTGGGGTGAGGCGTGCAACACCTGTTGCGCCGCCCCTGCAACAGGCCGTGCAACAGGTGAGGCGCCCGCCACACCCCGCCTCCCCCCGCACACCCGGCGAACCCCTGTAAAACCCTACTGATCGGCCGCACGCACCATCTGGCACGCCCATTGCTTTTCCTCCCCCTCGAAACATCGAGCCAAGGGGAGGCAGCGTGGCACCGGTCGTCGGCATCATCGCCAATCCAGTCTCCGCCCGCGACATCCGCCGGATCGTCGCCAACGCGGCGAACCTGCAGATCGCGGACCGGGCGAACATCGTCCTGCGCGTGCTGGCGGCGCTGCGCGCCTGCGGGGTCGCCGACGTCCTGATGATGCCGGAACACGGCGGCATCGGCAGCCACGTGCGGCGCGGCGTGGCGCGCGCGGCGGCGCACGGCGAGGCGCCCTACCCCGCCGTCCATGCGCTGTCCATGCCGGTCACCGGCACCGCGACGGACACCCACCGGGCGGCCGCCGCGATGCGGGAGGCGGGCGTGGCCGCCATCGTCGTGCTGGGCGGCGACGGCACGCACCGCGCCGTGGCGGCGCACTGCGGCGCGGTGCCGATCGCCGGCATCTCCACCGGCACCAACAACGCCTTCCCCGAACACCGCGAGCCCACCGTCACCGGGCTGGCCACCGGGCTGGCGGTGACCGGGCAGATCCCCGCGCACATCGCCTTCACGGCCAACAAGCGCATCGACGTCGCGGTGAACAACGCGGTGCGGGAGATCGCGCTGGTCGACGTGGCGCTGGTCACCGAAGGCTACGTCGGCGCCCGCGCCCTGTGGAGGCCGGAGAGCTTCCGCGAGCTGTTCGTCACCTTCGCCGACCCGGAGGTCATCGGCATGTCGGCCATCGCCGGCCTGCTGGAACCCGTGGGGCGGGAGGAGAGCGGCGGGCTGATGGTGCGCCTCGCCACGCCGGGGGCCGGCGGCACCGTGCTGAAGGCACCCATCGCGCCGGGGCTGATGACCGCCGTCGGCGTCACCGACTGGCGCCGCATGCCGGCCGGCGTGCCCTTCGTGCCGGAGGTGAAGGCCGGCTCCATCGCGCTCGATGGCGAGCGGGAAATCGCCTTCTCGGCGCGCGACCGCGTGTCCCTGACGCTTCGGGACGACGCATTCCGCACCGTGGACGTGGGCGGCTGCATGCGCTTCGCCGCCCGGAACAGGCTGATGACCAACGCCCCGGCGGCGGTCGCGGCCGAACCTTGAAAAACCAAACGGGAGAAAACGACGATGTCCGAAAACCCTTTTCCACTCGGCAAGGCGGACCTGCTGCAGGCCTACCGCACCATGCGCACCATCCGCGAGTTCGAGGAGCGCCTGCACATCGACTTCGCCAAGGGCGACATCCCCGGCTTCGTACACCTCTACGCCGGGGAGGAGGCCTGCGCCACCGGCATCATGATGCACCTGAACGACAATGACCGCATCGCCTCCACCCACCGCGGGCACGGCCACTGCATCGCCAAGGGCGTCGACGTCCATGGGATGATGGCGGAGATCTACGGCCGCGCCACCGGGTCGTGCCGGGGCAAGGGCGGCTCCATGCACATCGCCGACCTGTCCAAGGGCATGATGGGCGCCAACGGCATCCTGGGCGCCGGCGCCCCGCTGGTCTGCGGCGCGGCTCTGGCCGCCAAGGTGCGCGGCGACGGCGGTGTCGGCATCACCTTCGTCGGCGACGGCGCGTCCAACCAGGGCACCTTCCTGGAAAGCATGAACCTCGCCGCCGTCTGGAACCTGCCCGTGATCTTCGTGGTGGAGAACAACGGCTACGCCGAATCCACCGCCATGGAATGGGCGGTCGCCTGCGACAGCTACATCGACCGCGCCACCGGCTTCGGCCTGCCCGGCGTCACGGTGGACGGCACCGACTTCTTCGCGGTGTACGAGGCGGCCGGCGAGATCATCCGGCGCGCCCGCGAGGGCGGCGGCCCGGCGCTCCTGGAATGCAACATGGTGCGCTTCTACGGCCACTTCGAAGGCGACGCCCAGACCTACCGCGCCAAGGGCGAGGTGGAGGCCCTGCGCGCAAACCGCGACTGCATCAAGCTGCTCGCCCAGCGCCTGGTCGAGGCCGGCACCGTGACCCCGGCCGAGCTGGAGGCCATCGACCGCGCGGTGCTCGCCCTCATCGAGGACGCCGTGCGCTGCGCCAAGGCGGCCCCGCTGCCCGCGGCGGCCGACCTGCTGGCCGACGTCTACGTCGCCTACTGAGCCGCACTCCCACAAGAACGGCATCCACCGGAGGAAACATCATGTCGCGCAAGATCAGCATGAAGACGGCGATCAACGAGGCCCTCGACCTCGAAATGCGCCGCGACCCGACCGTGATCCTGATGGGCGAGGACATCGTCGGCGGCACCGGCGCGCCCGGCGAGGACGACGCCTGGGGCGGCGTGCTGGGCGTCACCAAGGGCCTGTACGCCAAGCACGGCAACCGGCTGATGGACACGCCGCTGTCGGAATCCGCCTACATCGGTGCGGCCATCGGCGCCGCCACCTGCGGCCTGCGCCCGGTGGCCGAGCTGATGTTCATGGACTTCATGGGCGTGTGCTTCGACCAGATCTTCAATCAGGCGGCCAAGTTCCGCTACATGTTCGGCGGCAAGGCCGAGACGCCGGTGGTCATCCGCGGCATGGTCGGCGCCGGCTTCCGCGCGGCGGCCCAGCATTCGCAGATGCTGACCCCGCTGTTCACCCACATTCCCGGCCTCAAGGTCGTCTGCCCCTCCAACGCGTACGACGCCAAGGGGCTGCTGATCCAGTCGATCCGCGACAACGACCCGGTCATCTTCTGCGAACACAAGAACCTCTACGGCCACGAGACCGAGGTGCCGGCCGAGTCCTACGCCATCCCCTTCGGCGAGGCCAACGTGCTGCGCGACGGCGGCGACGTGACCATCGTCAGCTACGGCCTGACCGTGCACCGCGCCATGGACGCCGCCGAGGCGCTGGCAAAGGAGAAGGTGGAGGCGGAGGTCATCGACCTGCGCACCCTGTCGCCCATCGATTGGGACACCATCGTCGACAGCGTCGAGCGCACCGGCCGGCTGGTGGTGGTGGACGAGGCGCACCCGCGCTGCAACCTCGCCACCGACATCTCGGCCTTCGTCGCCCAGAACGCCTTCGGCGCGCTGAAGGCCGGCGTCCAGATGGTGACGCCGCCGCACACGCCGGTGCCGTTCTCGCCGTCGCTGGAAGATCTCTACATCCCCGGCGCCGACGCCATCGCCGCCGCCGCCCGCCGCACCCTGGCCGGCGCCCCCCGCAGCACCATCGCCGCCTGACCCCGGAGCACCGTTCCCATGACGTCCCTGAACGAGCGCATCAAGCCCATCGTCATGCCCAAGTGGGGCCTGTCCATGTCGGAGGGCAAGGTCACCGGCTGGCTGAAGCAGCCGGGGGCCACCGTCAACCTCGGCGACGAACTGCTGGAGGTCGAGACCGACAAGATCACCAACGTGGTCGAGGCCGGCGAGACCGGCGTCCTGCGCCGCGTGCTGGGCGAGCCCGGAACCATCTACCCCGTGAAGGCGCTGATCGCCGTGCTGGCCGAACCCGACGTGCCGGACGCCGACATCGACGCCTTCGTCGCCGGCTACGCCGTGCCCGAAGCGGACGGCGGGGAGGACGGGGCGGAGGCCGGCCCGCGCTACGAATTCGCCGAGACGGCGGCCGGCACCATCCGCTACGCCCGGCGCGGCGAGGGCGGGCCGACGGTCGTGCTGGTGCACGGCTTCGGCGGCGACCTCGACAACTGGCTGTTCACCATCGACGCGCTGGCCGAGGGCGCCACGGTCTACGCGCTCGACCTGCCGGGGCACGGCCAGTCCACCAAGACGCCGGCGGACCCGTCCCTGCCCGGCCTGTCGAAGGCGGTGCTCGCCTTCATGGACGCGGTGGGCGTCGGGGCGGCGCACGTGGTCGGCCACTCCATGGGCGGCGCGGTCGCCATGCGCACGGCGCTCGACGCGCCGGAGCGCGTGGCCTCCCTGTCGCTCATATGCTCGGCGGGCCTGGGGCGGGAGATCAACCAGGGCTACATCGACGGCTTCATCAACGCGACCGCGCGCCGCGACCTGAAGCCGGTGCTGGAGACCCTGTTCGCCGACGCCGGGCTGGTCAGCCGCCAGATGATCGACGACCTGCTGAAGTACAAGCGGCTGGACGGCGTCGATGGCGCGCTGCGGGCCATCGCGTCGTCCATGTTCGAGGGCGGCGCGCAGACGGCCATCCTGGGCGGGGCGGTCGGCGCCGCCAACGTGCCGACGCTGGTCGTCTGGGGCGAGCAGGACCGCGTCATCCCCGCCGCCCACGCCACGGCGCCGGGCTCCACCGCCCGGGTCGAGGTGATCCCGAACGCCGGCCACATGGTGCAGATGGAGGCCGCCGGCCGGGTGAACGCGCTGCTGAAGGACCACATCGGGCGGAAGGGGTAACGGCCATGCCCGCGTCGCACGACACCCTGGTCCATCAGGCCGAACGGCCATCCTGGCTGCGCGCCCGCGCGCCGTCGGCCGGCGCGCACGAGGACACCCGCGCCCTCGTCCGCCGGCACGCCCTGCACACGGTGTGCGAGGAGGCCGCCTGCCCCAACATCGGCGCATGCTGGAGCAAGCGGCACGCAACGATGATGATCCTGGGCCGCGTGTGCACGCGGGCCTGCGCCTTCTGCAACGTGGCGACCGGGCGGCCCGCCGCGCTGGACCCGCACGAGCCGGACCGGCTGGCCGACGCGGTTCTGGCGCTCGGCCTGCGCCACGTGGTCATCACCTCGGTCGACCGCGACGACCTGCCGGACGGCGGTGCGGGGCAGTTCGTCCGCTGCATCGAACGGATCCGCGCCGTCTCGCCCGGCACCACGATCGAGATCCTGACCCCCGACTTCCGCAACAAGCCGGGTGCCATCGAGATGGTCGCCGACGCCCGGCCGGACGTCTACAACCACAACCTGGAAACCGTGCCGCGCCTCTACGCGGCGGTGCGGCCGGGGGCCCGCTATTACCACTCCCTGCGCCTCCTCGACCGGGTGAAGGAACGGCACCCGGAGGTCTTCACAAAGTCCGGCATCATGCTGGGCCTGGGTGAAGAGCGGGCCGAAGTGCTCCAGACTATGGACGACCTGCGGGCGGCCGGCGTCGATTTCCTGACCATCGGCCAGTATCTGCGGCCCACGCCGCGCCACCACCCCGTGGTGCGCTACGCCCCACCGGAGGAGTTCGCCGGATACGAAACGATGGCGCGGGCCAAGGGCTTCCTCGTGGTCTCCGCCAGCCCGCTCACCCGCTCCTCCTTTCACGCGGAGGATGGCTTCGCCGAACTGCGGCGAACCCGACGGTCCCAACATTTGGGCTGAGAGCCTCCGCAAGTGGATGCACGTTCCGCTTCGCCGCACCAGCCGCACCCTTCCGCCACGCGCGCGTGAACCACGGCTCACCACATAGGGTTGCCACAGTGCGCGGGGGACGGCGGTTCTGTACCCATCGATGATGACGTCCTTGCAGGGGCCGCCAGCGGTATTGGCTTTATACGGAGTCGAAGGATCCTGCAGGCATCCGAAGGGCTCGGCCTGCGCCGACCCCGCCATCCGTGCAACACCACGGCCCCGGCCCAACTTGACGGTGCCTTTGGCGCTCGGCTACACCACCCCGAAGCCGGCCGGGCTCCAGGAGGCTGCGCAGCGTGACGATCTTTCTTCTCGACCCCGGACTGCGGAACCTGCGCGGCCACCACATGAAGATGGTGGTGGACGTGCGCGAGGCTTTGCGCGCGCGCGGGCAGGCGGTCCGCGTCGCCGGGCATCGGAGCCTGCCGGCCGAGCAGGCCGAAGCGTGCGGCGCCGAGCCGGTCTTTTCCGTGGGGACGTACGACGTTCTCAGCGACGACGCGATGTGCTGGCCGCTGGAGACGATGCTGGCCGGCGGGCGCGTCCTGTCGGCCGACCTTCAGGCGTTCACCGTTCAGGACGGCGACGTGATGGTCTGGCTGATGCCGACGCCGGCGCAGGTGCTGGCCGCCGCCGCCTGGATGCCGCGCTGGCCGGCCCGGGTGTTGAGCGTGTTCGTCGGCGGCCTGCCGTTCGACCGCTACGACACGCTGCTGTGGCGCTTCGCGTGGCGCCGCGTGCCGCCACGGGCGATTACGACGGTCGCGGCGACGGCGGAGATGATGGCGCAGGACTATGCCCACACCTTGCAATGCCCGGTGATCGTCATCCCCAGCACCCACGACAGCCCCGTGCGCGACCGCCGTGGCGCCAGTCCCCCCGTGATCGGCGTGGTCGGGCACCAGCGTCCCAGCAAGGGCATTCACGTCTTGCCCGAGGTCGTGCGCCGCACCCGTGCGCCGGTGCGCTGGCTGGTCCACGACAGCGGCGGCGAGGTGCCCGACGTGCTCGACGCGCTGGAGGCGTTCCCGAACGTCGAGGTCGTCCGCGGCCCCGTGGCCGACTGGGACTCCCTTCTGGCGCGCTGCGACGCGCTGTTCATGCCCTACGAACGGGCGCGTTACGAACGGATGCACAGCGGTCCCGTCTACGAGGCGCTTGCCGGCGGGATGCCAATGATCTTTCCCAACACCCCGGCGCTGATGGCGCAGTCGGAAGAGGGCGGGCGGGCCGTCTATGCCGGCGATGGGCCGGACGTGATGGCCGCCGCCGTCGACGCGCTGGTGGAACGGTTCGACCGGCTGGCCGCCGCCGCCCTGCAGGGCGCGGCGGCGTACCGGCTGCGCAACGGCCCCGGCCGGTGGGCGGACTGGCTGATCCACCACGCCGAAACGACTCTCGGCCCCGGCGCCAAGGCCGCGCCGTGATGGTTGCCGATCGCGACGATCCGGGCAGGACGGGCGGGCGGCATGTTTGACGTGGCCGTCGTCACGCCGACGATCCTTCGTCCCACCCTGCTGCGCGCGGCGCGGTCGGTGTTCGCGCAGGACCATCCCGGACGCATCCAGTTCCTGATCGGCATCGACAAGCCCCTGCACGACCCGTCGGTGCTCGACGCCGTCAGGGCGGAGTGCCCGCCGCACGTGACGCTCACCATCCTGGACCTGGGCTATTCCACGTCGGTCCGCCATGGCGGCTTCTACAGCAACGCGTACGGCGGTGCGCTGCGGACCATTCTCAGCTACGCCGCCGACAGCCGCTACGTGGCCTACCTCGACGACAACGACTGGCACGCCGGGCACCACCTCTCGTCGCTTCTGGAGGCCATCGCCGGGCACCACTGGGCATTCTCCTACCGCTGGCTGGCCGACCCGTTGACCGAGCGGCCCATCTGCCGCGACGAATGGGACGCCGTCGGCCCCGGCCGGGGCATCAACCTGGAACGTTACGGCGGCTTCGTCCATCCGAGCACGCTGCTGCTCGACAAGACGGCCTGCCACTTCGTCCTGCCCCAGTGGAGCCTGGCCGCCTTCCCAGACGGAAGCGGCGAGGACCGGCGGATCTTCCAGGAACTCAACGCATCGCACCCGGGCGCCGCGACGGGGCAGTATTCCTGCTACACCATCCTGTCCGAGCAGGCCCTCCGCGACGACCATCACGCAAGGGAGTTCCACCGCCGCGGTCTGCACTGGATGTTCGACCGGACGCTGTGCGACGCGGCCGACCGCGCCTTCGTCGAGATGCGGCAGGCGTACCGCGAGGGCCGGTACGATGACGCCGTCACCTTCGGCGACCGGATCCTGTCGGCCGTCCCGACCCACGCGCCCGCCCTGAGGGAACGGGCCCGCGCGGCGTGGAAGACGGGACGGCGCGACGTGGCGATCGACAGCATCCGCCGCGCCATCGACGTCGACGACACCGACGAGGCGGCCCAGGCCATTTTGATCCGCATCCTCGCGGAGGCCGGCGACGGTCTCCAGGCGTGCCGCACCGTCGCCCGGGCTCGCGTCCGTTTCCCACGGTCACGGATGTTGAACGACCTCCACGACCGCCTGTTCACCGAGATGGATCACCCCTTCGAGTGGCCACTCTGAGAGGCTGTCGAGACGACGGTGGGGATATTCAGGGCAAATGCGGCGTGTTGCACGGAGGTGAGCGACACCAGGACCTGCGCCCGCATGTCGCCCTTCGGCGCGCCGGCGCCTCGAACGCCGTGTTGCCACAGCCGTAGGGAAATATGTCCAGGGCAACGTCGATGTCGCCATGGCCGCCCCATGATCCGTCAGCAGGCGGTTCGGCGCACGCCCCTCGACACGGGCCGGATCCCCGCCGGCCGCGGCGAAAACGTGGCGCCGCCTCCAGGGCGAAAATCCGTTGCCCCGGTGGTCGGCGCCGTCCGCGTCAGGCGGCGCTGACCTCGGCCACGAAGCGGCGCACCTCGTCCTTCAGGCGGTCGGACTGCTTGGCCACGCTCTCGGCGCCGGTGGTCACCTCGCGCATCCGCTCGCTGGTCGCCGCCACCGTCGTCGACAGCGCCTCGACACTACCGGTGACGCGGCGGGAATTGTCGGCGGCGGTTCGGGCGTCGGAGAAGATCTGGTGCGTCGCCGCCTCCTGCTGCTGCACGGCCGAGGCGACCTCGCCATTCAGCGCGCTGAGGTTCTTGATCAGCGCCGCGATGCCCTCGATGGCGCCGATGGCGTTGGCGGTGGCCGCGCGGATGGCGCCGACCTGGTTCTGGATGTCCTCCGTCGCCTTGGCGGTCTGGTTGGCGAGGCTCTTGACCTCCGACGCGACCACGGCGAAGCCCTTGCCGGCCTCGCCGGCCCGCGCCGCCTCGATGGTGGCGTTCAGCGCCAGCAGGTTCGTCTGCCCGGCGATGGAGTTGATCAGCTCGACCACCGCGCCGATCTGCTCGGCCGCCGACACCAGGCCGGAAACGATGCCGGTGGTGTTGGCCGTCTCGGTCACCGCGCGGGCCGCCGTCTGCGCCGCGCTCTCCACCTGACGGCTGATCGCGGCGATGGAGCTGCGCAGCTCCTCGCTGGCCCGGGCGGCGGATTCGACGCTGTGCGAGGCGCCTTGCGCGGCTCCCGCGGCCGACTGCGCCTGTTCGGTGGCGTTGGCGGCGTCGCCCAGGAGCGTGGCCGAGCGCTCGTGCAGCGAGCCGGCGGCGCGGCTCAGCGTCGCCACCACCTCGTCCATGGCGCGGGCGAACTCGGTGGCGCGCGCCGACAGGCGCTCGCGCTGCTGGTCGCGGGCGGCCCGCTCCTGGTCCAGGTGCTGGGCCGTGCTGCGCGCCGTCGACAGGGTGGAGGCCAGCCCAGCCACCGTGCGCGCCATGTCGCCGATCTCGTCCGGCCGGTCGGCGTGCGCCACGGCGACGGCGAAGTCGCCGCCGTCCATGCGCCGCAGCACGTCGCGGATGTCCAGCAGCGGCCGCGACAGGCTGCGCGCGACCCACACGCCGATGCCCAGGCTGACCGCCAGCACCAGCAGGGTGGCGAACACCTCGCGCACCGCGCGGGCGTAGAATTCGGCATCGACATCGTCGGTGTAGACGCCAGTGCCGATCATCCACTGCCAGGGCTGGTAACCGGTGGCGTACGCGATCTTGGGCGACGGGTCGGCGGTGTCCGTACGCTTGTGGTGATAGGCGACGAAGCCGCCGCCGGCCTTCGCCGCCTCGGTCAGCAGGATGTTGAACGCGACGCCGTTCGGGTCCTTCAGGTTCAGCAGGTTCTTGCCTTCCACCTGCGGCCGCAGGCCGTGCACGACGCTGACGCCCGCGTAGTCGTAGACGAAGAAGTACTCGTTGTTGCCGTAGCGCATGCCGCGCAGGACGGCGCGGGCGGCGTCCTGCGCCTGATCGCGCGTCAGCTTGCCCTGCTTCTCCTGTTCGCCGTACAGCGCGACGACGGAGGCGGCGGCGTCGACCATCTCCTTCACCTTGGCCTTGCGCTGTTCCACCAGGGTCTCGCGCAGCCCCGTCAGGTGGATGGCCGCGCCGGAGACGGCGCCAAGCAGCGCCACGCCGAACACCAGCATCAACAGCCGCGTTCCAATCTTGAGCTTCATGGCTTCTCACTCCTCGTCGTCTTCACGCGCGCGACAGGCGCTGTTCCGTCAGGTCGGCTTCGCGGACGCACCGCCATCGCCAGTGGTCGGGCGGCAGGGCATCGCCGACACCCCCGGCGATCCGTTCGAACGCCACGATCTCGCAGTTCCCCAGTTCCACGCCCGGCAGCCCGGCCAGGCGGTGCAGCAGCACCCGCCCGATCCCCTTGCTGCCGACCAGCAGCGGCCGGCGCGCCAGCACGTCGGCCAGCACCGCCACGCCGGCCAGGACGCGGGCGGTGAATGCCGCCTCGCTCTCGCCGCCGGGTGGCGTGAGCCCTTGCGCGAACCACGGCCGGGTCTCTTCGACCGGCAGGCCGTTCCAGGCGCCCAGCGTGCGCTCGCGCAGCCACTCGCGCTCCTGCAGCGGCACGCGCAGCGCCTCGGCGAACAGGGCGCCGGTGACGGCGGTGCGCCGCAGCGGCCCGGCGATGACCAGCCCGCACCGCCGGCCCGAAGCCCGCAGGCGCATGGCGGCGGCGCGCGCGTCGACGATGCCGCGTTCGGTCAGCGGCACGTCGCGGTCGCCGCCGCAGCGCAGGCCGAGCTGGTTGTCCTGCGTCTGTCCGTGCCGTACGAAGAGGAAGCCTTCGGTCATGGCGGCCCCCGTCAGCGGAACAGGATGCGTTCGGCGCCGGGCGTCCAGCCGATGGCGCTCTCCTTCGGCCAGCCGTCGCAGGCGTGCAGCCAGCGCCGCAGCGTGTCGATGTGCAGGGGGTCGCTGAGCGTCGGCGTGTGGCCGACGTGCGGGATGTGCACGACGCCGAAGCGGGGCTTCTCCAGCATCCGCGCGATGGTGGGGTCGAGCAGCGCGTCGGTCATCATCCCGTGCACCAGCAGGATGGGGCAGCCGATGCGCTGCCAGTCGTCCCACTGGTCGTGGTCGTGCGAGGCCTCGTCCCGGTAGGCCTGCAGGGCGCGGATGTCGTGGCGGTAGACGCGGCCGCCGTTCTCCTCCGACCACCGGGTCTGGTGGAAGCTGTTGTGCAGCAGGACCGTGTCGTCCACCGGGCCGTCGTTCTTCTGCGCCGCCCCGGTGCGATGGAAGAGCATGGCCGGCTGGCGGAAGACGTAGTGGCGGGCCACCGATTCCGCGCGCCGCCGCCGCCGCTCCACCGGGATGAACGGGCCGATGTCGTTGAGGATCAGCCGGTCGACGGTATGCGGCGCCTCGGCCGCCACGCGCATCGCCACGCAGCCGCCGAGCGAGGAGCCGAGCAGCGTGACGCGGCTCAGCCGCTTGTGGCGGATCAGCGCCAGCACCTGGGCGACGTTGCCCTCGAAGGCGTAGTCGGACTGCTCGGCCAGCCAGCCGCTGCGCCCACGCCCGGCCCAGTCCAGGCACAGCACGTGGTACTGGTTCGACAGCGCGCGGGCGAGGTAGTCGAACCGCCGCGCCGAACTGGCGATGCCGCCCAGGCACAGGATGGTGGGGTTGTGCGGGTTGCCCCACTCCGTGTAGGCGAGGCGGATGGTGTAGTCGTTGCGCAGCCGCTCCACGGTGCCGGTCTGCAGCGCCGCCGCGTGCGTGTAGGGGAAGTGGCGCAGCGTGTGCCCGCCGCCGATCAGCGGCTCGATGGTGCGCATGATCCGGTCGTAGTCCTTCCACCCCATCTCCTCGACCGTGGAGATCCCCAGCACGTACAGCGCGGCGGCGAGAGCCGTCATGGGGTCGGCGTAAAGCTGGCCAGGGTCGGACGGGTCCGCGTCGGCGGGGGTGAACCACGCCGCCGCTTCCGTCGGCACCGCCGGCTGGGCCGGCCCTGCGAGCCACTGGTTCGGCATCGGCATCCTCATCTCCGTCGCGGATCGGCTGCGGGTCATGGAGGCGGCGGTCGTCATGGCGTTCATGGGGCACGCTCCCTTGCCGGTTCATGGGGGCCGGCGGCGGGCGCCGGCGTGAGGACGAAGACCACGCTGAACACGGCGGCGGCGCGCAGTGAGAACGCCGCCACCAGCGCCAGGGCACACGGCGCTGAGCGGTCGGCGCCGTGGATCAGGATCGGCGCCCTCGACGCGAACGCGCCGACGCCCCCGGCGGCCAGGATGAAGAGCACGGCCAGTTGGGCGCGGACCACCGCCGCCGTCTCGGGCGGCACGCCCATCTTGCTAAAGGTTGTGACAAACTTCGCGCAATCGAGGCAGGCAACCCGGGCGGTGCCGCTGACCACCAAAACCAAGAGAATCGAATGCTGACGCTTCGCCCCAGGAATTGGCATAGGCCCAGTCCAGTCGCGCGCTACACAGGTAAACGCGAGTCACGCTAGGCTGGATTTCCAAAAATTCCGTAAACGCTATCGATGCATAGATAATGAAAAAGGTAATATGTCTTGCATATGTGGGTATGATGATAGCGACCAGCGACCAAATTCAGTTGCATTGTCTAAATTTTTCTCGAACGGACGGAAATGTTTTGATGGCCGCGTAATACGTGCGTATGTGGCGGCGCGCCAAGGCCGATGCCCCAAGCCCTGGCGGCCGGGCCGCAACCGGCTCATCGGCGAGGATCGACGTCCGGTACGCGATCAGGCGTCCGCGCGCATCCTCTGGCGTCGGACCTTGATCCCCAGGGCCTTGATGCGCGAGCTGAGCGTCGTCGCCGGCACGCCCAGCAGTTCGGCCGCCCCACCCGGCCCCGACACCTTGCCGCCCGCGGCGTCGAGGGCCGCCACGATGTTCGCGCGCTCCCGCGCGCGCCGGTCCCGTTCGGTCTCGATGGCTTGCGCCGTGGCGGCGGCGGCGCTGGGCGCGGGCAGAGCGGCGGCCCCTTCCGCGGCCGGAAGGTCGAAACGGATGCGCCCGTTGCGGGCAAGGATCGCCGCCCGCTCGACCACGTTCTGCAATTCCCGCACGTTGCCGGGCCAGCGGTAGGACATCAGCTTGCGCACGTTGTCTTCGGTCAGCGTGAGTTCGCCGGTGTTCAGCTTGCGCACCGCGTCGCGCAGGAAGTGCGCGGCCAGCGGCGGCACGTCCTCCAGCCGTTCGCGCAACGGCGGCGATTCGATGGGGAAGACGTTCAGGCGGAAGTAGAGGTCGCGGCGGAAGCGGCCGCGCTCCACTTCGGCGCGCAGGTCGCGGTTGGTGGCGGCGACGATGCGCACGTCCACCCTGCGCGTCCGCTCCTCGCCCACCCGCTCGAACTGCCCGTCCTGGAGGACGCGCAGCAGCTTGCCCTGCAGGTCGGGCGGGATCTCCCCCACCTCGTCCAGGAACAGGGTGCCGCCGTCGGCCAGCTCGAACCGCCCCACCCGGTCGCGCAGCGCGCCGGTGAAGGCGCCGCGGGCGTGGCCGAAGAACTCGCTCTCGAACAGTTCGCGGGGGATGGCGGCGCAGTTCACGCGGATCAGCGGCCGGCCGGACCGCCGGCTCGCCTCGTGGATCGCGCGGGCGATCAGCTCCTTGCCGGTGCCGGACTCGCCGGTGACGAGGACGTTGGCGTTGGTCGGCGCCACCAGCTCCACCTGCTGCAGGATCTTCTGGACCGCCGCGCTGCCGCCGATGATGCCGTGGTGGCTGCCGGACAGGCGGATCTCCTCCTGCAGATAGGCGTTTTCCAGCTCCAGGCGCTGCCGCAGGCGGTCGACCTCCTCCAGCGCGGCGTGCAGGCGGTCGTCGGCCTCCCGGCGCTGGGAGATGTCGCGGAAGACGATGACGGCGCCGGCCACCGTGGCGCCCACGCGGATGGGGGTGCTGGTGTACTCCACCCAGATCGGCCGGCCGTCGCGCCGCCAGAACACCTCGTCGGACACGCGGTGCACCTGGCCGTCGCGGAAGGCGGCGTAGATCGGGCATTCGTGCGCGGGGTAAGGGGAGCCGTCGGGGCGATGGTGGTGCACGATGGAATGGATGTCGCGGCCCAGCAGTTCCTCCGCCGGCCAGTCCAGGATGCGCTCGGCCGCCGGGTTGACGAAGGTCGTGTGGCCGTCGGCGTTCACGCCGTAGATGCCCTCGCCCGCCGCCTGGAGGATGAGCTGGTTCTCCCGCTCGATGTCCTGGAACACGCGCTCGACGCGCCGCCATTCGGCGATGCCGTCGCGCAGGTACAGCTCCCCCTCCGCGTCGATGTCGCGCCGGCGGCGGGCATCCAGGTCGTGGAGGGTCAGCAGCATGGCCGGGCCGCCGCCGTCCTCGTCCGGCAGAAGGGTGCCGGCGTACTCCAGCCGCAGCTTGGCCGAAGAAGAACAGGGCGTCGATCGAGGAACAAGCCCGGCGCTTCATCGCCCTGGTCGGCCTCGGCGGGTCCGAGCGCAAGCGTCCGGCCGAGCTGTCGGGCGGCATGAAGCAGCGCGTCGGCATCGCCCGCGCCCTGTCCATCGAGCCGAAGATCCTGCTGATGGACGAGCCGTTTTCCGCGCTCGACGCGCTGACCCGCGGCACGCTGCAGGACGAGGTGCGGCGGATCTGCCTGGAGACCGGGCAGACCACCTTCATGATCACCCACGACGTGGACGAGGCCATGTACCTGGCCGACCGCATCGTGCTGATGACCAACGGCCCCGGTGCCCGCGTGGCCGAGATCGTCGAGAATCCGTTGCCGCGCGACCGCAGCCGCACCGACCTGCACCGGCACCCGAACTATTACCCGCTGCGCAACCACCTGATCGACTTCCTGGTGACGCGCAGCCGCACCTTCCGCGACGCGCCCCCCGCCGACCACGACCCGCGCCACCCGCCGGTCGTCCGGCCGGGCGCCGCGCCCGAACTGGTGGCTTCGGCCGACCAAACGCCAACCCCTCACACCGTCATCGCCAGGAGAGCGCCATGAAGCGTGAAGACCTCACCGAGAAGATCCTCGACATCAAGCGCGAGAAGGGCCTGAGCTGGGCGCAGATCGCCGAGGCGATCGGCGGCTACTCGCCGATCCTGATCACCGCCGCCCTGCTGGGCCAGATGAAGCTGACCAAGCCGCAGGCGGAAAAGGCGGCCGAGCTGTTCGGCCTGTCGCCGGTCGAGGCGAAGATGCTGAACGAGGTGCCCTACCGCGGCTCCATCCCCGCCCTGCCGCCGACCGACCCGCTGATCTACCGCTTCTACGAGCTGGTGATGGTCTACGGCACCACCTTCAAGGAACTGATCCAGGAGGAGTTCGGCGACGGCATCATGTCCGCCATCGACTTCGACATGCAGATGGAGCGGCTGCCGAACCCCAAGGGCGACCGCGTGAAGCTGACCATGTCCGGCAAGTTCCTGCCCTACAAGTACTACGGCAACGAGGACGGCGTGCCCGACTACGGCTTCGGCGACGCCTGACCGCACCGGCACGTTGGGTTTTCACCCGCGGTTCAGCCCAACCTACAGGTTCGTCGTAGGTTGGGTTGAGCGCCAGCGAAAACGCCCCGCACGGTTGCCCGCGTCGAGGGAAGCTCACGGGATGCCGTCGCTGCTCTCGCCCATCGCATTCCGCCACCGGAGATTGGAGCAACGCAAAGAACTTCACGTCTTTTGCGCAGGCACCCGCGCCCGATCCGGTTGTCAAACAATAAATCTACCGTTATATTGCCCTTAAAGACATTGATCGCCATCGCCTGATATCAGCCGCCGGATGTACTGTGCAGGGATTTCTTTTCGACGGAATTGATTACATCGAGACGCTCGCGCATCTGGGGCGGCCGACCACGGTGCCGAACCTCAAGACGGCCGTGCTGATGCGGACGATACGGAATTCTCGCCATGTGGATGCATTGGGGCCTTGGCCCTACGGCAGCGCGCCCGAGGCCGAGACGCTGCCGGAGGCGTTCGCGGCTTTGAAGAGTATGGGGGCTGTCAGTTTCACGGGAATGCTGCGCCCCGATGCGGCCCTGGACCCTGCCGCGGCGCGGCGCGTGGGGGCCGCCGCCGTCCCTCTGAAGGATCACTTCATCGCCGATGGCGACCGCGGCCGCCCCGCGCTCAGCCCCAAGACCCGGCGCAACCTCGCCATTGCGGAGCGTCATTGGAGCGTCGCGGTCGCCACCCCGGCGCTGGACCTCGTGGAGTCCGCCGCCACGCTGCATCTTGACCTGCAGAAGCGCCGCCACCTGAGCACGATGACACGGATGCCACCCGGTCATTTCCAGCGGCTGATCCATCTGCCGGGGGTCGCCGTCCTCACCGCGCGGGACGGGGCCGGAACCGGCGCCATGCTCATCGCGGCGCACGGCGCCGACGAGACCCACCTTCTTCATCTGCTGGTCGACCGGCGGGCGCTCAGGACCTGCGCGGCGCACCTCCTGATGGCGTCCGCCGTCGAACTCTGGGGAAGCCACCGCCGGGTCTATCTTGGAGGCACACCGGACGGACCGGACGGACCGGGCATCGCCCGGTTCAAGGCCCGCTGGGCCAACCGGACATCTCCGGTGTGGCTGCTGACCGCGATCCTGCATCGCGAGGCCTATGCGGAGTTATCGCGGCGGGCGCCCGGCAGCGGCTACTTTCCCATCTACCGGAACCCGGGCGTCAGGACCGAGGCCCCCGGTCCAGAACGTCACATGGCGATGGAGGACAGGAGTGCTTGAGCCCGTTTGGGAACGCGAGGGCGACGCACCGCCGGACCTCTCGGTGATCATGCCCGTGCGCAACACGGCCGCCCTGGTCGGCGAGGCCGTGTCGTCCGTGCTCGATCAGCGCGGCTGCGCCGCCGAGATCGTGATTTCCGACGACCACTCGGACGACGGCACCCTGGACGCCGTTCTGCGCGTGGTGCGCGGGGACCGGGGGCCGCACACGGTGCGGGTCGTGCGCCCGGTGCGGCGGCTCGCGATCGATCACGTCGATGCGCTCGCGCGGGCCGCGACTTGCCGGCTGCTCGTGCAGGCGCATGGTGACGACGTGTCACTTCCCGACCGCCTGACGACGCTCCTGGATGTTCACCGCACGACCGGAGCGGCGCTCGTCACCAGCGCGGCGACGCTGCTGACCGCGTCCGGCATTGCGGACGAACCCGTTCCCTTCATCGCCGAATCCGGCTGGCTGCCGCTGGAAACGGTGATTCGGACCAACCCGGGGGGTGCATTGGCCGGGGCGCGGTACGCCCTTGACCGGTCCGTGTTCGAGCGCTTTCCGCCCCTGACGTCGGCGTACCTGCCGATCGGCCACGACGTCCTTCAAGCCTTCCGCGCGGCCCTCCTCGGCGGTGTCTGGCTTTGCGCGGCCCCCCTGATCCGCTGGCGGCAGCATGACGGACAGTGGACGCACGCGCTGTGGGACACGCGGCTGCCGGCCGCCAACGACTTCGGGTTCCTGCTCAACCGCCTGGGCGCCATGCGCGCCATGGGCAAGGACCTGGACCACGCCGCCGCCACCGGCCTTCTGCCGGACGATCGGGTCGCCGCCGTCAGGGCCGTCGTCAACACTGCGGCGAGCCGGGCGTTCAACGATCTGCTGCGGCTTCGCGAAGATCTGCGGCGGCTCGGGCGGGAGCCCTTGTGGGTGACGGTGGAGGAGATGGCGCGCGCCAACACCACGGGCTCCGTCACAGGCGCGGGCGGAACCGAGTAGATCGCGGTAGGGCCCGCCGGCGTCTCCTCCCCCATCCGCAGGCTCCACGGGAAGCGGTCGCCCGCGCGGCGGCGATACGACGTCGTATGCGGCGACCGGAACAAAGCCATCCCGCACGGGTTCCTGGGGAAGCCCCCGCCAGTGGATCGGTGCATGACGCAGGTGTTCCGGCCTCGCTCCACCCTCCTGTTCCGATCGGTGTTCGTCCTGGCGGCGCTCGTGCTGGCCGGCGTGGTGCTGGCGGGCATGGCGGCGGTGCGTTCGGACCGGGCCTGGAACGTGGGGGAGGCGCCGGAGCAGCCGGTGCCGTTCCGCCACGACCTGCACGCCGGGACCCTGGGCATCGACTGCCGCTATTGCCACACGTCCGTGGAGCACGCGGCCTACGCCGGGATTCCCACGGCCGAGATCTGCATGGGCTGCCACAGGGAGGTGTGGCGGGGGGCCTCCGTCTTCGCCCCCGTGCGCGGCAGCGCCGACACCGGCGAGCCGGTGGTCTGGACCCGCGTGCACGACCTGCCGGCGCACGCCTATTTCCACCACGGCATCCACGTGTCCAAGGGTGTGGCGTGCGAAACCTGCCACGGCCGGGTGGACCGCATGGCGGCCGTTGCGAAGGCCGAGACGCTGTCCATGGGCTGGTGCCTGGACTGCCACCGCAAGGCCGCCACCACCGGCACCGGCGGCGCGCGCCTGATCGACTGCTCCGTCTGCCACCGCTGAGGACGCCATGACCGAGCCCGACGATCGTCGCATCGACGCCGAGTTCCCGGCCCTGGCCGACCTTCTGCGCACCGACCGGCGCGCGGTGCTGAAGGTCATGGCGGCGTCCATGGCGCTGGCCGGCCTGCCGGGCTGTGGCCCCGCGCCGGAGACGGTGGCGGCGCGCGGGCGCGGCGTGCCCGGCCACACGCCGGGCGCACCGCTGGTCTTCGCCACCAGCCTGACGCTGGACGGCTACGGCACCGGCGTGCTGGTGCGCAGCGACGAGGGACACCCGACGAAGATCGAGGGCAACCCGCTGCACCCCGCCAGCCTGGGCGCCACCGACGCCTTCACCCAGGCCGGGATCCTGACCTTCCACGACCCCGACCGCTCCCGCGCCGCGCGCCTCGACGGCCAGCCGCAGCCCGCGCAACGGTTCGAACGCGCGTTGGCGCAGGTGGCGGACGAGGTGACGGCGCGTGGTGGGGAGGGGCTGCGCATCCTCACCGGCCCGACCTCCTCGCCCAGCCTCGCCGGTCTGCTGGCGGACCTGCTGGGGCGCCTGCCGAACGCGCGTTGGCACCAGCACGCGCCGCTCGGCCCGGACAACAGGCGGGAGGGGGCGCGGCTGGTCTTCGGCGACGCTCTGGAGACGCGGCACGATCTGGTCCGGGCCTCGGTGATCGTGACGCTGGACGCCGACATCCTGGGGCCGGGGCCGCACCAGGTGGCCTACGCGCGCGGCTTCGCCGCCGGCCGGCGGGAGCCGGAAGCCGGCCCGAAGACGAACATGAACCGGCTCTATGCGATCGAGTCCACCCCCGGCGCAACCGGCGCGCGGGCCGACCGCCGCCTCGCGCTGCCGCCGTCCGCCATCGCCGCCTTCGCGCACCGGCTGGCCGTCCGGCTGGGTGTTGCCGAGGGCGAGGCGGGGAGCGATCCGCTGCTCGACACCATGGCGGCGGACCTGCGCGTCGCCGGGCCGGGGGCGCTGGTGGTGGCGGGCCGGCACCTGCCGGCGGAGACGCACGCGCTGGCGCATGCGGTGAATCACGCGCTGGGCGCCGTCGGCACCACGGTGCACCACACCGGCCCGGTGCTCGCGGGGCCGTGGGACGAGTCCGCTTCGCTGGAGGTGCTGGCCGCCGACATGGCGGCGGGGGCGGTGAGCCATCTGGTGATCCTCGATTCCAACCCGGCCTACACGGCGCCCGGCGACCTGGGTTTCGCGGATCTGCTGGCCACGGTGCCCTTCACGCTGCACCTCGGCCTGTGGGCGGACGAGACGGCGGCGCTCTGCCGCTGGCACGCACCCATGGCGCACGCTCTGGAAAGCTGGGGCGACGCCCGCGCCTGGGACGGCACGGTCGGGCTGATGCAGCCCGTCGCCGCCCCCAGGCACGGCCGGCGCACGCCGCAGGAGGTGGCGGCGGCGCTGGCCGGCCGGCCCGCCGCCGCGCGGGAGCTTGTGCGGGAACGCTTCCAGGGCGACGACGCGGCGTGGCGGCAAGCGCTGCACGACGGCGTGGTGCCGGACACGGCGCTGCCGTCCCGCGCGGTGGCTCCCGCGCCGGGCTGGCGCCCCGCGCCGCCACCGGCAGGGGCCGGCGGGCTGGAGGTGGTGTTCGCGCCGGATCCGTCGGTGTGGGACGGCTGCTTCGCCAACAACGCATGGCTGCAGGAACTGCCGAAGCCGCTGAGCAAGATGGTGTGGGACAACGCGATCCTGCTCGCCCCCGCCACAGCGGCGGCGCTGGACCTGGAGAACGGCGCCGTGGCGGCGCTGACGCTGGGCTCCCGCACGTTGCGCGGCCCGGTGTGGACGCTGCCGGGACACGCGGCTGATACGGTGACGCTGCCGCTGGGTTATGGCCGGTGGAGCGCCGGGCGGGTCGGCACCGCCGTCGGCTTCGACGCCTACCGCCTGCGCCGCGCGGACGCGCCGTGGCTGGCGGCCGGCGCCGAGCTGCGCGCCACCGGTGAACGCCACGCGCTGGCGACCACCCAGCGCCACGCCACCATGGCCGGGCGCGACATCGTGCGCACCGCGCCGCCGGTTCCACGCGAGCCGCCCGCGCAGGAGCCGCCGCCCTCCATCTACCCGGACTACGCGTACGCGGGGCCGGCCTGGGGCATGGCGGTGGACCTGAACGCCTGCGTCGGCTGCAACGCCTGCGTCACCGCCTGCCAGGCGGAGAACAACGTCCCCGTCGTCGGGCGCGCGGAGGTGGCGCGCGGGCGCGAGATGCACTGGCTGCGCATCGACCGCTACTTCGAAGACCAGCAGACGCTCTTCCAGCCCATGCTGTGCATGCATTGCGAGAAGGCGCCGTGCGAGGTGGTGTGCCCGGTGAACGCCACCGTGCACGATGCCGAGGGGCTGAACGTCATGGTCTACAACCGCTGCGTCGGCACGCGGTACTGCTCCAACAACTGCCCCTACAAGGTGCGGCGCTTCAACTGGTTCGACTACGCACAGGACGACGGGGTTCCGGCCGAGGCCGCCAACCCGGAGGTGACCGTCCGCGTGCGCGGCGTGATGGAGAAATGCACCTACTGCATCCAGCGCATCGCCACCGCCCGCATCCGCGCCAAGCTGGAGAACCGCCCGATCGCCGACGGCGAGGTCGTCACCGCCTGCCAGCAGGTCTGCCCGTCCGGGGCCATCGTGTTCGGCGACGTGAACGACCCGGACAGCGCCGTCAGCCGCCGCAAGCGCAGCCCGCGCAACTACGCGCTTCTGGGCGAGCTGAACACGCGCCCGCGCACCACCTACCTCGCCCGCATCGACAACCCGCCGGCCGGGGAGGAGGCCTGAGCATGGCGGCACTGCCCCACCACGAGGCCGGCGCCATCGTCCTGGAACAGCGCTTCGGCTGGCGCTGGGCCGCCGGATTCGCGGCGGCGCTGGGGGGCGTGCTGGTGCTGGCCGTCGCCTGCGCCGGGCTGTTCGTCTGGGGCGTGGGCGTGTGGGGCACCAACGTGCCCTATGTCTGGGCCTTCGACATCATCAACTACGTCTGGTGGATCGGTATCGCCAACGCCGCCAGCCTGCTGGCCGCTGCGCTGGTGCTGCGGGGGGCGCGCTGGCGCACCTCCATCAACCGCTTCGCCGAGGCGGCGGCCCTGTTCGCCGTGCTGTGCGCCGGGCTGTTCCCCATCCTGCACCTGGGCCGTCCCTGGCTGTTCCACTGGGTGTTCCCCTACCCGGCCACGTTCGAGGTGTGGCCGCAGTTCCGCAGCCCGCTGGTGTGGGATTTCTTCGCCATCCTCACGCACATCGTGGTGACCGCGCTGTTCTGGTACGTCGGCCTGATCCCCGATCTCGCGGCCCTGCGCGACCGCGCCCGCACACGGCGGGGGCAGGTCGTCTTCGGCGCGCTGGCGCTGGGCTGGCGCGGCTCGGCGCGGCACTGGCTCAACCACCAGAAGGCCTACCGGATCCTGGCCGCGCTGGTGGTGCCGCTGGTGGTGTTCATGCAGAGCACCGTGTCGTTCGAATTCGCCGTCACCGTGGTGCCGGACTGGCACCGCGCCCGCTTCGCCCCCTATTTCGTGGTCAGCGGGCTGCTGTCGGGGCTCGCCATGGTGCTGGTGGTGGCGCTGCTGGTGCGCACGCTGCTGGGCCTGCACGAGTTGGTGACGCGGCGGCACATCGACATCATCGCGAAACTGCTGCTGGCCAACGCCGTGGTCATGGCGTGGTCGTACGGGTTCGAAGGGTTCGTGGCGTGGCAAGCCGGCGAACACGCCTGGCACTCGGCGCTGGAGAAGGTGACGGGGCCTTTCGCGCCGCTGACCTGGGGGGCGATGCTGGGCACGGTGGGGGCGGCGCAGGCGCTGTGGTTCGCGCGGGTGCGCCGCAGCGCGCCGGCCCTGATCGCCGTCGGCGTGCTGGTCAACGCCGGCGTCTGGCTGGACCGGCTGGTGATCGTCGTCGGCGGGCTCTACCGCGACCACCTGCCGTCCTCCTGGGGCACCTACGGGCCGACGTGGTGGGAGGCAGGGCTGCTGGCCGGCACCATCGGGCTGTTCTGCGCGTTGATGCTGCTGTTCGTGCGCTTCGTGCCCGCCATCTCCATGTTCGAGACGCACGCCGAGCACGGCGGGCCGGGGGTGCGGCCCGGAGTACGGCCATGACGGCGCGCCCCCCCGCCTACGGCCTGATCGCCCAGTTCGACAGCGCCGACCGGCTGGTCGCGGCGGCGCGGGTGCTGCACCGCGCCGGCTACCGCCGGATCGACGGGTTCAGCCCGGTGCCGGTGGAAGACCTC
Source organism: Azospirillum sp. (assembly GCA_035629155.1). Lineage (GTDB taxonomy): Bacteria > Pseudomonadota > Alphaproteobacteria > Azospirillales > Azospirillaceae > Azospirillum. The sequence goes on along the minus strand of DASPIO010000006.1, from coordinate 6,801 downwards.
GCCCCTTACCTCCCGGGGGAGGCCGGGCGGCGCTGGCTGCTGCCGCTGGCGGCGTTGGCCGGGGCGCTGGCGCTGGGCGGCGGGGGGTACGCGCTGCAGGTCTGGACCTCGGCGGTGGATTACCCGCTCAACGTCGGCGGCCGGCCGCTGCACAGTTGGCCGTCGTTCCTGCCGGCGACGATCATCCTGGGCATTCTGGGGGCGGCGGTGGCGGCGGTGCTGACGATGTTCGCGCTGAACCGCCTGCCCGAGCCCTACCATCCCCTGTTCAACGACCCGCGGTTCCACCGCGCCTCCGGCGACGCGTACTTCCTGTGCGTGGAGAGCGCCGACCCGCTGTTCGAGGCGCGACGCACGCGCCGGGCGCTGGAGGACCTGCGCCCCGACCGGGTGGCGGAGGTGCCGTGGTGAGACGCGCGCCGCTCCTGGCATTGATCCTCCTGCCGCTGGCGGCCTGCGACGACGGGCTGGAGCACCGCCCGCCGACCCGTCCGGGCACCGTGGGGGCGGCGCTGGCCGATCCGGTCCCGCCGGGCACGGTGCCGCGCGGCGCCCTGCCCGCCCCGCCGCCGGACACATCCGATCCAAAGCGTGGGCGGGAGCGTTTCGCCATCCATTGCACGCCCTGCCACGGCACGGGCGGCGACGGCGACGGGACGGTGGTGCGGCACGGCTTCCCCGCCCCGCCATCTTTCCACGCGCCGGAGAAGCAGGCACTGACGCCCGAACGCATCGTCGGCGTGATGACGCACGGCTCCGGCCCCATGCCGGCCTACGGCGACCGCATCGCCCCGACCGACCGCTGGGCCATTGCCGCCCACATCAAGGCGCTGCAGGCCGGGCGGGCGGGAGAGCGGCGATGACGCACCGCACGCTCTGGCCGCTGCTGGCGCTGGTCGCCGTGGTATTGGCCGGTTTCGGCTGGTGGGCCGACCCGGCGGCGTTCCGGCCGGCGTGGCTCGTCGCGTTCCTCTTGTGGGCCGGGCTGGCGGTGGGGTGCCTGATCGTGCTGATGCTGGGCCACCTGTTGGGCGACCCCTGGCTGGCGCCGGTGCGCGGTGAACTGGAGGCGGGGGCGCTGACCCTTCCGCTGCTGGCGCTGCTGTCGGTGCCGCTGCTGATGGGGCTGGCCGACGTCTACCCGTGGGCGCGGCCGGGCGGGGAGGCGGGATTGCATGAGGCGCGGGCGCGCTGGCTGGGCGGAACGGCGTTCGTCGTGCGCTCCGCCGTCTATCTGGCGGTGTGGAGCGCGCTGGCCTGGGCGATGACGCGGCCGGGGCGGCATCACCGGCGCCTCGCGGCGGTGGGGCTGTTGCTGGTGCTGCCGACGGTGACGCTGGCGGGGATGGACTGGGTCATGTCGCTCGCCCCCGCGTGGCTGTCCAGCCTGTATGGGCTGGCCTTCGGCGTGGCGCAGGCGGCGGCGGCGCTGGCCGCCGCCATCCTGGCCGCCATGCTGCGCCCCGACCGCGAGCCGCCGGGGCGCGTCGCCAGCCTGACCGGCGCCCTGCTGGCGCTGGTGCTGGCGTCGGCGTGGCTGTGGTTCGTGCAGTTCCTGGTGGTGTGGTCGGCCGACCTGCCGCACGAGGTGGCGTGGTATCTGACCCGGCGGGACGGCGTGTGGTGGTGGCTGATGCCTGGCGTGACGGTGCCGGCGGCCGGGGTGGCGGCGCTGCTGCTGATCGGCGGGCGGCTGCGCCGGCTGCGTTGGGTGCTGGTGGCGGCGACGCTGCTGCTGCTGGTGCAACACGCCGCGCACCTCTACTGGCAGGTGCGGCCGGGCACGCCGGACGGCGCGCCCTCCTGGCGCGACGCGCTGGCGGTGGCCGCCGTGGGGCTGTTCTGGCTGGCCGCCTTCGTGCGGACCCTGCCGGGCCGTCCCGTGGCGGCGTGGACGGCGCCCTGATTGTCCGGATGCGACACCTTCCTGGGATGGCGCGGATTTCATCCTGATCGGGGAACCCCGTCGGACGAACGGGTCCGGTCGTGTCGTCCGGACTCGTGGGGACAATTGAGACAATGCGGGAGCGTAAAGCCGCTCGACGATCTCGATCAACATGTCATACAGCGGCGAAAGACTCGGGAATCATGCCACCACGCGCCATCATTCCCGTCGCCCGGCTGAGCTGGAGCCACGACTTTCGATCGCTGGACACGCACAGCCTGCTTCCGCCACGTTCCGTACGCACCTCGGTGCGCGGCCGCCGTTCGGGACAATAAGCAAGCTCCTTGCACTGGTCATACCGGTTTGTCTATATTGTCACCGTGACAAATTGGATTCCCGACCTTTCCGACCGCTCCGGCCCCCGCTACCGCGTCATCGCCGACGCGCTGGCCGACGACATCGCTTCCGGCCGCCTGCCCGCCGGCACCCGCCTGCCGACCCACCGCGACCTCGCCTACCGGCTGGGCGTCACCGTCGGCACCATCACGCGCGCGTACGCGGAGGCCGAGCGGCGCGGCCTGATCGGCGGCGAGGTCGGCCGCGGCACCTTCGTCCAGGGGCCGCGCTTCGCCCCCCAGCCCGATCCGCTGTCCTGGCAGCGCCGCACCGAAGTGACGGCCGTCAACATGACGGTCATCAAGCCGGAGCAGCAGGCCTCCGAACACGCGCTGGCCGGCACGCTGATGGCGATTGCCGGCTCCGGCTCGCTCGCCTCCCTCATCGACTACGCGCCGCACGCCGGCCTGCCGTCGCACCGCGCCGCGGGGGCGCAGTGGATGGCCCGCCGGCACCGCGTGTCGGCGTCGCCCGACTCGGTGCTGATCACCACCGGCGCCCAGAACGGCATCGCCGTGGCGCTGGCCGCCGTGGCGCGGCCCGGCGACGTGGTGCTGACCGAGCGGCTGACCGCCTACGGCACGCGCACGCTGGCCGCCACGCTGGGCCTGCATCTGGAAGGGGTTGCGCTGGACGACCACGGGCTGATGCCCGACGCGCTCGATTCGGCCTGCCGCCGCCTGGCGCCGAAGGCACTCTACATCGTGCCGAGCCTGCAGAACCCGACCGCCTCGGTGATGCCGCCCGAGCGGCGGGCCGAGATCGCCGCCATCTGCCGACGCTACGGCGTCACCATCCTGGAGGACGACGTCTTCGGTTTCCTGCTGACCGACGCCCGCCCGATCCAGACCATCGCGCCGGACATCACGATCTACATCACCAGCCTGTCCAAGAGCGTCGCGGCCGGTCTGCGCGTTGGCTACGTCGTGGCGCCGCCGGCGCTGACCGCGCAACTGGAGGCGGCGGCGCGCGCGCTGCACTACGCGGCCCCCGCCCTGCCGGCGGAGGTTGCCAGCCGCTGGATCCAGGACGGCCAAGCCGACCGTTTCGCCGAAGCGGAGCGCGCGGAGAACGCGGCCCGCCAGAAGCTTGCCCGCGGCATTCTGCCGGCCGCCGTGATCTGCGGCGACCCGGCCGCCCAGCACCTCTGGCTGGCGCTGCCCGAGCCCTGGCGCCGCGAGGACTTCGTGGCCGAGGCGAGGCGGCGCGGCGTGGTCGTCACCGGCGCCGACCTCTTCACCGTGGGCCGCGCCAGCGCGCCGCACGCCGTGCGCGTCGGCCTGTGCATGCCGCGCACCCGCGAGGACGTCGTGCGCGGCGTGACCGCCCTGGCCGAAGCGCTGTCCAGCCCGGCGTCCGCCTCGCTCTCCATCGTCTGAGCGCCGCCGGAGCAACCACCAGCCACCCGTGGTGGCGGCGGCTGCATAAGCGAATGAATTCATGGGATCCAAGGGCCACATCGGCCCTTGGTGGAGTGCGCGGGAGGCAGGCCTCCCGCTTGCTCCCGCACCCCCAATCCTCTAGGATCAAAATCCTCAGGAGCAACACCGCGCCCGGCCGCGCGTTTTGAACGGAGGTGGGCGAATGTGCAGGGGTGGCGCATTGTGTATCATCCCGTAACATCGGGTAACATTCGCCCCCTGTCACGCCCTGTCCGATCTGCCGGAGCCGCCATGTCCGCCCCCGCCCCGCGTTCGTTGTCCTCCTTCTGCCCCTGGGCCGCCGACGAGGGCGCGCGGATCTATCTGCGCCCCATGGGGCTGCTGCCGGCCGACGCGGCGGTGGAGGCGGCGGTGCTGCCGCTGGCCGGGGGGCGGTTCGCCTTCGCGCTGGTGGAGGTGATCGTCCGCACCGGCTGGCGGATCGACCGCGCGATGGCGCCGCTGTCCGACGTGATGGCCTGGGGGCGGGCGTGCGGCACGGCGGTGGTCGATGCGCTCGACCGCCGGCTGGCGGCGCTGACGCGGCCGCGCGGGGCGTTCGCCGGGGTGGGGCTGGAGCGGCCGCGCCTGATGGGCATCGTCAACGTGACGCCGGACAGCTTCTCCGACGGCGGCGACTTCTTCGACACCGGGCGGGCCATCGCGCACGGGCAGGCGCTGCTGGACGCCGGGGCGGACATCCTCGATGTCGGCGGCGAGTCGACGCGGCCCGGCTCCGCCCCGGTGGCGCCGTCGGAGGAGGCGGCGCGCGTGCTGCCGGTGATCCGCCACTTCGTCGGAAAGGGGGCCGTGGTGTCCGTCGACACGCGGCATTCCTCGGTGATGCTGTCGGCGCTCGGCGCCGGGGCCAAGGTCGTCAACGACATCAGCGGGCTGACCGGCGACCCGGCGAGCCTCACCATCGTGGCCGGGGCCGGCGCGCCGGTGGTGCTGATGCACATGCAGGGCGAGCCCGGCACCATGCAGCAGAACCCCACCTACGAGGATGCGGCGCTGGACGTCTTCGACTGGCTGGAGGGACGGGTGGAGGCGTGCGTGGCGGCCGGGCTGCCGCTCGACAAGATCGCGGTGGACCCCGGCATCGGCTTCGGCAAGACGCTGGAGCACAACGTACAGATCCTGCGCCATGCGTCGCTGTACCACGCGCTGGGCTGCGCGGTGCTGATCGGGGTATCGCGCAAGCGCTTCGTGGCGGGCCTGTCGGGCGACACGGCGCCGAAGGAGCGGGTGCCCGGCTCCATCGTGGCGGGGCTGGAGACGGCGTCGCAGGGGGCGCAGATCCTGCGCGTCCACGACGTGGCGGAAACGGCGCAGGCGCGCGCGGTGTGGGAGGCGTTCCATCCGGCGGCGTAGGATGGATGTAACCCTTTCGCGTCCGCGCGGAAGGATCCTTGACCCGAGGGTGGTGTTGCGGCGATGAAGGCTTCACGCCACATGAAATCGCGCTAAAGTGACAGTCCAGCCCCGAGGTTCTTCCATGACCCGACACCTGTTCGGCACCGACGGCATCCGCGGCACCGCCAACACCGAGCCGATGACCGCCGAGACGGCGCTGCGCGTGGCGATGGCGACGGCGCTGCAGTTCCGCCGCGGCGAGCACCGCCACCGCGTCGTCATCGGCAAGGACACGCGCCTGTCGGGCTACCTGCTGGAACCGGCGCTGACCGCCGGCTTCATCTCCATGGGCATGGACGTGGTGCTGGTGGGCCCGCTGCCCACGCCGGCCGTGGCGATGCTGACGCGCTCGCTGCGGGCCGACATGGGCGTGATGATCTCCGCCTCGCACAACCCCTACCAGGACAACGGCATCAAGCTGTTCGGGCCGGACGGCTACAAGCTGTCGGACGAGGTGGAGATGGCGATCGAGGCGCGCCTGGGGCGGCCCTTCACGCCGGACCTCGCCCATGCCGCCGACCTCGGCCGCGCCAGCCGCATGGAGGACGCGACCGGCCGCTACATCGAGTTCGTCAAGAACACCTTCCCGCGCCGCCAGCGCCTGGACGGGCTGAAGATCGTCGTCGATTGCGCCCACGGCGCCGCCTACAAGGTCGCCCCCAAGGTGCTGTACGAACTGGGCGCCGACGTGGTGCCGATCGGCGTGCAGCCGGACGGCCTGAACATCAACAAGGGCTGCGGCGCCACGGCGACGAAGCTCCTCCAGGACACCGTGGTGGCCGAGGGGGCCAACCTGGGCATCGCGCTGGACGGCGACGCCGACCGCCTGATCATGGTGGACGAGCGCGGCCGGGTGGTGGACGGCGACCAGGTGATGGGCCTCGTCGCCCGCTCCTGGGCGGCGGAGCAGCGCCTGAAGGGCGGCGGCGTCGTCGCCACGGTCATGTCGAACCTGGGGCTTGAGCGCGCGCTGAAGGGCTTCGGGCTGGAGCTGGTGCGCACGCCCGTGGGCGACCGCTACGTGGTCGAGCACATGCGCAGCTTCGGCTTCAACGTCGGCGGCGAGCAGTCCGGCCACGTCGTGCTGTCCGACTACTCGACCACCGGCGACGGCCTGATCGCCGCCCTGCAGGTGCTGGCCTGCATCCAGAGCTCGGGAAGGCCCGCCAGCGAGGTGTGCCGGCTGTTCGACCCCGTGCCGCAGAAGCTGACCAACGTCCGCTTCACCGCCGGCTCCGCGCCGCTGGAGGCGGCCGAGGTGAAGGAGGCGATCCGCGAGGGCGAAGGCCGCCTGAACGGCTGCGGCCGCCTGCTGATCCGCAAGTCCGGCACCGAGCCGCTGATCCGCGTGATGGCCGAGGGCGACGACGCCGCGCTGGTCGATGCGGTGGTGGGCGACATCGTCGCCGCCGTGCAGCGCGCCGCGGCGCACGATGTCAAGGCGGCGGAGTGATGAAGGCACAGCGGATGAAAGGACGGGTCCTCATCGTCGCCGGGTCGGACTCGGGCGGCGGCGCCGGCATCCAGGCGGACATCAAGGCGGTCAGCGCGCTGAACGGCTTCGCCATGACCGCGATCACCGCGCTGACCGCGCAGAACACGCTGGGCGTGCACGGCGTCTACCCGATCGACCCGGCCTTCGTGGCGCAGCAGATGCGCGTCGTGCTGGAAGACATCGGGGCC
>DASPIO010000005.1:0-12715 GCA_035629155.1 Azospirillum sp. | reverse complement strand
CTTGCCGACGCCGGTGGGGCCGAGGAAGAGGAAGGAGCCGATGGGGCGGTTGGGGTCCTGCAAGCCGGCGCGGGCGCGGCGGATGGCGTTGGAGACGGCGACGATCGCCTCCTCCTGCCCGACCACGCGGGTGCGCAGCCGTTCCTCCATGTGCAGCAGTTTCTCGCGCTCGCCGGCCAGCATCTTGTCGACCGGGATGCCGGTCCAGCGGCTGACCACGGAGGCGATGTCGCTGTCGCGCACCTCCTCGTTCAGCATGCGGGACTGCGACGCCTGCTCGGCCGCCTTCAGCGCCTTCTCCAGGTCGGGGATGACGCCGTAGGTCAGCTCGCCCGCGCGGCCCCAATTGCCGCCGCGCTGCGCCTGATCCAGTTCGGTGCGGGCGTGGTCCAGGTCCTCCTTGATCTTCTGGGCGCTCGACAGCTTGTCCTTCTCGGCCTGCCAGCGGGCGGTGAGTTCGGCCGATTCCTGCTCAAGCTCGGCCAGTTCGCCCTCCAGGTCGGCGAGGCGGTTGCGCGACGCCTCGTCGGTCTCGCGCTTCAGCGCCTCGCGCTCGATCTTGAGCTGGATGATGCGGCGGTCCAGCTCGTCGATCTCCTCGGGCTTCGAGTCCACCGCCATGCGCAAGCGGCTGGCGGCCTCGTCGATCAGGTCGATGGCCTTGTCGGGCAGGAAGCGATCGGTGATGTAGCGGTTCGACAGGGTGGCGGCCGAGACGATGGCGCCATCGGTGATGCGCACCCCGTGGTGCACCTCGTAGCGCTCCTTCAGGCCGCGCAGGATGGAGATGGTGTCCTCCACCGTCGGCTCCGACACGAAGACCGGCTGGAAGCGCCGGGCGAGTGCTGCGTCCTTCTCCACGTGCTTGCGGTACTCGTCCAGCGTGGTGGCGCCAACGCAGTGCAGCTCGCCGCGCGCCAGCGCGGGCTTGAGCATGTTGGAGGCGTCCATGGCGCCGTCCGCCTTGCCCGCACCCACCAGCGTGTGCATCTCGTCGATGAAGACGACGATCTCGCCGGCCGCCGCCTGAATCTCCTGCAGGACGGCCTTCAGCCGCTCCTCGAACTCGCCGCGATACTTCGCGCCGGCCACCATGGCGGCGAGGTCGAGCGCCAGCAGCTTCTTGTTCTTCAGCCCCTCCGGCACGTCGCCCTTGACGATGCGCTGGGCCAGCCCCTCGACGATGGCGGTCTTGCCGACGCCGGGCTCGCCGATCAGCACGGGGTTGTTCTTGGTGCGCCGCGCCAGCACCTGGATGGTGCGGCGGATCTCCTCGTCGCGGCCGATGACGGGGTCGAGCTTGCCGTCGCGCGCGGCGGCGGTGAGGTCGCGGGCGTACTTCTTCAGCGCGTCGTAGCCCTGCTCGGCCGAGGCGGTGTCGGCGGTGCGGCCCTTGCGGATCTCGTTGATCGCGGTGTTGAGCGCCTGCGGGTTGACGTTGGCGGCCTTCAGCGCCCTGGCGGACGGCGTGCCCTCGGCCATGGCGAGCGCCAGCAAAAGGCGTTCGGCGGTGACGTAGCTGTCGCCGGCCTTCTCCGAAATCTTCTCGGCCTGTTCGAAGACGCGCGCCAGCTCCGGCGACAGGTACACCTGGCCGGCCCCGGCCCCTTCGACCTTCGGCAGCTTGTCCAGTTCGGCATCGACGGACGCGAGTGCGGCGGCCGGATCGCCGCCGGCGGCGCGGATCAGGTTGGCGGCGAGGCCTTCCTTGTCGTCGAGCAGCGTCTTCAGAAGTTGTTCGGGGGTGAGTCGCTGATGCCCACGGCGCAACGCCGCCGTCTGCGCCGCCTGCACGAAACCACGGCTGCGCTCGGTGTACTTTTCGAAGTCCATACTGTGTCTCCCACGTGCGGCCGACCGCCCGCCAGGCAGCCCGATCGGCCATTGACCCACTGTCGTGTGCGATCCAGGAGGATGCTGCGGAAGATGTGGTGAAGCTTGCGCCGCGTGCAAGACCACCCCGTGCGCAAGGTTATTGGGGTGGACGGATGGTCGGGCTTTCCACGAATTCGGTCGCTTCTACTCCTTTGGATAATCCTCCACCCCGTTGCCGCTCGACCGATTGCGCCGCTTCCGGCATGGTGCCGGCGGGCCTATGGTTCGGAGGCCGCCCCGCCCCGGACACAGCCCCTCCCTCATGACCGACACCACGCTGCCCACGGGCACCATGCCGCACCCGCTGAACCCGCTCCGGCTCGCCTGGCACGCGCGCAACGCGTGGCACCGCATCGCGCGGCCGCTGACCATCGGGGTGCGGGCGATCATCCTCGACGGGGACCGGGTGCTGCTGATCCGGCACAGCTACGTCCCCGGCTGGCACCTGCCGGGCGGCGGCGTCGACAAGCGCGAGACGCTGGTCGACGCCATGCGGCGCGAGGTGCGCGAGGAGGTCGGGCTGGCCGTGGAGACGGCCCGGCCGCTGGGCGTGTTCGCGCGCTTCCGCCATGGCGCCAGCGACCATGTGGCGGTGTTCGTCGCCGAGCGCTGGAGCGGTGAGCCGCGCATCGACCGGTTCGAGATCGCCCAGGCCGCCTTCTTCCCGCTGGACCGCCTGCCCGAGGGCACCACCCCGGCGACGCGGCGCCGGCTGGCCGAATTCCTGGGGAACAAGACCCTGGACGAGCACTGGTGACGAGCACTGGTGAAATATGCACCGTTGATGGTTGACAGAATTGCTGCGGCACGTCTCAGATACGCCGCATGCCGATCACGCTTGCCAAGATATTCCGCTATCCCGTCAAGGGGTTGACTGCCCAGGAACTGCCGGCCGCCGAACTGGTGGCCGGACAGGCGCTGCCCGGCGACCGCCGTTACGCCCTGCTGCACGGGGCCGCGACGCTGGAGGCCGGGCACCACGAGGAAGGCTGGCGGCCAAAGAGCGACTTCCTCCAGCTCGCCCGTCACGAAAAGCTGGCGGCGCTGGAGACGGAGTTCGACGACGACACGCAGACGTTGGTCGTCTATCGCGGCGGCAGGCCGGTGTCGCGCGGCCGGCTGGACCAGCCCATGGGCCGCATGCTGATTGAGCAGTTCTTCGCCGCCTACATGGCGAGCGCCGCCCCCGGCGCGCCGAAGCTGGCCGAGGCCAGGGGCTTCGCGTACACCGACACCGACACGCCGTTCGTCTCGTTGCTGAACCTCGCCAGCGTGCATGACATCGGGCGTGTGGCAAAGCAGCCGGTGGACCCGGCGCGGTTCCGCGGCAACCTGTGGCTGGACGGGCTCGATCCCTGGGAGGAGCGCAACTGGATCGGCCGAACGCTATCCGTCGGTGGCGCCACGCTGGAGGTGGTGCGGCCGATCGGCCGGTGTGCCGCCACCGAGGTGAACCCGGGCACGGGCGCACGCGATCTCAACGTCCTGCGCACGCTGCGGGACGGGTTCGGCCACACGCAGTGCGGCGTCTATGCCCGCGTGGTGGACGGCGGCCGGATCGCTGTGGGCGATCCGGTCACGCTGGCCGGGTAGCCTTACAGACCGGAGTGGTTCAGGCCGAAACGGCTCAGGCGTTGAGCGGCGCGCGCTCGTCGGCGCCGCTGCCCTCGTCATCACCCTGGTCCTGGTCGTCGCCCTGGTCCTGGTAGGCGTGCGGCTGCGGCCCCTGGCCGTTGCCGCCGGGGCGGTTGTCGCCACGCTGGCGGCTTTCCGCTTCCTGGATCTGGGTAATGATGCGGAAATAGTGCTCGGCGTGCTGCAGGTAGTTTTCCGCCATGATGCGGTCGCCCGACGTCGAGGCGTCACGCGCCAGCGTCAGGTACTTCTCATGGACCTGCCATGCGTTGCCGCGGATGCGCACGTCCGGGCCGTTGCTGTCGAAGGTCTGGTGACGAAGCGGAACGTTCTGGCGCCGACCACCACCGCCGCCGCCGCCACCACCGCCACCGCCGCCGCCACCACCGTTTCCACCGCGGCCGCGCGAACGCCTGTTGTTGGGTCCTTGTCTCATTCGGCTCTTATGGCCCCGTGTTCGAGAAAGCGAGTCCCCCTTCAACACCCTGGCGGCCCTTTTGGCCACCGGGTCCGCCGCGGTCGGTCAGGCCACGGATCGGTCTCGGGGATTCATACGACGCATGGGCCCGTCGGCATCCCGCCGGGCGGTCCTTGACCCCCGCCGGCCCATGGCGCGTCGCTGTCCCGCACCCTAATCGGGAAGCGGGCGCAATCCAACCTTTTTTTGTAGGCACCACCGGATTTCACCGGGCGTTTCACCGATCGTTGCGCGCCCGGACGCACCGCTCCACCCCGCCGAGGTCGCGGAACACGCCGGTGAGGCCCAGTCCCGCCGCCGCCAGGAGGGCGGCCACGTCGCCGGCCTGGCCGATGCCAACCTCCAGCACCACGCTGCCGCCGGGGACCAGCAGGCCGGGAAGCTGCGCGGCGATGGCGCGGTAGGCATCCAGCCCGTCGGTCCCGCCGTCCAGCGCCCGCAGCGGGTCGTGCACGCGCACCTCCGGCTCCAGGGCGGCGATGTCGGCGCTGGGGATGTAGGGCGGGTTGGAGACGATGAGGTCGAAACGCTCCCCCAGCCCGGCCGCCCAGTCGCCGGTCTGGAAACAGGCGCGGGCATCCAGCCCGTTGCGCGCGGCGTTCTCCGCCGCCGCCGCGACCGCCTGCGGGCTGACGTCGACGCCGATGCCGGTGGCGTTCGGCAGTTCGGCCAGCAGCGCCAGCAAAATGCACCCCGTTCCGGTGCCGAGATCGAGCAGGCGCAGGGATGCTGCGCGGTCGGGGATGGCGTCCAGCGCCGCCTCAACGACCGCTTCCGTGTCGGGCCGCGGATCGAGCGTGTCGGCGTTCAGCGCGAGGTCGAGCGTCCAGAACCCCCGGCTGCCGAGAATGCGCGACACCGGCTCACGCCCCGCGCGGCGCTCGACCAGCGCGTCGAGGCGGGCGGCCTGTTCGTGGGTGACCGGGTCGTGCGCGCGGGTAAGGAGCTGGTCGCGGGTGAGGCCCAGGGCGTGTTCGAGCAGCAGGCGCGCATCCAACTCCGGCGTATCGACACCGGCGGCGCGCAGGCGGGCTTCGGCGGCCCGGCGGAGGGATTGGAGGGTGGTTGGTGTGGTCATGGGTTGCCTCCTCTCCGCGCATCCCCCTGCTGCACGCGAGCGGAAGCTTTGCGCATGCGACGCTTCGTTCCCTGCCCCGCTTTGCGGCGGAGGGGACTGCCGCCGCTTCGGCACAGAACCCTCCACCTCGAAGGGGGTGAGGGTGGCTGAGCGCCGGCGAAGCCGAGAGGGGGCCCGCGTCACTGCAACTCCGACAGCCGGGCCGCTTCGTCCTCGGCGATCAGGGCGTCGATCACCTCGTCCAGCGCCTCGCCCACCATCACCTTGTCGATCTTGTAGAGCGTCAGGTTGATGCGGTGGTCGGTCACGCGGCCCTGCGGGAAGTTGTAGGTGCGGATGCGCTCCGATCGGTCGCCGGAGCCCACCTGGTTCTTGCGGTCCGCCGCCCGCGCCGCGTCCTTGGCGGCGCGCTCCATTTCATAGAGGCGCGCGCGCAGCACCTTCAGTGCCTTGGCCTTGTTCTTGTGCTGGCTCTTCTCGTCCTGCTGGCTGACCACCAGGCCGGTCGGCAGGTGGGTGATGCGCACCGCGCTGTCCGTCGTGTTCACGCTCTGCCCGCCGGGGCCGGAGGAGCGGAAGACGTCGATGCGCAGGTCCTTCTCGTCGATGTGCACGTCCACCTCCTCCGCCTCCGGCAGCACGGCCACGGTGGCGGCGGAGGTGTGGATGCGCCCCTGCGTCTCGGTCTGCGGCACGCGCTGCACGCGGTGCACGCCGGATTCGAACTTCAGGCGGGCGAAGACGTTGCGGCCGGTGATGTTGGCGATCGCCTCCTTGTAGCCGCCGATGGCCGACTCGCTGACCTCCATGGTCTCGAAGCGCCAGCCGTGCAGGGCGGCGTAGCGGCGGTACATCTCGAACAGCTCGGCGGCGAACAGCGCCGCCTCGTCGCCGCCGGTGCCGGCGCGCACCTCCAGGATGGCGTTCTTCTCGTCCGCCTCGTCCTTGGGCAGCAGGGAAAGCTGCACGCGCCGCTCCAGGTCCGGAATGCGGCGGGTCAGCTCCTGGAACTCCTCCTCCGCCAGCTCCTTCATGTCGGCGTCACCGGAGGGGTCGGCGATCATGGCCGCCAGATCCGCCGCCTCGGCCTTCGCCTTCTTCAGCTCGGCGATCGCGGCGGCGATCGGCTCCAGGTCGGAGTATTCCTTCGACAGCTTGGCGAACGTGCCGGAGTCGGCCGTCCCCGCCGCCAGCGCGTCGCGCAGCTCGTCGTGGCGGGCCAGAACCTTGTCGAATTTCTCGTCCAGCGTCACGTTCGCTCTTCCTCAGTCTTTGTGTCCGCCGCCTCGCCGAGGCGGAAGAGGCGGTACAGCAGGCGTTCGGCCGCCGCGTGCTCGGGCAGCGTGCCGCCGTCGGCCTCCGCCGCCATGGCCCGCAGCACCTCCGACGGGCGGTGCAGCAGGCGGTTGATCAGCAGCCGCGTCGCCGCCCCGGCGTCCAGCGCGCCGTGCTCGGCCAGCAGGCGCCGCCGCTCCTGCTCGAAATGGGCGCGCAGCGCCGCCACGGCGGGCACCGCGGCGCGCTCGGCCCGTTCGCGGGCGAAGCCGGCCACCGCCTCGTCGACGATCGTCCAGGCCGCCTGCAAGGCGCCCTGCCGGCCCACGCGGCCCTGCAGCGCCACGCGCTCCAGGTCGGCCAGATCGTAGACGTAGACGTCGTCGAGCTTGCCGACGGCCGGATCGACGTCGGCCGGGATGGCCGCGTCCACCACGAACACCGGTCGGTAGCGCCGGCGCTTGAGCGCCGCCGTGACCGGCCCGGCGGAAAGGATATAGCGCCCCCGCCCCGCCGCGGTCACCACGATATCGGCGGTGTCGAGCGCCGAATCGAGGTCGGCCCAGGGGGCGAAGTGTCCCTGCATGCGGCGCGCCGCCGCTTCCGCCCGGCGGTCGACGGGGGCCGCGACGGTCAGCCGGCCCAGGCCCGCCTCGCGCAGCCCTTCCAGCACCAGGGTGCCCATGTCGCCCAGGCCCAGCAGCAGGGCGCCGCAACGCTTGAGGTCGCCGTGCACGTCGCGGGCGACCTGGACGGCCGCCGCCGCCAGCGAGGTGGCGCCCTCGGCGATCCGCGTTTCGCTGCGCACGCGCTTGGCGGCGGCGTAGGCGGCCTGGAAAAGCGCTTCCAGCTCCGGCCCGGTCAGACCGGCCGCCGTGGCGCTGCGGTGCGCGGCCTTGAGCTGGCCCAGCACGTGCGGCTCGCCGACGATCTGGCTGTCGAGGGAGCAGGCGACGGCGAACAAGTGGCGCACCGCCGCCTCGCCGCTCAGGGTGAAGAGCTGGTCGCCGAACTCTTCCGCGCGGATGCCGGCGCGCTCGCCCAGCAGACGGGCCACGTCGAGCGCGGCTTCCAGCGGGCGCGGGTGGGCCGCCGCCACCTCGATCCGGTCGCAGGTGGACAGCCACACCGCCTGTTCGAAGCCCAGGGTTTTCAAGCGCTCCAGCACCCCCGGTACCTCGGCCTCCTCGGTCTGCAGCCGGTCGCGCAGGCTGCCCGAGCAGGTCCGGTGGCTGGCGCCGATGACGAGGTAGGAGGTGGTCACGCTGCCGCTTCTTGAAGGGCCCTCGCATCGCGGGGGCTTATTAGGAGACACAGATGAACACAGATGCACACAGATAAATGAGAAAATAATACCCTTTATCTATCTGTGTCCATCTGTGTTCATCTGTGTAAAAAATCACCCCGCCGTTGCGGAAGCTTCGACGGCTTCAGCGGCCTTGGCGGCCTCGATCTCGGCGGCCTTCTTTTCGACGAGGCCGACGAGGTGGGCGACGATGTCCTGGTCCTTCAGGCGGTGGTCGGTGACGCCCGACAGGTAGATCTGGTGCGTGTTGTTGCCGCCGCCGGTCAGGCCGATGTCGGTCTCGCGCGCCTCGCCGGGGCCGTTCACCACGCAGCCGATCACCGACAGCGTCAGCGGCGTGGTGATGTGCGCCAGCCTCTGCTCCAGGATCTCCACCGTCCTGATGACGTCGAAGTTCTGCCGGGCGCAACTGGGGCAGGAGATGACCGTCACGCCGCGCCGGCGCAGACCCAGCGACTTCAGGATGTCGTAGCCGACCAGCACTTCCTCCGCGGGGTCGGCCGACAGCGAGACGCGCAGCGTGTCGCCGATGCCCGACCACAACAGCATGCCCAGGCCGATGGAGGACTTCACCGTGCCGGCGCGCAGGCCGCCCGCCTCGGTGATGCCGATGTGCAGCGGATAGTCGCAGGCCTCCGCCAGGCCCTGGTAGGCGGCGACCGCCAGGAAGGCGTCGGAGGCCTTCACCGAGATCTTGAACTCGAAGAAGTCGTTGTCTTCCAGGATGCGGGCGTGGTTCAGCGCGCTCTCGACCATCGCCTCGGGGCAGGGCTCGCCGTACTTCTCCAGCAGGTCCTGCTCCAGCGAGCCGGCGTTGACGCCGATGCGCATGGAGCAGCCGTGGTCCTTGGCCGCCTTCACCACCTCGCGCACGCGCTCGGCCGAGCCGATGTTGCCGGGGTTGATGCGCAGGCAGGCGGCCCCGCTCTGCGCCGCCTCGATGGCGCGCTTGTAGTGGAAATGGATGTCGGCGACGACCGGCACGTCGACCTGCCGCACGATCTCCTTCAGGGCCAGCGCCGACTCCTGGTCCGGACAGGAGACGCGCACGATATCGACGCCGACGCGCTCGGCCGCCTTGATCTGCTCGACCGTCGCCACGACGTCCGCCGTCGGCGTGTTGGTCATCGTCTGCACGGAGATCGGCGCGTCGCCGCCGACCAGCACGTTGCCGACGCGGATCTGACGGGACTTGCGACGCTGGATCTGGCGGTAGGCGCGCACGCTGCTCATGGACATGGCCTCGGCAATGGACGGCGCCGTTATAGCGCAACGGCGCCCAGGCCAGAAGTGCGCACGGGCGCCGGGGATTCAAGGCTGGTGCGCGGCCCCCGGCCGATGCCGGTCAGCGCCCGGCCGTTGCGCGGGGGGCGGAGCCGTCCAGCGGCACGTCGCGCAGCACTTGCCCGGTGGAGCCGAGCGGCTTGCTCTCCACGCCGTCAACGATCATCACGAGCCCGCCGGCATTGCCGGTGCGCAGGCGCAGGCCGGCCTTATCCGGGGCGCGGAAGACGTCGCCGGCCTTCAGCACGCGCTCCAGCACCTTCTCGCCGTTCGGCTCGCGGATCTGCACCCAACTGTCCTGCACGGCGCGGATCTGCACGCGGGCGGCGGGGTTCTGGTTGCCGTAGACCTTGCCCTCGGTCACCGGCTTGTCGGTGGTCGGCACGGCGGGCTGCGGCGCCGTGGCCTGCTGCAGAACCGCGGAGTCGGGCTTGAGGAGCGTCGGCTCCTGCGTCGACATGTCGGCCTCGTCGTCCTCGGCGGGCGGCAGGGACGCCGCCTGCTGGGGGGCGGCCTGCGCCGGGCTCGCGGGGGCGGGCTGCGGCTGGGCCTGGGCTGGAACCGGGGCCGGAACCGGCGAGCGCGGCGGAATCGGCGCGGTGGGCGGCGGGACCATGACGACCGGCGGCGGGGCGACTGGCGGCGGAGTGACCGTCGGGGCGGCCGCCGGGGGCGTGGCGGCGCCGGAGGCGCCTCCGGCGGCGGGTGCCGGCGGCGGGACGGCCGAAGCGGGAGCCGGGACCACCGGGGCCTGGGCGGTCACCATGGGAGCCGCGGGCGGCGCTGCGGGAAGCGCCGCGGGGGGCGGCGGAACGGAGGTGGCATCCGGCACGGCGGCCACGCTGTCAGCGGCCATGCCGTCGGTGGCCGGGGCCGGCGGCGTGACGGGGGTGTTCCACGGCAGGTTGTCGAGCAGAGACACGAAGCGGTCGGGCAGCGCCGGCACCAGGTCGACCATCGAACGGTCGGTCGCCGAGAGATAATACCAGCCGCCGTAGACCATGCTCCCCAGCAGCACGGTGGCGAACAGCAGGCCGCCGCCCGGCACGCGCCCCTCGGACACGGGCGTGGGGAAATACAACTCCTGCTTGCCGACGCGACCGGCGACCTCGTCCTTGTAGCGGCGCAGGATCTCCTCCTGGTCCAGGCCAAGGAACTCGGCGTAGGAGCGCAGGAAGCCGGTGGCGTAGGCGGTGCCGGGCAGTTCGCCGTAGCGGCCGTGCTCGATCGCCTCCAGGTAAGGATAGCGGATGCGCAGCATCGCGGCGGCGTCGCGCAACTCGACCCCCAGGCGCAGGCGCGCGTCGCGCAGCACCGTGGCGACGGACTCCGGCGCGGGCTCGCCGCCCCAGGCGGCGGCATTGGCGTTGCCGCCGGAGAAAAACTTCTTACGTTCGCCCATGGGTTCAGCCGTGTCGTCGCTTGCGGGAGCGTATCCAGCCGAAGGTTGTACACGCCTCCTGGCCAGGCCCTTAGTAACAAAACGGCGCCCTGCGAAGCAATCCCCGCATCGGTGGGCGGCCCGGCCACTCAGATCCGGCCGCCCAGATCCGGCCGCCTAGATCAGGACCCCGTGGTCCTTGGCGAAGGCGCGCAGCTTGGTGCGCAGGCTGTGGTCGGGGCAGTGGTAGAGGCCGGCCATGTACTGGCGCAGCGCCGCCACGTCGAGCGAGCGCAGCATGCTCTTCACCGGCCCCACGGCCGGCGGCGCCATCGACAGCGTGCGGAAGCCGACGCCGATCAGCGCCATGGCGTCGAGCGGCCGGCCGGCCATCTCGCCGCAGATGGAGAGCGGCACCTCCGCTTCGTTGCACGCCTCGACGAGGCGGCGGAGCATGCAGAGGACAGCCGGCGACAGCGCGTCGTAGCGGTTGGCGGTGCGCGGGTTGCCGCGGTCGCTGGCGAACAGGTACTGCGTCAGGTCGTTGGAGCCGACCGACACGAAGTCCACCCGAGGCAAGAGCGCCGGCAGTTGGAACAGCAGCGACGGCACCTCGATCATGGCGCCGACGCGCAGCCGGGCCGGCGGCTCGAACCCGTGCGACAGGGCGTGCGCCACCTCCAGCCCCAGGATGTGGCGGGCGGCGTCCAGCTCGGCCACCTCGGCCACCATCGGGAACATCACCGACAGCGAACGCCCGCCGGCCGCGCGCAGCAACGCCCGCAACTGCTGGCGCAGCAGCATGGGATGGTCGAGGCCGATGCGGATGGCGCGCCAGCCGAGCGCCGGGTTCTCCTCCTCGCCGCCGGCGAGGTAGGGCAGCACCTTGTCGCCGCCGACGTCGAGCGTGCGGAAGATCACCGGCTTGTCGCCCGCCTCGTCCAGGATGCGGCGGTACAGCGCCGTTTGCGTGTCCACGTCCGGGTAGGTGGAGCGGACCATGAACGGGATCTCGGTGCGGTAGAGGCCGATGCCCTCGGCGCCGCTGGCGTGCAGGTGCGGCAGGTCGATGATGAGGCCGCAGTTGAGCTGGATGGAGATCGGCGCCCCGTCGCGCGTCAGCGAGGGCAGCGCGCGGACTTCCGCGTACATCTGCTCGCGCTGGCTGCGCATCTCCATGCTCTTGACGTAGGCCATCTGGATGTCTTCGGCGGGGCGCACGAAGACTTGGCCGTTGTCGCCGTCGACGATGAGCGGATCGAGCGGCTCGATGCGGTTGAGCGCGTCCGTGCACTGCACGACCGGGATGTCGAGCGCGCGGGCGACGATGCAGACGTGGCTGGACGGCGTGCCCTCTTCCAGGATCAGCGCGCGCAGGCGGCGGTGGTCGTAGTCCAGCAGCTCCGCCGGGCCCATGGATCGGGCCACCAGCACGATGTCGTCGGGCAGCGAGGCCGCCTCGCCGTCCGGGCGCTTGCCGGCGAGGTGCAGCAGCAGCCGGTTGGTGAGGTCATCCAGGTCGAGGACCCGCTCGCGGATGTAGGGGTCCGTCAAGTGGCTCATGCGGGCGCGGTTGTCGTTCTGCACCTGCTGAACGGCGGCCTCGGCCGTGAGGCCCATGTGGATCGCCTCGCGGATGCGCGACAGCCAGCCGCGGTCCTCGGCGAACATCCGGTAGGTTTCCAGGATGTCGCGCGGCTCGCCCAGGCCGGCCAGCGTGGTGCGCGCCAGCAGCTCGTCGATGGCGACGTGCATGGCGGTGATCGCCTCGCCAAGGCGTTCCAGTTCGCGGTCGGCGTCGTCGGCCACCATCTGGCGGATGGTGAGCTGCGGCCGGTGGATCACGGCGGTGCCGTTGGACAGGCCGGCGCTGAGCGCGACGCCGGACAGGCGGGTTGGCAGCAGCGCCACGTCGCCGGGGGAGAAGACCTCGTTGGGGCTGACCAGCTCGCCCGCCGCGACCAGCTCGGCCACGACCATGGCGATGGTCTGCAGCGTCTCGATCTCGTCCTCGGCGTAGAGGCGGCGCGTCTTGTGCTGGATGACCAGAACGCCGCGTACGCGGCCGCCGCGCAGGATCGGCACGCCGGACAGCGACTGGAACGGGTCCTCGCCGGTTTCCGGGCGGTAGGCGAAGTTGGGGTGGGACGGCGCGTCGTCGAGCGCGATGGCGCGGGCGGTGGCGGCGATGTCGCCGACGATGCCCTCGCCCACGCGCAGGCGCGTCTTGTGCACGGCGTCCTTGTTCAGGCCCTCGGTGGAGAACAGCTCCAGCACCTCGCCGGCGCGCATCACGTAGCAGGAGCAGACGTCGGCCTGCATCTCCACCTTGATCAGCGTGACGATCTTGTCGAGCCGGTCCTGCCCGGTGCCCGACCCGGCCATGATGTCGCGCACGCGCGC
>DASPIO010000004.1:0-26024 GCA_035629155.1 Azospirillum sp. | reverse complement strand
CCCGCGCCTGCTGCTCAGCGACTTCCTGCGCCACGAACTGGGCGCGCACGGCACCCGCGTGGGCTGCGAGCACGGCGTGTGCGGCGCCTGCACCGTGCGCATCGACGGCGTGGCCCAGCGCGCCTGCCTGACGCTGGCCGTGCAGGCCGACGGACGGCGCATCGACACCGTCGAGGGCCTCGCCCACGAAGGCCGCATGACCGCCTTGCAGGAGGCCTTCAACCGCCACCACGCGCTGCAGTGCGGCTTCTGCACCGCCGGCATCCTGATGTCGCTGTCCGATTACCTGGAGCGCGTGCCCAAACCATCGGAGGAGGAGGTGCGCGACATGCTGAGCGGGCACCTGTGCCGCTGCACCGGCTACGCCGGGATCGTGCGCGCGGTCATGGACGTGACCGGCCAATCGACGGAGACCCCCCATGTTTGACCTCGGCCGCAGCTTCCTCGCCAGCGTGGAGCGCAGCCCGGACGCTCTGGCCCTGGTGGACGGGCCGGTGCGCCTGACCTACGCGCAGTGGGCGGACAGGGTCCTGCGCGTCGTGGCGTCCTTCGACGCGCAGGGGCTGAAGCCCGGCGACACGGTCGCCACGGCGCTGCAGAACACCTGGCCGATGGCCACCGTGCACTGGGCCTGCCAGCTCGCCGGCCTGACCGTGGCGCCCTTCAACTGGCGCATCAAGCCGGAGGAGCTGGACTACTGCCTGCCCGACGCCGGGGCGAGGCTGCTGATCTTCCAGGACGTGTCGGCCGCGGCCGTCGCCGCGTCACCAGCCGCGCAGGCGCTGCCGCGCGTCGACGCCGCGGAATTCGAGACGCTGCTGGCCGCCGAACCGGCGCCGGCCTTATCCCGCGCCGACGCGGAGAGCCTGTCGCTGCTGCTCTACACCTCCGGCACCACCGGCAAGCCGAAGGGCGTGCCGCGCCGGCATCGGGCGGAGCGCGCGGCGGCCGTCGCCCACGTGGCGCAG
The DNA here is from genome assembly GCA_035629155.1 of Azospirillum sp. GTDB lineage: Bacteria > Pseudomonadota > Alphaproteobacteria > Azospirillales > Azospirillaceae > Azospirillum. The sequence goes on along the minus strand of DASPIO010000004.1, from coordinate 25,056 downwards.
AATTGCTACGCCGTGGGCGAACGCACGCTGGGCGTCATGCCGCTGTACCACACCATGGGCGTGCGCTCGCTGCTCTCCATGGCGCTGATCGACGGGCTGTTCGTCTGCCAGCCGCGCTTCGACACCACCGGTGCGCTGGAGCTGATCGAAGGGGAGCGGCTGACCTGCCTCTACCTCGTGCCGACGCTCTACCACGACCTGCTGGCGAACCCGCGCTTCGCGCAGACCGACGTGTCGAGCGTGCGCAAGCTCGGTTTCGCCGGCGCGCCGATGACGGACGGGCTTTTGCAGAAGCTGGACAAGGCGTTCCGGCCGCAGCTCTTCGTCAACCATTACGGCTCGTCGGAGATCTACACCTTCACCATCAACCAGAACGCCCCGGCCAAGCCCGGCTCGGCCGGCAAGGCGGCGCTCAACCAGCGCATCCGCGTGGTCAAGCTCGGCTCCCATGACCCGGACGACCGCGCGGCGGTGGGCGAGGAGGGGCAGATCATCGCCGACCTGGCGGGCGACGAGGCGTTCGAGGGCTACCTGAACCGGCCGGATGCCGACGCCAAGGCGCTGCACGCCGGCTGGTACTTCACCGGAGACACCGGCTTCTTCGACGCCGACGGCGACCTGTTCGTCTCCGGCCGGGTGGACGACATGATCATCACCGGCGGCGAGAACGTCTCCCCGGTGGAGATCGAAAGCGTGCTGTCGCTCCACGCCGACGTTCTCGAGGTGGCCGTCGCCGGCCTGCCCGACGAGCGCTGGGGCCAGAAGGTCGTCGCCTTCATCAAGCGCCGGGCGGGCGTGGACCAGACGGCGCTGGACGCCCACTGCCGCGCCTCCGGCCTCGCCAACTTCAAGCGCCCGCGCGAGTACGTCTTCATCGACGAGATCCCGAAGTCGCCGGTCGGCAAGATCCTGCGCCGCAAGCTCCAGGCCGGCGACTTCCAACCCGAGCGTCCGAACAGGAGTATCCCGACGTGACCGCCTACACCTTTGCCGATACCGACCTCCTGAAGGAACTGGACGGCTTCCGCGTCGAGTTCGACGCGGCCGGGGAGCGCGCCGACATCGTGCTGAGCCGCCCGCCGATGAACATCGTCTCCATGCGCCAGCGCGACCAGTTCCGCGCCGTGTTCGAGGCGCTGGACCGCGACGACCGGGTGCGCGTCATCGTGCTGCGCGCGGATGGCGAGAACTTCTCCTCGGGCGGCAACATCGCCGGCTTCATGGAGGCAAGCCCCGAGCACGTCTCGGAACTGGCGAACAACATCGCCGCACCCGAGCGCTGCCGCAAGCCGGTGATCGCGCAGGTGCGCGGCTACTGCTTCGGCGTCGGGTTCGAGCTGTCGCTGGCCTGCGACTTCCGCATCGCGTCCGAAACCGCGCAGTTCGCCCTGCCGGAGATGCGCATCGGCATGATCCCCGGCTCCGGCGGGTCGGCGCGGCTGCTCCACATGATCGGCATCGCCCGGACCAAGGACATGGTCATGCGCGCCCGCCGCGTGCCGGGCCGTCAGGCCGCCGAATGGGGCTTCGTCACCGAGTGCGTGCCCGACGCCGAGCTGGAGAAGACCGTGGGCGCCCTGGTGGACGAGCTGCGCGGCTTCTCGCCGCTGGCCCAGCGCACCATCAAGGTCGTGCTGAACCGCGGACAGCACACCTCGGTGCAGGGCGCCATCGAGATCGAGGGGCAGGCCTACGGCCGCCTGCGCACGTCCAACGACTTCAAGGAAGGGGTCGCCTCCTTCCACGAGAAGCGCAAGCCAGCCTTCAGCGGAAGCTGAGCGGACAACAAGATCAAGGGGAGGAAACCATGACCAAAACCACCGCCATTCTGTCCACGCTGCTCCTGCTCGGCACCTCGGCCGCCGCGTTGGCCGCCGAACCCATTCGGATCGGCGTGGTGACGCCGCTCTCCGGCACCTACGCGCCGATCGGCCAGCAGGTCCGCTGGGGCCTGGAACTGGCCACCAAGGAGGTCAACGACAAGGGCGGCATCGCCGGCCGCCCGATCGAACTGATGTTCGAGGACGAGGAGGCCAACCCCTCCGTCGCCGTGCAGAAGGCCGAGAAGCTGTTCCAGGTCGCCCAGGTCGATTTCCTGACCGGCACGGTCAATTCCGGCTCGACGCTGGCGGTCGGCCAAGTGGCGGAGCGCAACGACCGGCTGATCGCCACCACCGTGTCGTTCGCCGATTCCATCACCGGCGACAAATGCTCGCCCAACGTCTTCCGCGTCAACGCCCGCGCCGGACAGCAGTCGGCGGCCCTGGCGGAATGGCTGAGCAAGGAGAAGCCCAAGAGCAAGGTCTTCTTCCTCGGCCCCGACTACGAGATGGGCCGCTCCACCGTCGCCGCCTTCAAGGAGGCCGCCACCGCCAAGGGCGCCAGCGAAGCGGGCGAGGTCTTCGCGCCCCTCGACAGCAAGGACTACACCCAGTACTTCGGCCAGCTCCGCGCCGCGCGCCCCAGCGTCATGTACACCTCGGTCGCCGGCAACGACACGGTGCGCCTGCTCTCGCAACTGGAGGAATACGGCCTCCTGCGCAACATCACCGTGGTGGGTGCGTCGGGCACGGTGACCTCGCAGAACATCGGCGCCATCGGCAAGGCGGCGGAGGGGTTCGTCACCGGCGTCGGCTATTCGCCGGAGATCGACACGCCGGAGAACAAGGCCTTCGTGCAGGCCTTCCGGGCCGCCTACAAGACCGACCCCGACCTGTACGGCGCCGACAGCTATGGCCTCATCCTCTTCTACAAGGCGGCGGTCGAGAAGGCCGGCGGCACCGAGACGGCCAAGCTGCGCGAAGCCATGCGCGGCATCCAGTGGCAGACGCCGCAGGGCACCAAGACCATGCGCGCCGGCGACCATCAGGCGGTGCAGGACATGTACGCGGTGCAGGTGAAGGGCGGCAAGTTCCAGATCGTCGGCACCGTGCCCGGCGAGGCCGCCATCGGCCCGGACCAGTGCACGAAGTTCTAGAAATCCGGCCCCTCCCCTGCCTTCGGTCGGGGAGGATGGGGGCAACGGCCTGCCCGAGGATCCGTTGCTGATCCTCGCGAACACCTTGCCCCCACCCTTCCCTCCTCCGGCAGGGCCGGGGGAGGGACTTTCGAAAGGCGCCCCCATGCCCGAGTTCTTCGACTATTTCCAGTTCGTGCTGGCGCCGCAGGTGCTGAACGGCCTGTCGCTCGGGGTCGCGGTGATCCTGATGGCGTTGGGGCTGACCATCATCTTCGGCCTGCTCGACGTCATCAACATGGCGCATGGCGAGTTCTACGCCATCGGCGCCTTCCTGGCGCTCAGCGTGGCGGCGCTGGGCGTCAACTTCTGGGTCATGCTGGCGCTGATCCCGCTGCTGATGGTGCCGATCGGCTGGTTCACCGAGCGGCTGCTGATCCAGCGCGTCTTCCACAGCCGGGAGCGGCACATCCTCACGCTGCTGCTGACCTTCGGCCTGGGCATGATCCTGGAGGACGTGCTGAAGCTGATCTACGGCCCCAACACCATGAAGCCGGATACGCCCATCGGCGGCGGCACGGAGATCCTCGGCATCTTCCTGCCGAACTACCGGCTGTTCCTGATCCTGTTCGGCGCGGCGCTGATCCTGGCGGTGTGGCTGGTGGTGTTCCGCACGCGCCTGGGCGCCATGGTGCGGGCGGCGGCGTGGGACAAGGACATGGCCTCTTCGCTGGGCGTGCCGGTGCGCCTCGTCTACTCCGGCACCTTCGCCTTCGGCGTCGCGCTGGCCGGGCTGTCGGGGGTGCTGCTGGCGCCCATCTACTCGGTCTTCCCGACCATGGGGCGCGACTTCATCCTGATGGCCTTCACCGTGGTGATCGTCGGCGGCATGGGTTCCATCCAGGGGGCGGTCGTCGCCGGCCTGCTGCTGACCCAGGTGCAGGCCATCTCCAGCCTCTACATCTCCCCCGTGTGGACGGACCCGCTGGTGTTCGGGATCATGGTCATGGTCCTGATGGTGCGGCCGCAGGGGCTTTTCGGAAAGCTCGGCAATGCGTGACGCCACCATCACCGGGCGCCTGGGCGCCCGCCGCCGGGGCCCCGTGCGCGACGCCGTGCACGTCCTGGCGCTGGCCTTCCTGGCGCTCGCCATCGGCTTCGGCGTGGTCGCCTGGGCGGTGGGCGACACCTTCTACCTGCGCTTGGCGACCGAAGCGCTGATCTTCGCCGGGCTGGCGATGAGCGTGGACATCCTGCTGGGCTACACGGGCCTGCTGTCGCTGGGACAGGCGCTGTATTTCGGGCTGGGCGCCTACACGTCGGCCGTGGTGCTGCGCAGCGTCGGACCGTCGTTCTGGCTCGCCATGGGGGCCACGCTGCTGCTCGCCACCGTGGCCGGCACCGTCGGCGGCTTCATCGCCAACCGGGTGAAGGGCGTGTACTTCGCTCTGATCACCTTCGGACTGGCGCAGGTCGCCGCCAAGGTCGTCTACAACACGCGCGAACTGGGCGCGTCGGACGGGCTGATCGGCGTGCCGGAGATCGCCATCGACCTCGGCCTGTTCACGGTGCAGGCGGCCAACCCGGCGGCGTTCTTCCTGTTCGTCCTGGCGCTGACCATGCTGATGTACGCGGGCCTCGCCTATTTGATGGACACGCCGTTCGGCCGCACGCTGGTCGCCATCCGCGCCAACGAAAAGCGCGTGCCCTTCCTGGGCTTCAACCCGCTGACCTACCGCATGCTGGCCTACGTGCTGGCGGCGAACGTAGCGGCGCTGTCGGGTGCGCTCTACCCGATGCTGCGCGGCTTCGTGTCGCCGGAACTGCTGTTCTTCCAGACCTCCGGCAACGCCGTCATCACCGTGATCGTCGGCGGGGTCGGCACGCTGATCGGCCCGATCGCGGGCAGCGTGCTGCTGACCGCCTTGCGCTCCGTCATCGGCACCTGGACCGAGCACCACCTGATCGTCATCGGGGTGATTTTCATGCTGTCCGTCATCGTCCTGCCCACGGGGCTGGTGGGCGCCGTGCGGCCCTGGCTGCAGCGCCGCCTGGGAGGCGTGCCATGAGCCAGCCCCAAACCGCCGTCCTGTCCGTGCGCGACCTCACCGTCAACTTCGGCGGGCTGATCGCCGTCAACCAGATGAGCTTCGATGCCGAGCGCGGGCGCATCACCTCCGTCATCGGGCCGAACGGGGCGGGCAAAAGCTCGCTGTTCAACCTGATCAGCGGCGCGATCCGCCCGACCGGCGGGCGCGTCCTGCTGGAGGGGGCGGACGTCACCGGCCGGCCCCCGCACCGCATGCTGGCGGCGGGGCTGGCGCGCTCCTTCCAGATCACCAACCTGTTCTTCGAGCTGACGGTGCTGGAAAACCTGCGCCTCGCCGCGCAGATCGCCGAGCCGCCCTTGGCCGCCGTCCTGCCGCTCGGCCGCAGCCGCCGGGCGCTCGACCGGGCGGAGGCGCTGCTGGAGCGCTTCGCACTCACGCCCAAGGCGTTCGAGCTGGCCGGCAACCTGTCGCACGGCGAGCAGCGGCGCCTGGAGATCGCCGTGGCGCTGGCGTGCGAGCCGCGCGTCCTGCTGCTGGACGAGCCGACGCAGGGCATGAGCCACAGCGACACCGCCGACACGGCCGCCATGATCAAGCGCCTGGCCGGCGAGATCACCGTGCTGCTGATCGAGCACGACATCGGCCTGGTGATGACGCTGTCCGACCACGTCGTCGTCATGCACCAGGGCCGCAAGCTGGCCGAGGGCGCGCCGGCCGTCGTGCGCGCCGACCCGGCCGTCCAGGCCGCCTATTTCGGACACGCATAGCCATGCCCGACACCATGCTCGACGTCGCCAACCTGCACGCTCATTACGGGCTCAGCCACGTGCTCCAGGGCGTCAGCCTGACCGGCCGGCCCGGCGAGGTGGTCAGCCTGTTCGGCCGCAACGGCGTGGGCAAGACCACCATCGTCAAGACCATCGCCGGCTGGTTGAAACCCACCTCCGGCACCATCCGCCTGGACGGCCAGGAGATCGCCGGCCGCCCGGCTGACCGCATCTGCCGCATGGGCCTGGGCATCGTGCCGGAGGACCGGCGCATCTTCCCCGGCCTGACCGTGCAGGAGAACCTGGAACTGGGCCTGCTGCAGACCCCCGGTCGGGCCGGGCGAGCCCAACGGGACGCGCTGGACCGCGTGTTCGACCGCTTCCCGCGCCTGAAGGAGCGCCGCCGGCAAATGGGCACGACGCTGTCGGGCGGCGAGCAGCAGATGCTGGCCATCGCCCGCGTCATGGTCGGCGAGCCGCGCATCCTGCTGATCGACGAGCCGACCGAGGGGCTCGCCCCGATGATCGTCGACGAGATCTTCCAGATCATCACGACGCTGCGCGATCAGGGGCTGATGATCCTTCTGGTGGAACAGAACATCCACCGCGCGCTGGAGGTGACCAGCCGCTTCTACGCCATCGAACGCGGTCAGGTGGTGTTCACCGGATCGGCCGCCGACGCGGGGGACCGGGAGCGGCTGCTGGAGCTGATCGCGGTGTAGGCGTGCACGACGTTGGGTTTTCGCTGGCGCTCAAACCCAACCTACAAGGAACGCGCCCGTAGGTTGGGTTGAGGCCAAAACCGAAAACCCAACATTGAACGTTACGGCAGCAGGATCGTCGCCCCCACGCTGGCGCGGTCCTCAAGCCGGCGGTGCGCCAGGGCGGCATCCCGCAAAGGCAACCGCGCGCCGATCAACGGCGTCACCAGCCCGCGGCGCAACGCGCCGAACAGCCGTTGCGCCGAAAGGCGCGCCTGCGCCGGCGTGCCCACGTAGTGCCCGAAGTTCGGCCGCGACACGCGGCCCGACCGCTCGGCCAGCGCCGCTACGTCCAACGGCTCCAAATGCCCGGCGGCCTGCCCGAAGCTGACGATATGGCCGCACGGCGCTAGCAGCGCCATGTCGCGCGCCAGGCTGTCCCGCCCGACCGCGTCGTACACCACGTCGGCCCCATGCCCGCCGGTGAGGTCCAGCACCCGCGCCGGCACGTCCGGGCCCGCCGGCACCACGTGCGCGCAGCCGTGCGCGCGGGCGACGCGGACCTTGGCTTCCGACCCGACGACGCCGATCACCGTGGCGCCGAGCGCGCTCGCCCACTGGCACAGCAGCACGCCGACGCCGCCCGCCGCGGCGTGCACCAGCACCACGTCCCCCTCCTGTACGGCGTGCACGCGGTGCAGCAGGAATTCCGCCGTCATGCCCTTCAGCAGCACGGCGGCCGCCGTCCCGTCGTCCAAATCGTCGGGCAGCGGCACCAGCAGTTCGGCCGGCATGGTCCGGCGCTCGGCGTAGGCGCCCACCGGCGCACAGGCGTAGCCGACCCGCTCCCCCGGCGCCACGTGCGTCACCCCCGGCCCGACCGCCTCGACGACGCCGGCCCCCTCCATGCCCGGCACCCCCGGCGGCTGGAGCAGGCGGAAGTAGCCGGTGCGGCAGTAGACGTCGATGTAGTTCACGCCGATGGCCGTGTGGCGGATGGTGACTTCGCCGGAGCCGGGCGGCGGGACCGGAACGCGGGTCCACTGCATGACCTCGGGGCCGCCGTAGGCGCGAACGACGATGGCATCGCTTTCCCCCACCCGCCCTTCGCTGCGCTCGGGCACCCTCCCCCGCGGGGCGGGGGAGGAGGATCTGTAGGCGCCGCCTTGCAGATGTGCCTTCAGCGCGCCGAACCCCGCCTCGTAGATGCCCTCGCCCACCAGCCGGACCAGTTCGGCCTCGCGCTCGGGCGGGCAGTCGAACTGGCTGGACCAGGACCAGAAGGTGCGGTCGCCGTCCGTCACCGGCTGCAGCCGGATCTGTGCCACGTAGCCGATCAGCGGCACCGGCGCGTCCAGGATGCAGTAGGACAGGCTGTGCTCCCGGTCGGACAGGGTGAGCAGTTGTTCCCGCAGCACCCCGCCGTCGGTCAGGCGGAAGCGGCGCACCGCGCCGACTTCGTCGGGCGCCAAACCCTCCTCGATCAGGCTGTCCGCGACCGCCGGGTGCCAGTCGCGGTGCGCGTTGAAGTCGCGCAGCACCCGCCAGACCTCCGCGACCGGCGCGTCGATGATGGTGGAGCGGGTGACGCGCGGCATCTCAGGAGCGCCTCATCCGGTCCTTCAAACTGTCGAACGCCGCCTGGAAGACGCCCTGCCCGATCAACTCGGCCACGGCGGCCTCGCGGCCGGGGTCGCAGTCGAACTCGGCCGACCATTCGGCGAAGGTGCGGTTGCCGTCGGTGACGGGCGAGAGCTTCAGCGTGGCGATGTAGTTGCTGACCCCCATCGGGCTTTCCAGGATCGAGTAGGCGCACTGGTAGTCGTAGTCGGACAGCGTCAGCAGCCTCTCGCGAATCACGCCGCCGTCCTTCAGGCGGAAGTTGCGGATGCAGCCGACCTTGTCGGACGGCTGGCCGCCCTCGATGCGGCTTTCGGCGACGAAGGGCGTCCAGTTGGGAAGCCCGTTGAAGTCGCGCACCACCGCCCACACCCGGTCGGCCGGCGCGTCGACGACGGTGGAGGTGTAGACCTTGACCATCCCTCACCCCCCTCAATGCTTCTTGCCGTCGTCCGGCTCACCCAGCGCGCGGGGACCGGCGCCGCCGGCCAGCTTGCCGATGTCCACGCCTTCGATGCCGATCTCGCGCAGCAACTGGTCCACCAGCGGCGCCTGCGCACGGTAGCGCAGCGCCGAGTTCACCACGGAATCGGCGATGCCCGCCCCGTTGCTGCCGTCGCCGTTGGCGTGGCCGTTCATGCCCAGGCCGTCGACGTGCAGGATCTTGATGCCCTCGATCCGTTCCATGGGCCGCACGCTCTCGCGGATGATCGCCTCCAGCTTGTCGATGAGCTTCAGGCGCATGGCCGAGGTGCGGGAGTCCGGCGACATGACGTTCTGCGCCTCGTTCATCTGGCGGGTCCCCTCCGCCTCGATCTCGTAACGCAGGCGCGCGGCGAGCGCGCGGATTTTGTCGGCCTCGGCCTCGGATTCCGCGGCGATGCGGGCGGCCTCGGCGCGGTCGGTGGCGGCCAGCCGTTCGGCCTCGGCCTCCGTGCGCAGACGCACGGCGTCGCGCTCGGCCTCCTGGGAGGCGGCGATCAGCTCGATCCGCTTGCGGCGCTCGGCCTGCTCCACCTCGCGGGCGGAGAACACCTTCTCCTCGGCGGCGACGGCCAGGGCGCGCGCCTCCTCGGCCCGCGCCTGCGCCTCCGACTGGGCGCGGGACTGCTCGGCGATGGCGATCTGGCGCTCCTGTTCGGCCAGTTCCAGGGCCTTGCGGCGGTCGACCTCCAGGCGTTGCACCTCGCGCTCGCGGGAAATCCGCTCCTCTTCCAGGCGGCGTTCGGTCTGGATGCGGATGCGCTCCACCTGTTCGCGGGCGGTGAGTTGCGCCTCCTCGGCGGTGCGTTCCTGCTCGGCGCGTTCGCGGGCCAGTTCGGCGCGCTGCATGGCGCGGCGGATCTCCAACTCGCGTTCCTGCGCAAGCCTCGCGTATTCGGACTCGCGCTCGATCTCCAGCGTGACCTTCTCGGCCTCCAGGTTCTTGTTGCGGATCTGGATGGCGGTGTCCTGCTCGATGTCGTTGCGGATCTTCTTGCGCTGCTCGATCTCCTGGGTCAGGCGCGTCAGGCCCTCGGCGTCGAAAGCGTTGGAGGGGTTGAAGTATTCCATCGGCGTCTGGTCGAGGCTGGTCAGCGACACGCTTTCCAGCTCCAGCCCGTTCAGCGCCAGATCCTCGGCCACCGTGGCGCGCACGCGCTTGACGTAGTCGCCGCGGCGGACGTGCATCTCCTCCATGCTCATCTCGGCGGCCACCGAGCGCAGCGCGTCCACGAAGCGGCCCTCCACCAGCTCCTTCAGCCCGTCGGCCTTCATGGTGCGCGACCCCAGCGTCTGCGCGGCGATGGAGATCGCCTCCGGGTTCGGGGCGACGCGCACGTAGAACTCCGCCACCACGTCCACGCGCATGCGGTCGCGGGTGATCAGCGCCTGCTCGCGCGCCCGCCGCACCTCCAGGCGCAGCGTGGACATGTTGACCAGCGTGCGGTCATGGATGATCGGCAGCACGATGGCCCCGCCGTTCACCACCACCCGCTGCCCGCCGAAGCCGGTGCGCACGAAGCTCACCTCCTTCGTCGAGCGGCGGTAGAAGAAGTAGAGGAAGTAGGCAACGACCGCCACGACGATCGCGACGACGACCAACCAGGCGAAGAGCGCGCCGATCGTGTCCATGACAAAAACCTCCCTGTTATACCGGCGGCGTTTGATTGCTCGCATCGAGCGCCGTCCGTTTTACTCGCGCGCCTTTCGGGCGATGTTCTTGAACGCACGCGTCTGTTCGGTGAGCGCCGTTTCGACCGGCAGCCGTTCCATGCTGGAGGCGCCGTAGAAGCCGTTGCATTCCGGGCATTTGCCCAGGATGAACGCGGCGTCGTCCGGCATGCTGATGGGCCCGCCGTGGCACAGCGCGATGACGTCCTTGCGCACGCGCTTGGCGGCGTCGATCCAGGCGTTGATGTCGGCGGCGCACTGTTCCAGCGTCTTCGCCGTCTCCGCACCGATGGCGCCGCCGGTGGTCAGGCCCATGTGGCAGACGATGATGTCGGCCCCGGCCTCCGCCATCGCCCGCGCCTCGTGCTCGGAAAAGACATAAGGCGTGGTGAGCAGGTTCAGGTCGTGGGCGGCGCGGATCATGTCCACCTCCAGCCCGTAGCCCATGCCCGTCTCCTCCAGGTTGGCGCGGAAGGTGCCGTCGATCAGGCCGACGGTGGGGAAGTTCTGCACGCCGGAGAAGCCCAGCTCGATCAACTGGCGCAGGAAATGGTCGCGGATCATGAAGGGGTCGGTGCCGTTGACGCCGGCCAGCACCGGCGTGCGCCTCACCACCGGCAGCACCTCGCGCGCCATCTCGACGACGATCTCGTTGGCGTTGCCGTAGGCCAGGAGGCCGGCGAGCGAGCCGCGCCCGGCCATGCGGTAGCGGCCGGAGTTGTAGATGACGATCAGGTCGATCCCCCCGGCCTCCTCGCACTTGGCGGACAGGCCGGTGCCGGCGCCGCCGCCGACGATGGGCTCGCCACGGGCGATCTTGGCGCGGAAGGTGTCGAGGATGGTCTGGCGGGCTATGCGGGGCATCAGGTGACCTCCTCGAAGGCGCGGACCAGCGCGTCGGCGAACGCCGGGTCGTTCAGGTTGTAGGGCAGGCGGACCAGCGTGCGGTTCGGGGCCGGGCGCACGGTTTCCTCCAGCGCGCGGAACAGGGCCGCGTCGGCCGCCGGGTCGTGGAAGGGCTGGCCGGGCGCGTCCAGCAGCGACACCCCGCCCTCGGGAAGGAAGAAGCGCACGGGGCCGTCCATGCGGTTCAGCTTCTCCCCGATCCAACGGCCCATGCGGGCGTTTTCCTCCGCCGTGGTGCGCATCAGCGTCACCTGCGGGTTATGCTTGTAGAGCGTGCGGCCCTTGAACGCGGCCGGCACCGTGTCGATCGGCCCCCAGTTCACCATGTCGAGCGCACCGCAGGAGCCGACGTAGGGCAGCTTCGTGCGGATCACGGCGTCCAGTCGCCCTTCGCCGGCGCTGAACACGCCGCCCATCAGCAGGTCGGCGACCTCGGTGGTGGTCACGTCGATGACGCCGGCCAGCAGGCGGCTGTCGACCAGCTTCTCCATCGACTGGCCGCCGGTGCCGGTGGCGTGGAAGACGAGGCAGTCGTAACGCTCCTCCAGCGCGCGCTGCACGCTCTGCACGCACGGCGTGGTGACGCCGAACATGGTGAGGCCGACGGCCGGCTTTTCCGCCATGGCGGTGCGCGGGCGGTGCGCGATCATGCCGGCCAGCGCGTGCGCGGCGTTGGACAGCACCTGTTCGGAGATGCGGTTGATGCCCTGCACGTCAGTGACCGAATACATCATGCAGATGTCCGACGGCCCGACGTAGCCCTTCACGTCGCCGCTGGCGACGGTGGAGACCATCACCTTGGGCACGCCGATGGGCAGGCGCCGCATGGCCGGCGTAGCGAGGGCCGTGCCGCCCGACCCGCCCGCGGAGATCAGCCCGCCCACGTCGCGCCGCGCCAGGATGAAGCGCTCGAACGCCTCGGCCATCGCCGTGACGGCCGCGCCCCGGTCGCCGGTGAAGACGGCCGCGCTCCCGCGCGGGTGGTGGCGCGCCACCTCCTGCGGCCCGACGTCGGCCGGACTGGGGCGGCCGGAGGTCGAAAGGTCCACGGTCAGCGCCGACAGGCCCAGCTTCTCGATGCGGTTCTTCAGGAAGAACAGCTCCTTCGCCTTGGTATCGAAGGTGCCGGCCACGTAGGCGACGCGCCCGATGGTCTGCGCCACCGGCACCTGCATCTCGCGCGGGGCGGCGTCCGCCACCGCTGGCACGGCGTCGGTGACCGGGGCCGTCGCGGTGCGGGCCGTGGGATTGCCCTGGCTCCAGCGCGTCGGCGCGCGGGTGGTGCTGTAAGCCGGCGCTTCGGGCGGCAGTTCGATGATTGTCGCCTCGGCGATCTCCGCCGCCGCACGGCGCACGGTGTAGACGGTGGACTGCGGCTCGGGCTCGACGGCCGGTGCGGTGGAGACCTCGTCCTCGTGTCCGTGGCTGCCCACGCCGATCAGGCGGCGCTGCAGCTCGGCGTCGCGGGCCAGCTCGGCCGAGGGCAGTTCGCGGGCGATGCGGCCGTTGACCATCACCGCCACGCGCGCGGCCACGTCCAGCGCCACGCCCAGGTTCTGCTCGACCAGCAGGACGCTGATCTCGGCCTCGCCGCCCAGGCGCTTGAGCATGAGGGCGACCTGCTCGACGATCACCGGGGCGAGGCCCTCGGTCGGCTCGTCCATGATCAACAGCCTGGGGTTGGCCAGCAGCGCCCGGCCGATGGCCAGCATCTGCTGCTCGCCGCCCGACAACTGCCCGCCGCCGTTGTTGCGCCGCTCCTTCAGGCGGGGAAAGGCCTCGTACACGCGCTCGACGGTCCACGGCCCCTTGCCGCCGGATGCGAGGCGCAGGTGCTCGTCCACGCTCAGCGACGGCCAGACGCGGCGGCCCTGGGGAACGTAGCCGACGCCGTGCGCCACCACCTGGTTGGGGGGCAGGCCCAGGATGTCGCGGCCCGACACGCGCACGGCCCCGCGCTCGGCCCGCACCATGCCCATGATGGCGTTGCACAGCGTGGTCTTGCCCATGCCGTTGCGCCCGACCACCGCCAGCACGCCGCCGTCCAGGCGCAGCGTCACGCCCTGCAGCGCGTGCGACTGGCCGTAGTAGACGTGCAGGTCGGCGACGTCGAGGATGGGTTCAGCCATGCTGTCCCCCCCCATGAGAACCGCCAAGGTAGATCTTCTGAACCTCGGGGTCGGACTCGATCTCGGCCGGCAGGCCTTGCTTGAAGACGCGGCCCTGGTGCATGACGGTCACCGTCTCCGCCACCTGCAGCGCCACCGCCAGATCGTGCTCGATGATGATGAAGCCGATGTGCGCGGGCAGCGATTTCAGGATGTCCACCAGTTCGCGCCGCTCGGCCGGGCTCAGGCCGGCGGCGGGCTCGTCGAACAGGATGAAGCGGGGGGCGCCGGACAACGCCATGCCGATCTCAAGCTGACGCTGCTGCCCGTGCGACAGCTCCGACACCAGCCGGTCGCCCACTGTGTCCAGGTGGATGGCGTGGGCGAGCTGGCGCGCGGATGCCCTGGCCGGATGGTCTTCGCCCGGCCGCAGCAGGCTCATGCGGCGGCGCCCGACCCCGCGCACGGCGAGGTAGAGGTTGTCCAGCACCGACAGCCCGCGGAACAGCAGCGAGTTCTGGTAGGTGCGGCGCAGCCCCCGGCGGATGCGCTCATAGGGGGGCAGCTCGGTGATGTCCTCCCCGAAGAAGCGGATGCGGCCGTTGGAGGGTGGAAAATCGCCGGTGATGGTGTTGAACAGCGTCGTCTTCCCCGCCCCGTTGGAGCCGAGGATGGCGCGGCGCTCGCCTGCCGCGACGGACAGCGTCACCCCGTCCACCGCCAGCAACGCGCCGAAGACGCGGCTGACGCCGGCCAGTTCCAGCGCATTGGCGGTGGTGATGCCCTTCAGGCGTTCGGCTCGTTCCATGCGTTCCTTTCCCCCTCCCCCCGGGGGAGGGTCGGGGTGAGGGTAAGCGCAAGGATCCTTGCGCTACCCTCACCCGACGCCTTCGGCGTCCCCCTCTCCCTGGAGGGAGGGGGGTGCGTCACGTCACCGGCAATCCGGGTTGTCGCGGCTGGCCGGGCCCATCTTCACGAACTCGGCTTCCGGCATGCCCAGGGTCTGGGTCACCTGCGGGATGACGCGGACCACCTTGTTCATCAGCTTGCCGTCCGGCCCTTCCACCACCTCGGTCAGGAAGATGTCGGCGATGGCCTGCCGGTTCTTGTCGAGGCTGACCTTGCCGGTGGGCGTGTCGAGCTGCAGCTTGGCCAGCGCCGCCTGGAAGCTCTTCTGGTTGTCGGACAGGTCGCCCTTCACCTGATCAAGGGCCGTGATCATCGCCTTGCCAGCCAGGTAATAAGCATGCATGAACAGCGACGGCGACGGCAGCCCGTCCGGGAAGTTCTTCTTGTAGTCGGCGACGAACTGCTTCCACTTGGGATCGTCCCAGGTGTCGGCGATCGGGCCGGCGGACGGCGTGCCGATCAGATGGCTGCGCTGCTTGCCCTTGGCGCCCAGCACGGTCTGGTCCACGGTGATGGAGCCGGCGACCATCGGCTTGTCGCCACCGGACTGCTCGTACTGCGTCAGGAAGTTGATGGCGTCCGCCCCGCCCAGCGCCACGTACACGGCGTCGACGTTGTCGGGGATCTTGGCGATGACGGAGCTGTAGTCCTTGTTGCCGATCGGCACCCAGAACTTGTCGACCACCTTGCCGCCCGCCTTGCAGTAATCGACCATGAAGCCCATCACCTGGCTGTATGGGAAGCTGTAGTCCTCGGCGACGACGGCGACCTTCTTGTAGCCCTTGGTCTTGAACGCATGCTCGCCCAACCCGGCCTGCCACTGCACGCCGTCGGTGGAGAAGCGGAAGAAGTTGGGGGCGGGGTCCTTCAGCGTCGTCTCCTGCGCCGCCGAGGAACCGTTGATGAAGGTGACCTCCGGGTGCGTCTTGGCGTAGTCGCGCATGGCCACGCCCTCGGAGCCGGACAGCGGCCCGATGAGGATCTGCACCCCGTCCTGCTCCACCAGCTTGCGCGCCGCCTTGATGGCGTTGTCCGGCTTGGCGTCGGAGGAGCCCTTGATCAGCTCGATCTTCTTACCGCCGGCCATGTAGTTGGATTCCTTCAGCGCCATCTCCAGGCCGCGCATGCTGTCCTGGCCCATGACGGCGAAGGCGCCTTCCAGGGTGGCGAGACCGCCGACCTTGATGGTGTCCTGCGCCGCCGCCGGCCCTGCGGCGAGGGCGGAGAGCATCGTCGCGGCGATCAGCGCACCCCCGAACGGCGCACTCTTGAACGTCCTCATTGGTCCCTCCCTTATGGCCGCGGCCGCCCTCGGCCGCGTCTTTGTTAAGAGCGCTTGCGGAACACCCGGCGCCACAGCCCGACCAGCCCGTCGGGGGACGCCAGCACGATGACCAGGAAGGCGACGCCGATGACCAGGTTGAACCGCTCGGGGTCGATCAGGTCGACGGCGAAGTTCTGCAGCAGGATGAAGGCGAGTGCCCCGACGTACGGGCCGATCGGGTGCACCATGCCGCCCAGGACGGCCATGACCAGCACGTTGATGCTGGGCCCGGCGTCGATGGAATCCGGTGAGATGCGGCCGTTGAACCACACCAGCAGCACGCCGCCGATCGCCGCCAGCAGCCCCGACATGGCGTAGGCCGCCACTCGGTGGGCGTACACGTTGAAGCCGATGGCGTGCATGCGCCGCGGGTTGTCGCGCACTGCCTGCAAGGCCAGCCCGAAGGTGGAGCGCGTGACGTAGACGACCCCCGCGTAGGCCCCCGCCGCGAAGGCCAGGCACAGGTAGTAGAAGGGCAGCGGTGCGCGCAGGTCCACACCCCGCAAGACCGGCGGCGCCAGCCCGGCGAAGCCGGAGAAGCCATTGAACAGCGCGTAGTTCTGCCGGCAGAACAGCGAGAAGGCCACCGCGATCGCCAGCGTGATCATGATGGTGTAGATACCCTCCGTCCGCGCCGCCAGCATGCCGGTCAGCGTGGCGAAGGCCGTGGCGATCAGCAGCGCCACCGGCAGCGCCGCCCACCAGGGCCAGCCCAGCGACAGCTCCGGATGGTTGGACGCGCCGAACAGCGCCAGCATGTAGCCGGCCACCCCGGCGAAGGTGAGCTGCGCCAGACTGACCATGCCGCCATAGCCGCCCAGCCACATCAGCGACAGCGCGATGGTGCCCATGAACAGCGCCTGCGCGCCGATCTGCACCACCCAGAAGTCGCCGGCCACCAGCGGATAGATCAGCAGGGCCAGCCCCAGCACCGCGTACCGGGCGATCCGCCCGTGGAGCGCCGCGTTGGCGGGGGTGCCGATGGTGGGGTCGTTGATGGCGATCGTCATGCCCGCCGCCCCATCAGCCCCTGCGGCCGCAGCGCCAGCGCCGCCACCAGGATCAGGAAGGTGTAGACCGCTCCGTAGGTGGGCGAGTAGGCGAGCCCGTATTGCTCGGCCAGCCCGATGATCAGCGCGCCGACGGCGGCGCCGGAGATGCTGCCCAAGCCCCCGACGATGACGACGATGAGGGACGCCAGCAGGTAGCGCACGTCCTCCCCTGGTGCGATGGACAGCGCCGTGCCGCCGACCACGCCCGCGAAGCCGGCCAGCCCGGCGCCCACCATGAAGGTGACGGCGAAGACGCGCTGCACGTTGATGCCGCTGGCCGCCAGCATGGCACGGTCGTCCACCCCGGCGCGGATCATCATCCCCACCTTGGTGCGGTTGAGGAACAGCCACAGCCCGATCCCGATGGCGATGGCCGCCAGCAACAGCGCCACGCGGTAGGTCGGGTAGCGCCAGTTCGGCGTGAACGGCAGCGCCACGGAGCCGTCGATGACCTCGGGCGGGGTGAACTGGTAGGTCTCCCCACCCCACACCCACAGCATCAGGTCGGCCAGCACGATGGCGATGCCGATGGTCACCATGGTCTGGCGCAGGTCCTGCCCCTCCATGCGCCGGAAGATCAGCAACTGGAAGGCGAGGCCGAGGACCGCGGTCGCCGCGAACCCTGCGGCGACGCCCAGCAGCCAGTAGTCCGTCTTGTCCGCCACCGTCCAGCCGACGTAGGCACCCAGCAGATAGAGCGCCCCGTGCGCGAGGTTGACGTTGCGCATCAGCCCGAACACCAGCGTGAAGCCGCTGGCAACCAGGAAGTACAGGGCGCCCAGCGTCAGGCCGTTGAGCGTGGTGAGGATGAATTGCTTCACGCCACCACCCCGAAGCGCGCGCGTTGCTGGCCAACCTCGGGCGCCTTGTGGAACTCGCCGTCCTTCATGATGAACAGCAGGCGCGAGCGGTCCTGGAGAATGCGGATGTTCGCCACCGGATCACCGTCCACAAGGATCAGGTCGGCCAGATAGCCTTCCTTGACCTGCCCCAGTTCGCCCGGCCGCCCCATGATCTCGCCGCCCCACTTCGTGGTGGAGACGATGGCCTCCATGGGCGAGAAGCCGCAGTGCTCGACGAAATACTCCAGGTCCTTGGCGTTGGTGCCGTGCGGGATCCAGGCGAAGCCGTAGTCGCCGCCGGGCAGCACGCGGATGCCGCGCTTCAGCATCTTGCGCATGGTCTCGCAGGCGATTTCCGCCTCGCGCTGGTACTTGATGGCAAGCGGGCTGTCCGGCCTGATGCCCCAGTCGGCGGCGTCGCGGCCGGTACGGATCAGCCATGCCAGGGCGGGCGCGACGAAGTGCTTGTGCTTGGCGGCCTCCAGCATGTCCAACGCCTCCTCGTCGGCGTAGGAGGCGTGATAGATGATGTCGACGCCGTGGCGGACGCACATCTTCACCGATTCCGCCGAGCGCGCGTGGGCGCACACCCGCTTTCCCCGGCGATGCGCCTCGCTCACCGCCATGGCGACCTCGTCGTCGCACATGGGCGTTTCCTCGGCCGCCACGCCGGCGATCTCCTCGCCGGATATGTTGAGCTTCAGAAGGTCGACGCCGTACTTGATGAACGTGCGCACGGCGCGCCGGATCTCCTCCGGCCCGCTGACGACGCAGCCGAAGCTCAACTCGGGCACCGGGATGTGCGGCGGGGACGTGTCGCCCAGGCCGCCCGTCGTGGCGATCTCCTGCCCGTTGGCAAGGTAGCGCGGACCGGGCACCAGACCGGAGTTGATGGCGTTGCGGATCACCACGTCCAGGCGCGGCTTGGCGGCCGCCGCGCCGACGCAGGAGGTGAAGCCGCTGTCGATGTAGGCCCGCGCCACCTTGGCGGCCCACAGCGTGTGCTCCTCCGGCGGCATGCGCTGGATGGATTCCAGGTCCGGCTGGTCGTTCCAGGAAAAGTGGGTGTGCGCCTCGGTCATGCCGGGCATCAGCGTGGCGCCCGCGCCGTCGATGACCGTGGCGCCCACGGTGGGAAGGCTGCGCAGGCCGCGCGCCACGCGGCGGATGCGGTTGCCCTGGATCAGCACCTCGCCGGTGTAAGGGTATTCGCCCGTGCCGTCGAGAATGCGCACGTTCGTCACGAGAACGTTCGCCATCGGTGTCCTCCCTAAAACCGCCGCCCATCTTTCTTTGGGGCCATCTTCGCGGCCTTGGTTCCGGCGGTGGTGTCTAGCCGCGGGCCATCAGGGCCTCGCTCAGGATCGTGGTGCCGTCGGCGGCCCGCTCCAGCGGGATCCAGTGGCCGCAGCGGTTGAGCACGCGCACGCTGGCCGCCCCGTTCATGCGGTCGGCGATCGTCCGCGCCACCGAGGCGGGGGCCACCGCGTCCTCGTCCCCGGCGATCAGCACGGTGCGCGCCCGGATGCGCGCGGGATCGGCGGCCTCCGCCCCGGCCAGCGCCTCGCAGGTCCTGGCGTAGCCCTCCGGGTCCTGGCGCATCACCGATTCCCGCACGAAGGCGGCCACGGCCGGCTGGTTGGTTCGCGTGTCGTTGGACAGCGACCCCTGCACGATGGCGTCGGCGATCGGCTGCATGCCCTCGTCCCGTGCCTTGCCGGCCCGGTCGCGCAAGCCCTGCCGCCCGGCGTCGGCCGGCGCCATGAGCGGGCCGTAGAGGGTGAGCGAGCGCACGAGGTTCGGGTGCTCGACGGCCAGATGCTGCGCCACGATGGTGCCCAGCGAGTGGCCGACGACGTGCGCCCGCTCGATGCCCAGCACGTGGCAGACCTTCGCCATGCCGGCCACGAACAGGCCGATGGACAGCGGGCCTTCCGGCGTCCTCGACCGCCCCGACCCCGGCAGGTCCGGCCGGATCAGGCGGTGGCGGCTGCCCAGCGCCATCGCCTGCGGCACCCAGGTGTTGGACGTGCCGCCCAGGCCGTGGATCATCAGCACCGCGTCGCCCTGCCCGTCCACCTCGACCGCCATGCGGTCGACCGTCACGGTCGCCATGGCGTCAGCCCTCCACCGGGTTTTCCAGCACGCCGATGCCGCCGATCTCCAGCTTCACCCGGTCACCGGGCTTGAGGAACTTGGGCGGCGTGAAGCCCAGGCCCACGCCGGCCGGCGTGCCGGTCAGGATCAGGTCGCCGGGCTGCAAGGTGATGCCGCGCGACACGGTCTCGATCAGCGTCGGGACGTCGAAGATCAGGTCGCGGGTGTTGGAGTTCTGCCGCAGTTCCCCGTTCACCCAGCAGCGCACCGGCGTGTCGGCAAGGTCGATCTCGTCGGCGGTGGCGATCCACGGGCCCAGCGGACAGAATGTGTCGATCGACTTGCCCAGGAACCACTGCTTGTGCTTGGCCTGGATGTCGCGCGCCGTCACGTCGTTGGCGATGGTGTAGCCGAAGACGTGGTCCATCGCCGCGTCCTTCGGGATGTCGCGCCCGGCGCGGCCGATCACCACCACCAGTTCCACCTCGTAGTCGATCTGGTCGCTGACCCCGTGCGGGTAGCGGATCGCGGCACCCGGCCCGACCACGGTTTCCGGCAGCTTGGTGAAGACGATGGGATGCTCCGGGATGGCGTCCGCCGCACCCCTGGCGCTGCTGTCGAAGCCGGAGCGGGTGAACTCGTGCGCGTGGTCGTGGTAGTTCTTGCCGACACACATCAGGTTGCGCCGCGGCTGCGGGATCGGCGCCAGCAGTTCCACCTCCGACAGCGGGAGGCCCGGCCCCTTGCGCACCAACGCGTCCCGCAGGTCGCGCCAGCCGCGGATCACGTCCGCCATGCCGAACGGCGTCGGCGCCCAGGCCGGCGGCTCCACCAGCCACACACGTCCCTCGCTGTCGTCGACCAGCGCGACCTGCGCCCCCCCCTCTCCCTGAACCGTCGCCAGCTTCATCGGCTGAGCCTTCTTTGTTGGTGAACCTTATCGGTCCAAAATCGCCTCATCGCTGGTCCATCGTGATCCTGAGTGGTTTGCTCGGTCAATTAGCCGTTGGGCAGATTGTTCGTATACCAATCGAGCAGATTGGCGCGGTGCCGCGGCCGGTCGTATGGTTCACATTGGTGCGCCCCAGGCGCGCAACCGGGGCCGGCGCCATGACCAAGCCGCTCATCACCAAGCCGCTCATCAGGGCCGACGCGAAGCCGCTCGACACGCTGGGGCGGGCGCAGGTCGCCTACGACCATTTGCAACGCTCCATCGCCTGCGGCCTCTGGCGTCCGGGAGAGCAGTTGCCGACCGAGCGCGACCTGGCGCAATCGCTGGGACTGGCGCGCAACACCGTGCGCCGCGCGCTGGACATGCTGGAGGCGGAGGGGCGCATCGCCCGCGGCGTCGGGCGCGGGACCTTTCTGGTGGACGGGGGGGCGGCGGACGGGCTGGCCGTCACCATGGCGGACGGGGTGCCGCAAATGCTGCCCGCCGGCTTCCTGAACGCCAGCCCGTCGCAGGTGATGGAGGTGCGCATCCTGCTGGAGCCGCCGGTGGCCGAACTGGCCGTCGGCCGCGCCACGCTGTCCGACTTCGCGGAATTCGACCGCTGCCTGCGGGAATCCGAAGCGGCGCGCAGCATCGCCGAGTTCGAGCACTGGGACGGCGCGCTGCACCGGGCCATCGTCGCCACCTGCCGCAACGACCTGCTGGACGCGTTCTACACGGTGCTGAACCGCATCCGCGACCGCGCCGAGTGGGGCCGCCTCAAGGAACGCAGCCTGACGCCGGAGCGCCGGCAGTCCTATGAGGCGCACCACCGCGCGATCGTCGCCGCCATGAAGACGCGCGACCCGGCGGCCGCACGCGACGCGGTGAAGATGCACCTCGTCGCCGTGCGGGACGCACTGTTCGGGGCGTAGTGAAACGTGCCGGCCGTTGGGTTTTCGGCTCTGGCCTCAACCCAACCTACGGATCCCTCGTAGGTTGGGTTGAGCACAGCGAAAACCCAACGTCGATACAAACCGTCAGCCCCGCGCCTTCGCCTCGATGCGGCGGCGGTGCAGGACGGGTTCGGTGTAGCCGTTCGGCTGCTCGCGGCCCTTGAACACGAGGTCGCACGCGGCCTGGAAGGCCACGCTCCGGTCGTAGTTCGGGGCCATCGGGCGGTACAGCGGATCGCCGGCGTTCTGGGTGTCCACCACCACCGCCATGCGCTTCATGGTCTCCATGACCTGCGCCTCGGTGCAGATGCCGTGGTGCAGCCAGTTGGCCATGTGCTGGCTGGAGATGCGCAGCGTGGCCCGGTCTTCCATCAGCCCGACGTTGTTGATGTCCGGCACCTTGGAGCAGCCCACCCCCTGGTCGATCCAGCGCACGACATAGCCGAGGATGCCCTGGGCGTTGTTGTCCAACTCCTGCTGGATCTCCTCTTCCGACCAGTTGGCGCGGTCGGCCATCGGGATGGTGAGGATGTCGTCCAGGCTGGCGCGCGTGCGGCTGGCCAGTTCGGCCTGCCGGGATGCCACGTCCACCTCGTGGTAGTGCAGCGCGTGCAGCGTAGCGGCCGTGGGCGACGGCACCCAGGCCGTGTTGGCGCCGGCGCGCGGATGGGCGATCTTCTGCTTCAGCATCTCGGCCATCAGGTCCGGCATGGCCCACATGCCCTTGCCGATCTGCGCCCGACCCTTCAGGCCGCACAGCAGGCCGGTGTCGACGTTCCAGTCCTCGTACGCCTTGATCCAGGCGGCGTTCTTGATCTCGGCCTTGCGGATGACCGGGCCGGCCTCCATGGCGGTGTGGATCTCGTCGCCGGTGCGGTCGAGGAAGCCGGTGTTGATGAACACCACGCGCTCCGACGCCGCGCGGATGGCCTCCTTGAGGTTCACCGTGGTGCGGCGCTCCTCGTCCATGATGCCCATCTTCAGGGTGTTGCGCGCCATGCCCAGCGCGTCCTCGACGCGGCCGAACAGCTCGTTGGCGAAGGCCACTTCCTCGGGCCCGTGCATCTTCGGCTTGACGATGTAGACCGAGCCGGTGCGGCTGTTGCGCAGCTTGCCGGTGCCCTTCAGGTCGTGCAGCGCGATCATCGAGGTGATCATGCCGTCCAGGATGCCTTCCGGCGCCTCCGTGCCGTCCTTCAGCAGGATGGCGTCGTTGGTCATCAGGTGGCCGACGTTGCGCACCAGCATCAGCGCGCGGCCGTGCAGCGTCAGCGTGCCGCCGTCCGGCATGGTGTAGGTGCGGTCGGGGTTCAGGTGACGCTCGACGGTGCCGTTGCCCTTGGGAAAGGTCGCGGTCAGGTCGCCGCGCATCAGGCCGAGCCAGTTGCGGTAGACCAGCACCTTGTCGGCGGCGTCCACGGCGGCCACCGAATCCTCGCAGTCCATGATGGTGGTCAGCGCCGATTCGACGATCAGGTCGGCCACGCCCGCCGGGTCGGTCTTGCCGATGGCGTGGGCGCGGTCGATGCGGATCTCCAGGTGCAGGCCGTTGTTGGCGAGCAGGATCGACTTCGGCGCCGCCACCTCGCCGGTGTAGCCGGCGAACTTCTCCGGCTGTGCCAGGGCCACGGTGCGGCCGTCCTTCAGCGTGACGCGCAGGGCACCGCCGTCGATGGCGTAGCCGGTCGACTCGGCGTGGCTGCCCTCGGCCAGCGGGGCGGCGCGGTCGAGCACGCCGCGGGCATAGGCGATGACCTTCTCACCGCGCTTCGGGTTGTAGCCCGCTCCGCGCTCCGCGCCGTCGGCGTCGGGGATGGCGTCGGTGCCGTACAGCGCGTCGTACAGGCTGCCCCAGCGCGCGTTGGCGGCGTTCAGCGCATAGCGCGCGTTCATCACCGGCACCACCAGCTGCGGGCCGGCGATGGTGGAAATCTCGGGATCGACGTTGGCCGTGGTCACGGAGAAGTCCGGACCTTCCGGCAGCAGATAGCCGATGTCCTGCAGGAACCGCTTGTAGCCGGCGTGGTCGGCCGGCTTGCCGCGCTGGGCGCGGTAGTACTCGTCGATCTTGGCCTGCAGTTCGTCGCGCTTGGCGAGCAGCGCACGGTTGCGCGGGGCCAGATCGTGGAGGATGGCGTCGAACGCCGACCAGAACTGCTGCGAAGACACGCCGGTGCCCGGCAGGGCCTCGTCCTCGATGAAGCGGTGAAGTTCGGCGGCGACCTGCAAGCCGCCGGCCTGAATGCGTTCCGTGACCATGTCTGCTGATTCCTTCCTGGGTCGATACTCGGCGGTTCTTGCTTTTTCGCTTTGGCTGACGCGTCTCACCGCGTGCCCGGCGGGGGCACGGGCCACACCGTACACGCTCGCGCGCGCAGCGAAAAGAACAAGGGAGTCGTGACCGGAAAGGAAGGAGGCGGGGGACCGGCAAGGCCGGCGGCCGGTCCCCCGCTCCGACTTACTCCTCGCGCTGGCCCATGAGCTGGAGCAGCATCTGGAACAGGTTGATGAAGTTCAGGTACAGGCCCAGGGCACCCATGACCGCCAGCTTCATGTTGGCCTCATGGCCGTAGCCCTCGGCGTACTCCTCCTTGATGCGCTGCGTGTCATAGGCGGTGAGGCCGGTGAAGACCAGCACGCCGATGACCGAGATGGCGAACTGCAGCGCCGAGGAGCCGACGAAGATGTTGACGAGGCTGGCGATGACGATGCCGATCAGGCCCATCATCAGGAACGCCCCCATCTTCGAGAGGTCGGCCTTGGTGGTGTAGCCCCACAGGCTCATGGCCGCGAAAGTCGCCGCGGTGATGAAGAAGACGCGCGCGATGCTGGCGCCGGTGAAGACCAGGAAGATCGACGCCATGGACACGCCCATGACGGCGCAGAACGCCCAGAAGGTCGCCTGCAAGGCGCCCACGGACATGCTCTGGAAGCGCCAGGACAGCACCATGATGAAGCCCAGCGGGGCCAGCATGACCACCCACTTCAGCGGCGTCGTGAAGATCGGCACGTACAGCGCCGGGGTGCTGGACACCAGGAAGGCGACCACGCCGGTGATGGCGAGGCCCAGCATCATGTAGTTGTAGACCCGCAGCATGTGCTGCCGCAGGCCCATGTCGAAGGCCGCACGATCGATGGTGGGGGCGGCCGTGCCCCATCGGTTCTGGTTCGGGTACTGGTCGAACATGCAAGTCCTCCTGCGGGTTCAAGCCGTTGACGGCGCCCGCGTGCACGCGGGCGCCGGTCGGTTTTTGGTATGGGCGAAAGGGCGGTCGGGGATCAGTCGGCCGTGCCCTCCTGCGTTATGGCGCGGCTCGGCAGCTTGTCGCCGGTGGTCTCCGGGCGGGTCTTGATCAGCGACAGCAGGACCGAGCCGCCGATCAGCGTGGCGGTGACGCCGAGCGCCAGCGCGGTGGGCACCTTCCAGACGTCGATCAGCACCATCTTCGTGCCGATGAACACCAGCACCAGCGACAGGCCGTACTTCAGGTAGGCGAAGCGGTGGATGATGCCCGACAGCGCGAAGTACAGCGAACGCAGCCCCAGGATGGCGAAGACGTTGGAGGTGTAGACGATGAACGGGTCGCTGGTCACCGCGAAGATGGCCGGCACGCTGTCCAGCGCGAACATCAGGTCGGTCGCCTCGACCATCACCAGCACCAGCAGCATCGGCGTGGCCAGC
>DASPIO010000003.1:0-7275 GCA_035629155.1 Azospirillum sp. | reverse complement strand
AGTGGGCCCGCGCGACATGATCGCCATCCTCCAGTCGATCAAGGCGGCCGGTGCCCTGCAAGCCGAGATCGAGGTGATCTGATGGAAACCGCCCTCTCCCACGCCGGCTCGTACGCGAGCCTTCCGGCCCCCCGCCTGCCGATCTCCGCCGACGCCATGCGCCGCGCCGCCGGCACCGGCGCCGCCGACGAAAGCAAGGTCGACGCGGCGACGCGCGAGACCCTGCGCAAGAAGGCCAGCGAGTTCGAGGAAGTCTTCATCGGCCAGATGCTGACGCCGCTGTTCGAGGGCATCGAGGTCGACGACACGTTCGGCGGCGGCCATGGAGAGGACATGTTCCGTTCCATGCTGACCCAGGAATACGCCAAGCAGGTCAACCGGCGCGGCGGCTTCGGGCTGGCCGATTCGGTCTACCGCGAGCTGCTGCGGGCACAGGAGATGAACCATGGACAAGGTTGACGTCCGCTTCCCCCAGGAGAAGCCGAAGAGCGCCCCCGCCAACCTGCCGAAAACCGCCGAGGAGCGCGCCACCGCGCTGATCGCGTTGATGGAGCGGCTGGCCGCACACCTGGACGGCGAGACGGCGGCCATCCGCCAGCGCCGCCCGGCGGCCGAACTGGCCCGGATGGCCAAGGACAAGCAGCCGATGGTGCTGGTGTACGAGGAGGTCTCGCGCCTGCTGCGCATCGACCCGGACGGCATGGCGAAGCTGCCCGCCCCGGTGAAGGAGCGCCTGAAGGAGGCGACCCACGCGCTGTACCTCAGCGCCGGCGCCAACGCCGCCACGCTGCGCCTGCGCGAGGACGCCCAGCAACTGGTGGTCGACACCGTCGTCGCCGCCGTCAACCGCGCCCGCCAGACGCAGCCTGGCGTCGCCTACGGCCCGACGCCGACACGCCCCGGCGCCACGCCGCCGCGCGGCTATGGCCCGCCCCGGCACGGCCCCTCCACCGCGGCGACGCTCAACACGAAGCTCTAGGTTCCGCTTTCAGTTCTCGTAGGTACCCTCCATCCATCCAAAAAACTTCGGGCCGCCTCGCGCGGCCCGTTTCTTTTCGCGGCTCCCGGCAAGATCGGCCACGGCACCCGGCGGAAATTGCCGCCCGCCGGCCGGATCTGCCCAGCACGGGACGGCGCGGGGGCGCTCAACCCAACCGGCGAGCCACGCGGCACTTGGCCCGGGAGTTGCAAAACCCCTGTCGCCCTTTCAGCCGCCCTTTCAGTCAAGGACCGCGTGCCATGGACATCCTGTCATCCGCCCCGCTCTCCCTGCTCGACCAGCTCGCCCCGAACACCGCGGGCCAGGCGGGCGGCAAGGATGACGAGTTCGCCAAGATGATGAACCGGCTGATGAACGACGCCATGGAGCGCAAGCGCGAGGAGCAGCGCGCGGCACAGGCCGAGCGGCCCCGCGCGCCGGCCCGCCCCGCCGCCAAGCCGCAGCCGCCGCGCGCCGAGCCCGCCGCCTCCCCTTCCCCGCGCGCCGCCGGGGCACACGCCGCCAACGACACCCGCGCCGACGACACCCGCACCAAGGACACCCGCACCGACGATCGGACGGAGGCCAAGGACCCGACCGTCCGTGACGCCGCGCGCGCGGACGACGCGGCGGTGCGGAAGACCAAGGCAAAGGGCGCCGACAAGACCGACACGGCCGACAAGACCGCCCAGACGGCCGGGGAGAGCCGGCCGGCCACGACGGACAAGGCCAACGCCAACGCCGACGCCGCCGACGCCGGCAAGGACCCGGCCGCCGATACCGGCGAGGACGCCGCGCTCCAAACCGCCGAGGCCACCGATGCCGCCGATGCCGCCGATGCGACCGCCGCCGGGGACGGCGACGAGCTGGTGGTGATCGAGGCCGAAGTGACGATCACCGAGACCACCGTGCAGGTCATCACCGAGGATTCGGAACTGACGATGACCGCGCTCAGCGGTCTGGCGCAGGTGCAGGTCGACGGGCTCGACGGCGAGATCACGGCCGAGGCGGCCGACGCGCCGACCGTCGGCGCCGCGACGGCGACCGGCCAGGGCCCCGCCGCCCCGGCCACACCGGATGAGATGCTGAAGGCCGCGCAGGACGCCACCACCGGACCGGCGGGCAAGGCCGGCGAGGCCAGCGACGAGGCGGCGAAGGCCGCCGGCGCACAGGCCGCCGCGCAGGACGGCACGACGGGCGGCACGACGGGCGGAGAGGCGCTGCCGACCGACAACGCGTTCGAGCTGCCCGACGACATGGCCGACCTGATCGCCGCCGCCGACGAGCGCAAGGGCGCCGACAGGACCTCCGCCAAGGGCAACGGCGACGCCGGTGCGCAGGGCGAGGGCCAGCCGCAGAACCAGGGGCAGACCCAGCCCAACGCGCAGGCCACCGTTCAGGCAGCCCAGGCCGCCGCCGGCAAGCCCGACGCCGCCGAGGCCCTGAAGCCGGCCACGTCCGCCGCTGCCGCCGAAGCGACGGCCGCCGCCGTCGACGCGGTCGGCGCGACCGGCACCGCCGCCCGGACCGAGCACGCGGCCGGCGATCTCAACCACGCCGCGCTCGCCGGGCTGGACGTCGCCAAGGGCCCGGCCGGCGCCGACGCCACCCAGCCGCTCGCCACGTTGCGCCCGTCGCGCGGCGCGCACATGCCGATGGGCGTTCCCGACCAGTTGGCGGTGCACGTCCAGAAGAACGTTCGGGAAGGCAACGACCAGTTCACCATCAATCTGCGCCCGGACGAGCTGGGCCGCATCGAGATCAAGCTGGAGTTCCAGCAGGACGGCCGCGTCCAGGCGGTGATCGCCGTGGACAAGCCGCAGACGCTGGAACTGCTGCAGCGCGACGCCCGCTCGCTGGAGAAGGCCTTGCAGGACGCCGGCGTGAAGGCCGACTCCGGCAGCCTCAGCTTCAGCCTGCGCGGCGACGGCAACCCCTCCGCCGGTGACGGCGGCAACGGGTCCGGATCGGGCCGGCGCGGCCGCGGCTTCGCCGGCGCCGAGGAGGATCCGGCCGACGCGGTCGCCGCCTATGCCCTCACCCTCGCCCCCGGGCGCGTCGATTTTCGCGTGTGACCGTCCCCGGACTTGATCCCGGAACGCCGATCCGCCGCGAACGCATAAAGGACCACGACCATGGCCGTTTCCACCGCCGCCGACAGCAACAGCACCCTCACCCCGTGGGGCACGCTGAAGAACACCCAGACCAAGACGCCCGAGAAGACGGACTCGAACCCCAAGACCGCCAAGACGGCGGACGAGGTGAAGACCGACGTGGCGTTGAAGGGCATCGGCGACAACTTCAACAACTTCCTGCGCCTGCTGACCACCCAGATGCAGAACCAGGACCCGACCAAGCCGATGGACACCAACGAGATGACGCAGCAGTTGGTGCAGTTCGCCAACGTCGAGCAGAACATCGGCACCAACAGCCGGCTGGACAAGCTGCTGAAGCTCCAGCAGTCGGGGTCGGCCTCGACCCAGCTCGCCTACCTCGGCCGCACGGTCGTCTATGAAGGCGACGAGTTCCAGTACGCCGAGGGGATGACCGCCGCCCCGCTCGGCTACGAGCTGGAGACCGCGTCCAAGGCGACGCGCGTCGACATCCTGGACAGCGCCGGGCGCATCGTCCGCTCGATGAAGGGCGAGACCACCGCCGGCACGCGCCACGTGGTCAACTGGGACTTCAAGGATGACCAGGGCAAAACCGTGCAGCCGGGCACCTACAAGCTCAACATCGCGCCCAAGGGCGAGACCACGGACGACATCGTCAAGACCAAGAGCTACACGTTCGGCACCGTCGGCGGCATCGACAACAGCAAGGACGGCGAAATGCTGCTGAACGTGAACGGCAAGTCGCTGCCCTGGTCGGACATCGAGTCGGTGCGCTGATCCCTCCTCCCCCGGACACGGTCTCGCCACGGTCTTTGGGCCTCCCCTGCATGGTGCCGGCGGAGGCCTTTCCGTGTCTGGAGCCCATCATTTCATGCCTAAAGCATTAACCCAATCGATTAGGCATTTTTTAAGTGCCCCTGGTTACACTGCGACGCCGTGACAGGAACTTGCAGTGGTGGATGGAGCGTCCGCGCATGTCATCTCGCGATACCGAACTTGACGACGACGGCTCCGGTGGCGCGTCGGTCATCGGTCCCGGAGGGCGGCCGATGACGGAAGACGATCTGCCGCCGCCGGACACCAAGCGCTGGGTCATGCGGCGTAAGGCTGAGGTCGTGGCCGGTGTGCGCTCGGGGCTGATCAGCCTCGAGGAAGCGTGCCGCCGCTACACCCTGTCGGTGGAGGAATTCCTGTCCTGGCAGCGGCTGATCGACAGCCACGGCGTGCGCGGTTTGCGCGCCACGCGCCTGCAGGACTATCGCGGCGCCGCCGCCCCGGCGCGCCCGCGCATGATGAGCGGAGCCGCCGAGTAAGACTGCCGGCCCGACTTCCATCGCCGCACATGCGACAAAGCGCCGCAGGGTCCCGCCCGACGGCGCTTTCGCTTTTTTACGACATGCGATTCGCGACGGCGCCGGTAGGTTGGGTTTTCGTCGGCGCTCAACCCAATCCACGAAAGCCCACGACCATCACCACGCCCCACAACGCACGAAGGCCGCCTTGCGGCGGCCCCGACGTGCATACGGTGTTCGGTGGGAATGGTGGGCGCACAAGGACTCGAACCTTGGACCCGCTGATTAAGAGTCAGCTGCTCTACCAACTGAGCTATGCGCCCGAACACCCGTGGGAAGAGATGGTGGGCGCACAAGGACTCGAACCTTGGACCCGCTGATTAAGAGTCAGCTGCTCTACCAACTGAGCTATGCGCCCATCTCTTCGCCCCGCCGGCCGTTCCGTCCGGCGAGGCCCGCTGTATAGCGAAGCCGACTCCCCTTGTCCACCCAAAACCGCCGGTCAGCCTCAGAGTTTTGCGAGGCTCAGCCGCGCGGCCCGTCCGGGGCGGCGGGCGCCACGTCGGCCACCGCCGAGCGGCCGGGATCGCGCTTCTGACACTCCAGCAGGATGTCGCGGGCGACCGGTGCCGCCACCGCGGAGCCGCCGCCGCCGTGCTCGACGATCACGCCGATGGCGTAGCGCGGCGCGTGCACCGGCGCGAAGGCGACGAACAGCGCGTGGTCGCGCTCGCGCCAGGGCAGGTCCTCGTTCTTCTTCACGCCGGTGTTGCGCTCGGCCATGGAGATGCGGCGCACCTGGGCGCTGCCGGTCTTGCCGGCCATCTCGAACCCCGCCTCGGTGATGCGCGCCTTGAAGGCGGTGCCGTTGGGCGCGTTCACCACCTCGGTCATGCCGCGGACGATGACCTCCAGGTGCTCCTTCTTCACGCCGATCGACGGCCACACCGTCGTCTCGTGCGCGCCGCCCTTGATCTGCTTGGTCAGGTGCGGCTTCACCGCGTGGCCGCCGTTGGCCAGCCGGCAGGACATGGTGGCGAGCTGCAGTGGGGTGGCCAGCACGTAGCCCTGGCCGATCGAGGCGATCAGCGTCTCGCCCTGCGCCCAGCCCTTGCCGATCGTCGCCTTCTTCCACTCGGTGGAGGGCATGACGCCCGGCCGCTCGTGCGGCAGGTCGAGGCCGGACGGCTGGCCCAGGCCCAGGCGCTTGCCCATCTCGGCGATGCGGTCGATGCCGACGCGGCGCGACACCTCGTAGAAGAACGTGTCGCAGGAGTGGCGCAGCGCCCCCACCATGTCGACGGTGCCGTGCCCGCCCTTCTTCCAGCAGTGGAAGCGGTGGTCGCCGAAGTCGTAGTGGCCGGGGCAGAACACCGAGAAGCGGCTGTTGACGATGCCCGATTCGAGCGCGGCCAGCGCGGTGACCATCTTGAAGGTGGAGCCCGGCGGGTACTGGCCGGCCACCGCCTTGTTGCTCAGCGGCGTGGTGGGGTTGGACAGCAGGTCCTCCCACAGCTCCGCGCTGATGCCCATGGTGAACTGGTTGGGGTCGTAGCTGGGGTGCGAGGCCAGCGCGTAGATCGCCCCCGTGTGCACGTCCATCACCACGCAGGCGGCACTCTGCTCCTTCGCCAGGCGCTGCTGGGCGAACTGCTGGAGGCCGATGTCGATGGTGAGCTGCACTTCGCGGCCCGGCTGCCCCTCGTCGCGCGACAGCTCGCGGATGACGCGGCCGACCGCGTTGACCTCAAGCTGGCTGGTGCCGGCGGTGCCGCGCAGGCTCTTCTCGTGGTGCTTTTCCAGCCCGCTCTTGCCGATGCGAAAGCCGGGCAGCGACAGCACGGGGTCGCCGTTCAGCTCCGACTCGGAGACGGCGCCGACGTAGCCCAGGATGTGCGCCGTCGACTCGCCGAACGGGTAATAGCGGATCTCGCCCACGTCGATGGACGCCCCCGGCAGATCGGGGATGTTCATCTCGATGGTGGCGACCTGCTCCCACGTCAGGTTCTCGCGCACGGTGACCGGCACGAAGCGGCGCTTGCGGTGGATCTCGCGCATCACGCGCCGCCGGTCGGCGTCGGTCAGCGGCACGATCTGCGCGATCTTGTCCAGCGTCTCCGGCACGTTCTTCGTGCGCTCGGCGGTGACGACCACGCGGTAGTTCTGCTGGTTGACCGCCAGCGGCACGCCGAAGCGGTCGACGATCGGCCCGCGCGACGGCGCGATCAGCCGCAGGCTGATCCGGTTCTCCTCGGCCAGCATGGTGTACTTCTGCGACTGCAGGACCTGCAGGTAATAGAGGCGCCCGGCCAGCGTGGACAGCAGGCCGACCTTCAGCCCGCCCAGCACCAGCATCCGCCGCGTCAGCGTGCGGTAGCGGTCGGTGTCGCGATCACCGGACATGCCGCGGGAGCCCGTCATGCCGCCTCCGTCATGGCAGGAACGCCCTGTGCACGCGGACGAACAGCCACGTGAAGGCGGGGAACAGCGCCAGCGTCAGCAGCGCCTGGAAGAACATGGAGCGGAACGGCAGCAGCGTCGTGTTGAGCACGCTGAACACCATCCATTCCATGATGGCGGCGCCGAAGACGATGAGCGCGAAGCCGAACCACATCAGCGGGAAGGTGCTGGCCAGGAAGAACCGGCGCTGCGTCAGCACCACCCAGTGCGCCGTCACCATCACCAGCGCGTTGAGGCCGAGCGGAGCCCCGCTCAGCAGGTCCTCCAGCAGGCCCAGCGCGAACACCGCGCCGGGGCGCAGCAGGTCGGGCCGGTGGATCGTCCAGTAATAGACGGCCATCAGCGTCAGCGACGGGGCCACGGCGGTGTAGGCCGGAATCCGCAGCGGCACGAGGCCGAGCAGAAGCAGCATCACCGTAACCGCGAAGGG
>DASPIO010000002.1:0-42371 GCA_035629155.1 Azospirillum sp. | reverse complement strand
CCCGCTGGTGACGCCGGCGCACATCGTGCCGGAGTGGTACTTCCTGCCGTTCTACGCCATCCTGCGCGCCATTCCGGACAAGCTGGGCGGCGTGCTGGCCATGTTCGGCGCCATCGCCGTGCTGTTCGTCCTGCCCTGGCTCGACACCTCGCGCGTGCGCAGCTGCAAGTTCCGGCCGATCTACCGCCAGTTCTTCTGGGTGCTGGTGTTCGACTCGCTGGTCCTGGGCTACATCGGCTCGCGTCCGGCGGAGCAGCCGTACATCCTGATCGGCCAGATCGCCACGGCCTACTACTTCTTCCACTTCCTGATCCTGCTGCCGATCCTCGGCAAGCTGGAACGTCCGTCGCCGCTTCCGGCCAGCATCAGCGAACCCGTTCTCAAGGGCGGTGGCCGCGTGGCCGCCGGCGCCCATGCCAAGCCGATGGAGAAGGCATAATGCGCGCTCTGAAGAC
Organism: Azospirillum sp.; assembly: GCA_035629155.1. Lineage (GTDB taxonomy): Bacteria > Pseudomonadota > Alphaproteobacteria > Azospirillales > Azospirillaceae > Azospirillum. The sequence continues at coordinate 41,916 of DASPIO010000002.1, read as the reverse complement.
TGCAATCCTGTCGGCGGCCCTGGCTCTGGGCATCGCCGGCGCGGCCCAGGCGTCCGAAGGCGTCAAGATCCCCGAACAGAGCTGGCCGCACGCCGGCGTGTTCGGCACCATCGACAAGGCGTCGGCGCAGCGCGGCTTCCAGATTTACAAGGATGTCTGCGCCGCCTGCCACTCGATGAAGCTGGTCCCGATCCGCACGCTGGCCGGCATCGGCTTCGGCGAGGATGAGCTGAAGGCGCTGGCCGCCGGCTACGAGGTCCAGGCCGGCCCGAACGACAACGGCGAGATGTTCATGCGTCCGGGCATCCCGGCCGACCGTTTCCCCTCGCCGTTCCCCAACGACAACGCCGCGCGGGCCGCCAACAACGGCGCGCTGCCGCCCGACCTGTCGCTGGTGGCCAAGGCCCGCCAGGGCTTCGAGGACTACATCTACGCCTTCCTCACCGGCTTCGAGGATCCGCCGGCCGAGGTCAACCTGATGCCGGGGATGAACTACAACAAGTACTTCCCGGGCCATCAGGTCGGCATGCCGAACATTCTGCAGCCGGAAGGCGTGACCTACGCCGACGGCACCAAGGCGACGGTGGAGCAGCAGGCCAAGGACGTCGCGACGTTCCTGACCTTCGTCGCCGAGCCGCACCTGGATGCGCGCAAGCAGATGGGCGTGAAGGTCATCCTCTTCCTGCTCGTCTTCGCGGGCCTGATGTACGCTTCGAAGCGCCAACTGTGGTCGAAGATCCACTGATCGGCACTTTCGTGAGCGTGTAGGACTGGACAGGGCGCCTTCGGGCGCCCTGTTTGTTTGTGGAAACCGCTTTGCGGGAGGACGGCATGGCCGACAGGCTGATCGACGAGGTGATCGACTTCTGGTTCGACGAAAGCACCAAGACCTACTGGTTCGAGCGGTCGGACAGCTTCGACCGGCTGGTCGCCGACACGCTGCTGGAGACGCACGAGAAGGCGGCGGCCGGTGCGCTCGACCACTGGATGGACGACGTGGACGGCTGCATCGCGCTGTGCATCCTGCTGGACCAGGTGCCGCGCAACGTGTTCCGCGGGACGCCGCGCGCCTTTGCCACCGACGGGAAGGCCCGCGCCGTCGCCCGCCGCGCGCTGGAGCAGGGCTTCGATCACGAGTGCACGCCCGACGAGCGGATGTTCCTCTACCTGCCCTTCGAGCACCACGAGGACCTGGAGAGCCAGAAGCTGTCCTGCGCGCTGTTCCGCGACCGGGTGGGGGCGGACATCGCCATCGACTACGCCGAGCGCCACCGCGCGATCATCGAGCGCTTCGGCCGCTTTCCCCACCGCAACGCCATCCTCGGCCGCACGAGCACGCCGGAGGAGGTGGAATTCCTCAAGGAGCCGGGATCGTCGTTTTGACCGGTGCAGCACGTCGGGTTTCGGTTTCGCCCCAACCCAACGGCACGCTCCCTGGCCGCCGTCACGCCTCCGCCGCGGCCACCGCGGGCAGGGGGAAGGCGGCGGCGCCGGTGCCCAGGGTGTGTTCCAGCGTGCCGGCCGGCAGCGGGCGGGAGAAGTAGAAGCCCTGCGCGCAGTCGCAGCGGCGCGCCACCAGGAAGTCGAGCTGCTCTATCGTCTCCACGCCCTCGGCGACGATGGCGAGGTCGAGCGAGCGGCCGAGCTTGATGATCGTCTCGACGATCGCCTGGTCGCGCCGGTCCTCGCCGATGTCGCTGACGAACGCGCGGTCGATCTTCAAGGCGCTGATCGGCAGCTTCTTCAGGTAGGCGAGGCTGGAATAGCCGGTGCCGAAATCATCGACGGAGATGGCGATGCCCGCCTCGCGCAGCGCGTGCAGGGTGCGGATGGCCTGATCCGGACGGGCCATCAGCACGGATTCGGTCAGTTCGATCTCCAGGTGCTTCGCGGCGAGGCCGGTCGCCGCCAGGATGCCGGTGAGGCGCCGGATGAACTCAGGATCCTCGAACTGCCGGGCCGAGACGTTGACCGCCATGCGCCCGATCCGGAAGCCGGCATCGCGCCACCGGCGGGCCTGCCGGCTGGCCTCGTGCAGCACCCATTCGCCGAGCGGCGCGATGAGGCCGGTCTCCTCGGCCAGCGGGATGAAGTCGCTGGGCGGGATCATCCCGCGCTCCGGGTGACGCCAGCGCACCAGCGCCTCCACGCCACGCAGGCCCCCGCCGGCAAGGTCGACCTGCGGCTGGTAGTGCAACTCCAGCTCGCCGTGCTGCAGCGCGCGGCGCAAGCCCGCTTCCAGGTCCAGGCGCTCGACGGCGCGGCTGTTCATGCTGGTGTCGAAGAAGCGGAAGGTGTTGCGGCCCGCTTCCTTGGCCTTGAACATGGCGGTGTCGGCGTTCTTCATCAGGGTGGCGACGTCGCCGCCGTCCTGCGGGAAGATGCTGATGCCGATGCTGACGCCGACGTGCACGTCGTGGCCGCGCAGCGTGAAGGGGGCGGTCAGGGCCTCCATGATGCGGTCGGCGAGGTGCGCCACCTCCGCCGTCGAGGCGAAGTCGGTCAGCACGATGACGAACTCGTCGCCGCCCGTGCGCGCCACCGTCTCGTCGCGTGCGAGGCAGCCGGTGATGCGCGTCGCCACGGTTTTCAGCAACTGGTCGCCCAACTCGTGCCCCAGGCTGTCGTTGACCAGCTTGAAGCGGTCGAGGTCGAGGAACAGCAGGGCCACCGCGCTGTCGGCGCGGCGCGCGAAGCCCAGCGCGTGCTCCAGCCGGTCCTGCAGCAGCGTGCGGTTGGCAAGCCCCGTCAGCACGTCGTGGTAGGCTTGGTAGCGCAGCCGCTCGTCCTTGCGGCGCATCTCGGTGATGTCGCTGAAGATGACGATGTGCGTCTTCGGCCGGCCGTCGGCGTCGCGGATGGTGGTGACGCTTTCCCATTGCAGATAGGCCTCGCCGTTGCGGCGGCGGTTCCACACCTCGCCCTGCCAGAAGCCGGATTCGTGCAGCTCCTTCCACATCTCCTCGAAGAAACCGTCGTCCTGGTAGCCGGAGCGCAGCATCTCCTGGGTGCGGCCGACCGCTTCGGCCTCGCTGTAGCCGGTGATGTCGGTGAAAGCCTTGTTGACCGACAGGATGCGCCCGTCCGCGTCGGTGACGACGATGCCCTCCTGGGTGTTCGAGAAGACGCTGGCGGCCATCGCCAGACGGTCGCGGCTTTCCAGCAGCGCCGCCTCGCTCTCCTGGCTGCGGCGCAGCGCCTCGGTGCGCTCGGCCAGGGTGCGCTCCAGCTCGGCGTTGAGACCTTGCAGGCGGGTGGAGTAGTCGCGCAGCCCCTCGCGCATGTCGTCGATGGAGCGCGCCAGATCGTAGATCTCGTCGCGGTCGCGCCGCTCCAGGTGCAGCGGCGTGTCCAGGTCGCCGGCGCCGATGCGTCGGGTGTAGTCGGCCATGAGCCAGAGGTGCCGCGTCACCAGCCGGTCCACCAGCAGGAAGATGAGCAGCGCGATCAGCGACGTCTTGACGGTGTTGGCGGCGAGGATGAAGCCGATGCGCTCCAGCGCACGGACGTACACCCCTTCCAGGCTGGCGGTGACGGTCAGCGTGCCGATGTCGAGCGTCTGGCCGCGGTGCTGCATGGTCAGCGGCCAGTGGCGCGTCAGCATGCCGCGTTCCGGCGGGGCGCCACTGGCGGCGAAGGGCTTGCCGTCCACCTGCACCTCGGCGAGGGCGAAGTCGGGCAGGCGGCGAATACCGTCCAGCAGCGTCTTCAGGCGGGCGCGGTCGGCCAGCCAGACGTTCTGGACGATGCTGCCGAGGTAGCTTTCCTCGATCTGCGCGAAACGGCTGTCGATCTCGCCGATGTCGCGCCGGTATTCCTGGTAAAGCTGCAGCGTGGTGATGACCAGAGTGATGAGCGTGCTGCCCAGCACGATGCCGAGGATCAACCGGCGTGCCAGCCGCTTGCCGCTGTGCGGGAAGGCGGTCATGGGCCAGCTCCGTTGCCGCCGCCGTTCCCCAGGGTCAGCGGCAGCAGCGTGCGCTCGGCGATGGCGTGATAGCTGCCGTCGGCTTTCATGGCGCGCAGCGCCTCGGCCACCGGTTCGACCAGGGCGGCGTGCTTGCGGTTGAGGTACATGAACATCTCGGTGCTCAGCAGCGGCGGATCCAGCACCTTCACCGGAAGGCCGCGTTGGCGGGCGATCCAGCGCCCCTGCCATTCCTCGTACAGCACGAGGTCGGCGCGGTCGGCGGCGAGCAGCGTGAAGAGCTGGTCGGCGTTCTGCACCGAGGTCGTCTGGAACCCCGCGCGCAGGTTGGCCTCGAAGATCTTCCAGCCGATGATGAAGCTGACGTGGAACGGCTTCAGCGCTTCCCAGCCGGTGGTGGCCACGTCGTAGCGCAGCGAATAGGCGACGAAGTTGTTGTCGATCACCTTCTCCGGCACGCGGATCAGGTTCGGGTAGATGGCCTCCAACCCGCGCACGCGCAGCGCGTCGCCGTCGTCGGCGCCGCTGTCGGCGTTCATCAGCGCGCGCTCGGCGCTGGGATAGAAGGCGATTTCCGCCTCGTGGCCCAGGCGGCGGAAGGCCTCGGCGACCAGCAGGTCGAGGAAGCCCTGCCGGTCTTCCTGCACGTAGGGGGCGCCGACGCCGGTGCCGATGAACAGCCGGTCGGCCGCATCGGCGTGGGCGGCGAACATGCCGGTAACCAGGAGCGTGGCAAGGAAGCGTGTCCACATCATGTTCGGCCTCGCGCGACCTGAAGGGCGCCGCTCAGCGGTCATCCGTATCGCGGTGAATATCCCTGTGTTCACTGTGGCGCCTTTCAGGGTACTGCCAGCGGAACGCAAGAGACAGCCGAAAGTAAGGGGCGGCTGTCGATCGGCTGTGACCTTGTGTCTCGGGCGCCTCCGGGCTATGCAGGGCCGGCGTTCTTCCCCAACCTTGGCTTGTGGAGCTTCGATCATGACCGCCGACGCCCTCACCGGATCGCCTGCCGAAGTGCGCCGGGCCACGGCGATCGGCGGCACGGCGATCATCCTGTGGTCGACTCTGGCGCTGCTGACCACCCTGTCCGGCACGATCCCACCCTTCCAGCTCGTCGCCATGGCGTTCGTGCTGGCCTTCGTGGTGGGGACGCTGGCCGGGCTGGCGCGCGGGCGCGACATGGTGGGCGTGCTGCGCCAGCCAGCACGGGTCTGGCTGCTCGGCGTTGGCGGGCTGTTCGGCTATCACTTCTTCTACTTCCTGGCCTTCCGCTTGGCGCCGGACGCGGCGGTGGAGGTCAACCTGCTGAACTACCTGTGGCCGCTGCTGATCGTGCTGTTCTCGGCGCTGCTGCCGGGTGAGCGGCTGCGGCGCGGGCACGTGCTGGGGGCGCTGGCCGGTCTGGCCGGTACGGCGCTGCTGATCACCGGGCGCGGCCGGGGCCTGAGCATCGACGCGGCGGACCTGCCGGGCTACCTGTCGGCGCTGGCGTGTGCTGTCACCTGGGGGGCCTATTCGGTGCTGTCGCGCCGGTTCGGCAACGTGCCGACGGAGGCGGTGGGCGGCTTCTGCCTTGCCACCGCGGTGCTGGCGGCGCTGTGCCATCTGGCGTTCGAAACGACGGTGATGCCGGCAGGCGGCGAATGGCTGGCGGTGCTGTTGCTGGGCATCGGCCCGGTGGGCGCGGCCTTCTTCGTGTGGGACCACGGGGTCAAGCGCGGCGACATCCGGGCGCTGGGCGCGCTCAGCTACGCCACGCCGCTGCTGTCCACCTTCCTGCTCATCCTGTTCGGGCAGGCGGCGGCGGGGTGGACCGTGTGGGCGGCCTGCGCGCTGATCGTCGGCGGCGCGGTGCTGGCCAGCCGGGACGTGCTGGGGCGGTGAGCGTCGGACGTCGGGCGTCCGCATCACCCCGGTTGCCACCCCTCCGGCGCCATCTCGAAGCCGGCGAACTCGAAGGCGGGGGACACGGTGCAGCCGACCAGCGTCCAGTCCCCCAGCGGCCGGGCCGCCTGCCACGCGTGCGCCGGCACCACCATCTGCGGGCGCTCGCCGGCCAGAAGGTCCATGCCCAGCGTGTGCGAGCGCAACGTCCGCCCGTCCTCCGACACCGACAACTCCAGCGGGCCGCCGGCATGCCAGTGCCACATCTCCACCGCATCCACGCGGTGCCAGTGCGAACGCTCGCCCGCGCGCAGCAGGAAGAAGATGCCGGTCTTCACGCCGCGTCCGCCGTCGCCGGGCGCGTGGCGGTAGGTCTCCACGTAGTGGCCGCCCTCGGGATGCGGCTGCATCCCGAGGAGCTCAATGATCCGTTCCGGCGTCAGCTCGGCCATGGCGGCTGTCCTTACGCCGGAGGGGCGGTGCGGCGGTAGCTGTCGCGCGCCGAGGCGCGCTCGAACCACGCTGCCAGGGTGGGGCGGCCGGGGCGCCAGTCCTCGTGCCCGAAGCGGAAGTCGAGATAGCCCAGCGCGGCCAGCACGGCGAGCGTGCCGATGGTCATGTCGGCGGGCAGGGTGGCGGCCTCCGCCTCCAGCGCGTCGCACGCGCGGGCGACGGCGGCGCGCTGGCGCTCCATCCACGACGGTGACTTCTCGCCGTCCGGACGGTTGCTTTCGAGCCGGCGCAGGATGGCAGCGTCGCAGATGCCGTCGGCCAGCGCCTGCTGGCGCAGCGCCGCCCAGCGCGCCGGACCCGGCGACGGGAACAGGCGGGCGCCGTCGTGCAGCGTGTCCAGGTATTCGCAGATCACCGGGCTGTCGAAGAGGGTGAGCCCGTCCTGCACGACCAGCGCCGGCACCTTGCCCAGCGGGTTGTCGTCCGGCAGGTCGGTCTCCGGCGACCACGCGTCGGTCTTGACCAGTTCGACCGCGTCGTCCAGCCCACACTCGATCAGCACCATCATCACCTTGCGCACGTAGGGCGAGGTGGGGCTGTAGCGCAGCTTCATCATGGGGTGTCCCCCTCCCTTTGTTGGTTGCCCGTGGGGCCGGGCGATCTTAGAGCAGCCGGGGCGTACGGATCAAAAGCTGTCCTTCCGCTTGCGGATTTCGGCGAACACGGACGCGGGCGCGGCGCCGTCCATGCCGAGCGAGCGCTGGACCGACGGCTCGTCGGCGCGCAGGAAGGGGTTGGTGCGCCGCTCCAGCCCCAGCGTGGTGGGGATGGTCGGGCGCCCCTCGGCGCGGAGTGCCGCGATCTCCCCGGCGCGGGCGCGCAGGTCGGCGTTGTCCGGCTCGATGGTGAGCGCGAAGCGGGCGTTGCTCTGCGTGTACTCGTGCCCGCAATAGACGCGCGTGTCCTCGGGCAGGGCGCGCAGCTTGCCGAGCGAGTGCCACATCTGCGCTGCCGTGCCCTCGAACAGGCGGCCGCAGCCCAGCGAGAACAGCGTGTCGCCGCAGAACAGCGCCGCCGAGTCGGGGAAGTGGAAGGCGATGTGGCCCGAGGTGTGTCCGGGCACGGCGATCACCGTGCCGGTCTCACTGCCGAAGGCGACGTGGTCGCCCTCGTCCAGCGCCGTGTCCAGGTCGGCGATGCGGTGGGCGTCGGCGCGGGCACCGATCACCGTGGCGCCGTAACGCTTCTTCAGCGCCGCGTTGCCGCCGATATGGTCGTTGTGGTGGTGCGTGTTGAGGATGGCGGTGAGGCCCCAACCGCGCCGCTCCAGCTCGGCGATCACCGGGTCGGCGTCCCCCGGATCGACGACGCCGACCGCGCCACTGGCGGGATCGCGCAGGAGATAAATGTAATTATCGCTGAAGGCCGGGATGAGATGGATGTCCATGGCGTGCAGCCCCTCGGCAGCGTTTCGTGCTATCGTTCCAATACCATGTACACCGATATCGTCGATCTCCGGGAGTTCTACGAGTCCGGTCTGGGCCAGGTGGCGCGCCGGATGATCCGCCGCCGCCTGCGCCAGATCTGGCCGGACGTGCGCGGGCAGATCGTCATGGGTGTCGGCTACACCACGCCCTACCTGCGTCCCTTCCGCGACGAGGCGGAGCGCGTGTTCGCCATCATGCCGGCCGCGCAGGGCATCACCTTCTGGCCGCGCGAGGGGCCGGGGCTGGTGGCGCTGGGCGACGAGGCGGACCTGCCGCTGCCCGACATGTCGGTGGACCGCGTGCTGCTGGTGCACGGGCTGGAGGGCACGGAGCAGTTGCGCCCGATGATGCGCGAGATCTGGCGCGTGCTGGCCGGCGGCGGGCGGGTTCTGGTGGTGGTGCCGAACCGGCGCGGTCTGTGGGCGCGCGCCGACTGGACGCCGTTCGGCCACGGTTTCCCCTACACGCCCTCGCAGCTCAAGCAGGTGCTGCGCGACACCATGTTCGTGCCGGAGCGCACGGGGCACGCGCTGTTCATCCCGCCGCTGCGCTCGCGAGTCCTGCTGCGCTCGGCCCCGGCGTGGGAGGAGATCGGCGAGCGCTGGTTCAAGGCCTTCGCCGGGGTGACGATGATCGAGGCCTCGAAGCAGATCTTCGCCGGCGTCGCCCGCAAGGCGCAGCCGGTCAAGCGCCGCCTGATCGTGCCGCTGCCGGGCGGCGCCGCGCCGGCCCGCCGAATGGGATCGGAGGAGAGTTGATCCTTCCGCCGGCTCGGCGCTTACCACTTTCAGTCGTGACGCGTTATGCTTCGGGGCGGCCAGACCGTTGCGCGGAGGGAGGCGCCATGCCGGTATCCGTATTGACTCTTCCCGGGCTCGGCAATTCGGGGCCGGAGCATTGGCAGACGTGGCTGGAGCGGCGCCATCCGGCCGCCCGCCGGGTCGAGCAGAGCGACTGGGACCAGCCCGACCGCGACGTCTGGGTCGACACGCTGGAGGCCGCCGTGGCGGCCGCCGCTGGCCCGGTCGTGCTGGTCGCCCACAGCCTCGCCTGTTCGCTGGTCGCCCGCTGGGCCGGTCGTGGTTCGGTCGGCTGCGTGGCGGCGGCGCTGCTGGTGGCGCCGTCCGACGTGGATTCGCCGGCGCACACGCCGCCCGAGGTGCGCGGCTTCGCGCCGATGCCGCTCGCTCCGCTGCCCTTCCGCGTCACACTGGTGGCCAGCCGCACCGACCCCTACGTGGCGTTCGACCGCGCCCGGTTTGTGGCCGAATGTTGGGGCGCCACGTTCGTCGACGCGGGCGAGCAGGGGCACATCAACGTCGCTTCCGGCCATGGCCCATGGCCGGAGGGCGAGCGGATGCTGTTGGACCTGCTCGCCGCCGCGGAGCGGGGGTGATCACCCCCGCATCTGGCGCAGGACGTCGCGCATGCGGTCGCCCAGGCCGCCGACTCGGCCGGTCAGGCCCTGCGCCAGGGAACTCAGCGTGTCGAGCGACTGCGTGGCGCCAGCGATGGTGCGTTCGGCGTCGTCCATGCTGCGGCCGGCGGCCACGGCGTCCTGGCGCGAGCGGCCGAGGTCGCGCGACACCTCCGCCGTCAGGCCGGCTTGCTCCCCGATGGCGGAGGCGACCGTCTCGTTGATGCCCTGGATCGAGCGGATGGTGCCGCCGATGCGGTTCAGCGCGTCGTCCACCGCCGCCGTTTCGCGCTGCAGGTTGGCGACCTGGTCGGCGATCTGCTTGGTGGCGTCGGCGGTCTGGCGCGACAGCGCCTTCACCTCGTTGGCGACCACGGCGAAGCCGCGTCCGGCGTCGCCGGCGCGGGCAGCCTCGATGGTGGCGTTCAGCGCCAGCAGGTTGGTCTGGCTGGCGATGGCGTTGATCAGCTTGACGACGCTGGCGATCTGTTCGGCGGCGCCGCGCAGCGAGGTCATGACGGTGGCGGCGCGTTCGGAGTCGGCGGTGGCGGCCATGCTGATGTCGCGGGCCTTGCCGGTGTCCTGGGCGATGCGCTCGGCGGTGGCGGTCAGGCGGTCGATGCTGCCGGCGATGCTGCCGACCGATTCGTCCACCGCGCGGACGGCCGATGCCGCGGTGCCGGACTGGCGGCTGGCGTCCCCGTTGGCGCGGCGCACGCCGGCGACCGCCTCGTCGAGCTTGCGGGCAGCCTCGGCCGCCTCGCCGACCAAGCCGCCAACATCGCGTTCCAGCCGGTCGGACAGATCGCGCAGGAGCTGGCTGCGCTGCGCCTCCGCATGTTCGGCGCGCAGAATGGACAGCGCCCAGTGGCGGACGATGCGGGCGTAGCGGCGGGCGATGTCGACCGGGGCGGCGACGCCGAGGCTGGCGACGCGCTGGCCGTTGAAGTCGATGGCGATGTTGTAGCCCTCGCGCATGCTGGGGGAGCGCGCGGCCTCGTCCTTGCTCACGGCGCGCTCGTCGGTGCGGCGGGCCATGATATCGCTGGCGATGGGGTGCGTGGCACCGATGCGGTCGCGGGCGGTGGAGGCGACGATGACGCCGCCCTGGCCCATGAACGACACCCCGACGTCCAGTTCCTTGCCGATGTGATCGCAGATTTCCTGTGCGACGGCGGCGCTCAATTCCACGGCTTCCTCCCTGGGCGGCAGTTTGCGCGCGAGGGTAGAGGATGCGTGTTAACAGCCTGTTGCGGTCCGTGCATGTCGGTGGTGAAAATTTCGTTGTTGCAAATTAGATGATGCTAAAGTAAGTTTCTCTCATGAGCGCAAACGCATGGTGTCCCGCCCGCGTCCGGCGCTCCCTCCCTGTAAACCTGAACAAGGGGCCGTCTCCGACGGCCCTTCTTTTTTGCCGTCGGCGCCGGGCTCCCTACCGCCGTCCAACCAGCGTGCGCGACGAGGCGTCGTAGGTGAAGGGCGGGGCCTGCGCCACGTCGGCCGCCGTCAGGTCGAGCATCACGTCCATCGGCGGCTTCTGGCCCGGCTCCGCCACCCTGGGCGCCGCGCCGACGCGCAGCGCGCTGGCCGGCACCGCCACCATGCTGGCGCCGATGCCCAGGAAGCCGCCGGACGCGATGACGATGCGGTCGATGCTCCCGTCCGGCCCGGCCAGGACGAAGTCGCGAATCTCGCCGGCCGTCTGGCCGTCCTTCGTGCGCGCGCTCTTGCCGATCAGCGCCTGCGCCTCGGCGGTCGTGAGCGGGCGGTTGGCCGGCGGTGCCACCGCGCGCATCTCATCGCTGGGGGCGGCGCCGCTGATGCCCTGGTCGGACGGCACCGCATCGGTGGTGGCTTTGTCGTCGGGGCGCGGGGCGGTCATCAGCGGCGGTTGCTGCTGGGCGTGCGCCGTGCCCACGGCGGGCAGCAGCAGGGTCGGCCCCAACAGAAGCGGCAGGGCGAAGCGAAGCGAGCGCATGAGCGGACCTCCTCTCGGGATGCCAGCCTTCAACACCCCCGTCCGGCCCAAGGTTGCGTTCCGGTCAGCCCCGCCGCAGCAGGAAGACGGCCTGCTCGCCCATCAGGTTGGTCAGTCCGCCGTAGCCGGCGCCGGTGACACGGCCGGCGCGGTTGACGATGACGCCGCGCTCGATGGTGACGCCCGCCACCCGGCACAGCTCGACGAAGTCGGCGATGGTGCACAGGTGGATGTTCGGCGTCTCCCACCACTGGTAGCCCAACTGTTCGGTGACCGGCATGCGGCCGTGCACCAGGAGCTGCAGGCGGATGCGCCAGTAGCCGAAGTTGGGGAAGGAGACGATGGCGTGCCGGCCGATGCGCACCATGTGTTCGAGCACGCGCCTGGGCTCGCGCATGGCCTGGAGCGTCTGGCTGAGGACGACGTAGTCGAAGGCGTCGGCCGGGTAGTCCTTCAGGTCCGCTTCGGCGTCGCCCTGGATGACCGACAGGCCCTGCTTCACGCAGCGGTGCACGCCGTCCATGCTCAGTTCGATGCCGCGGCCGTCCACGCCCTTCTCGTGGGTGAGGAAGTCCAGGAGCGCGCCGTCGCCGCAGCCGACGTCGAGCACGCGGGATCCCGGATCGACCATGTCGGCGATCAGCCGCAGGTCGATGCGGATGTCGCGCGGCCGGGTGGCGCCGTTGCGGACGGTGCCGATGCCGGAAGTGTCGTCGAGGGGGCTCATGTCCGCGTCCGTCATGCGCTGCGCGCATCCGTTCATGCGCTGCGCGCCCGGCGGCGCGCGGTGAGGCCACGGTGCTCGGCGCAGCCTTCCAGGAAGCCGCGGATGACCTGGTGGAACTCCGGCTCGTCCAGCAGGAAGGCGTCGTGGCCCTTGTCGGTCTCGATCTCCACGAAGCTGACGTTCGCCGCCACGGCGTTCAGCGCGTGCACCACGGCGCGCGACTCCGGCGTGGGGAACAGCCAGTCGCTGGTGAAGCTGGCCACGCAGAAGCGCACCGGGGTGCCGCCCCCCTTGTGGCGGAAGGCGTTGGCCAGCACGCCGTCGTGGTCCGCCGCCAGGTCGAAATAGTCCATGGCGCGGGTGATGTAGAGGTAGGAGTTGGCGTCAAACCGTTCGACGAAGGTGATGCCCTGGTGGCGCAGGTAGCTTTCCACCTGGAAATCGGCGTCGAAGCCGTAGGTGATCTGGGCGCGGTTCTGCAGGTTGCGGCCGAACTTGCGGTGCAGCGCCGGTTCCGACAGATAGGTGATGTGCGCGGCCATGCGCGCCACGGCCAGACCGCGGTGCGGGCGCGTGCCCTGGCGCAGGTAGTCGCCACCGCACCAGTCGGGATCCGCCATGATGGCCTGTCGGCCGACCTCGTGAAAGGCGATGTTCTGCGCGGAATGGCGCGCCGCGGTGGCCACCGGGATGGCGGCGAACACCCGCTCGGGGTAGGACGACGCCCACTCCAGCACCTGCATGCCGCCCATCGAGCCGCCCAGCACGCAAAAGAGCTGGTCGATGCCCAGGTGGTCGATCAGCAGGGTCTGCGCGCGCACCATGTCGGCGATGGTGATGACCGGGAACTTCAGCCCGTACGGCTCCCCCGTCGCCGGGTCGGTCTCCGCCGGGCCGGTCGAGCCCATGCAGCCGCCGATGACGTTGGAGCAGATGACGAAGTAGCGGTCGGTGTCCACCGGCTTGCCGGGGCCGACCATCATCTCCCACCAGCCCGGCTTTCCGGTGATGGGGTGGGTGTCCAGGACGAAGTGGTCGCCCGTCAGCGCGTGGCAGATCAGCACCGCGTTCGAGCGGTCGGCGTTCAGCGTACCGTAGGTCTGGTAGGCGACGGTGAAGGGACCAAGCTCCAGCCCGCTGTCCAGCCGCATGGGCGTGGTGACGCCGAGCCGGACGCGGTGGCCGGGCAGGCTGCCGGTGGGGCTGCCGGTGTCGGCCTGTGTGTCGGCCGGGGCGACCACGGAGGGCTTGGTGGCAGACATGGCGGACGGTCTATGACTCTACCTCAGCGGGAGCGTATAGGTACGAAGCAGGCCTCGAAGGTGTCAACGTTTTCTTTGATTTTAGCGGCTTCGCGGACTACTACTATCCGGCTCCGCCCGACACGGTTTCACATCCCATGCCTCCCTCAAAAGCACCGCTAGACGAGCTGCGCCGCGAGATCGATCAGATCGACGACTCCATCCATGACCTGCTGATGCGGCGGGCCAAGGTGGTGGAGCGCATCGGTGCCGCCAAGGGGGACAGCCGCATCTTCCTGCGCCCCGGGCGCGAGGCGGTGATCCTGCGCCGCCTTGTGGCACGGCACACCGGCGCCTTCCCGCTGCCCGTCCTGGTGCGCATGTGGCGCGAGATGATCTCGGCGCTCACCCGGCTCCAGGGCCCCTTCGCCGTGGCCGTCTTCGCGCCGGAGGACCGGCGCGGCTTCTGGGACGTGGCGCGCGACCATTTCGGCAGCTTCGTGCCGATGACGGCCGTGAACACGCCGGTCGCCGCCGTGCGCGCGGTGAGCGAGGGAACGGCCACCGTCGGCGTCGTGCCGATCCCGGCCGAGGACGATACCGACCCCTGGTGGCGCTACATGGTCTCGTCCGACGCGCGCACGGCGCGCGTGGTGGCCCGTCTGCCGTTCGGCGGGCGCGGCAACGCGCGGGGCGAGGACCGCGACGCCTTCGCCATCGCGCTGGTCCCGCACGAGCCGACGGGCGACGACCGCACGCTGCTGGGCATCGAGCTGGGCTACGACCTCAGCCGCGGCCGGTTGAAGGACACGCTCGAGTCGGCCGGGCTGGCGCCCGTCAGCTTCTGCACGTGGTACGGCAACCGCGATGCCGGCGGCCCGGCCCTGCATCTGGTCGAGATCGCCGACTTCGTCGATCACGGCGATCCGCGCCTGACGGCGCTGGGCGAGCGCCTGGGCGACGTCCCCGTGCGCATCAACATCATGGGCGGTTACGCCGTGCCGCTGAACCTGCCGCAAGACACCCGCAAGATCTGACCGGGAGAGACATGTCCACGCCGACCGCGCCGGTGCCCCGTCCGGGCATCCTCGACATCGCACCCTACATCGGGGGCGAAGCCGCCGGAACCATCCGTCTGGCGTCCAACGAAGGCGCCCTGGGGCCGAGCCCCAAGGCCATGGAGGCGTACCAGCGCCTGGCCGGCGAGATCCATCGCTACCCCGACGGCGGCTCGACCGAGCTGCGCAGGGCGCTGGGCGCCCGCTTCGGGTTGGACGCCGACCGCGTCGTCTGCGGCGCCGGCTCGGACGAGCTGATCAGCCTGCTGGTGCGCGCCTACGCCGGCCCCGGCGACGAGGTGCTGTACAGCCAGCACGGCTTCCTGATGTACCCGATCGCCGCCAAGTCGGTGGGCGCCACGCCGGTGACCGCGCCGGAGACGGACCTGACGGCCAGCGTCGACGCGCTGCTGGCGCGCGTGACGCCGCGCACCAAGATCGTCTTCATCGCGAACCCGAACAACCCGACCGGCACCTTCCTGGCGGCGGACGAGTTGGCCCGCCTGCACGCCGGCCTGCCGGCCACGACGCTGCTGGTCATCGACGCGGCTTACGCCGAGTACGTGACGCGCAACGACTACTCCGCCGGCGTCGAGCTGGTGGAGAAGTTCACCAACGTGGTGATGCTGCGCACCTTCTCGAAGATCTTCGCGCTGGGTGCCTTGCGCCTGGGCTGGGGCTACTGCCCAGCGGGAATCGCCGACGTTCTGAACCGCGTGCGCGGGCCCTTCAACGTCTCCGCCGCCGCCCAGGCGGCCGGTGTCGCGGCGCTGGAGGACGTGGCGTTCATGGAGCGCTCGCGCGCCCACAACGAGCAATGGCGCGAGTGGTTCAGCGCCGAGGTGCGGGGGCTGGGGCTGACCGTGCACCCGTCCATCGGCAACTTCGTGCTGGTCGACTTCAAGGGCCAGAAGCCCGGCAAGGACGACGCCGAGAAGGCGCGCCTGTTCCTGAAGGACCGCGGCATCCTGGTGCGCCAGATGCCGTCCTACGGCCTGCCGACCTGCCTGCGTGTCACCATCGGCCGCGAGGACGAGATGCGCACGGTGGTGGCGACGCTGAAGGAGTTCCTGGCGGGCTGAGCATTGCCCCCACCCCGACCCTCCCCCGCAAGCAGGGGAGGGGGAGACGGCCGACAAACCCTCCCCTGCTTTAGCGGGGGAGGGTGGCCGAGTGCAAGCGAAGGCCGGGTGGGGCACGTCGCCGCCACCCCAGACACTGAAAGCACCGGTAGCCCCATCATGACCGTTTCCACCGCTCCGCTCTTCGACCGTGTCGCCGTCATCGGCATCGGGCTTATCGGCTCGTCGCTGGCGCGGGCCGTGGCGGAGTATGGGCTGGCCCGCACCGTGGTCTGCGGCGACCGCAGCGAGGCGGCCTGCATCAAGGCCATGGAGCTGGGCATCGTCGACGCCGCCTACACCGACCCGGTCACGGCCGTGGAGGGTGCCGACCTCGTGGTGCTGGCCACGCCTGTCGGCACTTTCGCCGCCGTGGCGGAGGAGATCGGCCTGAGCCTCGCCCCCGGCGCCATCGTCACCGACGTCGGCTCGGTGAAGCAGGTGGTGCTGCGCGACGTGGCGCCCAGCCTGCCGGACGGCGTGCACCTCGTGCCCGGCCACCCGGTGGCCGGCACCGAGCATTCGGGGCCGGAGGCCGGCTTCGCCGCGCTGTTCCAGGGGCGCTGGTGCATCCTCACGCCGCCGCCGGGCACGCACGCGGAGGCGATCGAGAAGGTGGCCGAGCTGTGGCGCCGCTGCGGCTCCAGGGTCGAGATCATGGAGGCGGCGCACCACGACCGCGTGCTCGCCATCACCTCGCACCTGCCACACCTGATCGCCTACACCATCGTCGGCACCGCCGCCGACCTGGAGGAGGATACCAAGTCGGAGGTGATCAAGTTCTCGGCCGGCGGCTTCCGCGACTTCACGCGCATCGCCGCAAGCGATCCCGTCATGTGGCGCGACGTCTTCCTCAACAACCGCGAGGCGGTTCTGGAGATCCTTCAGCGCTTCACCGAGGACCTGACGGCGCTGCAGCGCGCCATCCGATGGGGCGAGGGCGATCTTTTGCAGGAAACCTTCACCAAGACCCGCGCCATCCGCCGGGGCATCATCGACGCCAAGCAGGCGTGACCGTCACCACACGATCACCGGGATGGCCGCGACCTTCAGCGGGCCGACGAACAGCGCCCGGTACTGGATGGTGAGCGGCGCCATGATGACCGGCTCGCCGTCTTGCGACGGGCGGGCCAGCATGCCGATGACGCTGCGCGCCATGTTCACCTCGTTCGGCTTCAACCGGCTCTGGAAGGCGGCCAGCACCTTGTCGGCGCCGCGCACCTCGGCGGTCATGGCGGCCTGGGGCTGCAGGTCGCGGTCGAGCGCCAGCGTGCCGTTCACCGTCGCCTTCAGCGGCCCCCAGTCAAGCCCCAGCGCGTCCATCTCTACCGTGCCGCCGTCGCGGCTCCAGGCGGCGAGGCTTTCCGGGTGCAGCTCCGGCGGGCGGCCCTGCACGCGCACCGTCGCCGTGGCGCGGCTGACGATGGGGCCGAGCGGCGACTGGATCCCGCTCGGCAGCCGCACGCCGCGGGCGTCCACCTCCACCGCCAGCCCGGTTTCCTGGTGGCTGGCCGGCGGTGCCGCCGGCTGGCGCAGCGTGAGGTCGAGCGCCGACACGGTGGCGGGCGCCTCCGGCAAGGTCTCCGGGGCGAAGGTGAGGTCGGCGAAGCTCAGCCGCGCCTCCACCGGCACGCCGGCGGGGCTCAGCGTCACGTGTCCGGTGCCGCCCTGTGGCGCCACCAGTTCGCCCGGCGGCGAGGCCGGGTCGCTCAGGCGCAGCCGCTGCGGGCCGGGCAGGGTGAGCGCGATGCGCGTGGGGTCCCACAGCGGCGCCTCGCCCACCAGCTCCGCACCCCGCCAGTCGGCGCCGCGCGCGGCAATGCGCGGCTCGGTGGCGGTGGCGCGCACGGCCAGCGGGAAGCCGCCGACGCGCAGGTCGCCATAGCGCACGTCGACGCCGCGCGCGCGCTGCGCCTCGGCCCAGGCGACGATGCCGTTCTCGACGGCCCTCGCCACCATCCACCACGCCACCCCCCAGGCGGCGAGCAAGGCCAGGAGGAGGACGGCGGCGGCGAGGACGAGGCGCTTGTGGAGCGTCATGGTGTCAAAATCCGGCTGGGAACCACCCGTTATAGCCCCCACATGGGGAGCGTGCTAGGATTCGCACGGTCGGCGCGAAGGGTGGCGCCGCAGTGTGGCACCTTCATGGTCCCTGTTGCACATGCTGTTCGATACACGCTCCTTCGATACCGGCCTGACGGCCGCCGACGTTTCCGAGACGGCGGCGCCCGCGTGGGCCGGCGACATCGCCGTGACGCCCGGCGCCGACCTCTGGGTGTTCGCCTACGGCTCGCTGATGTGGAACCCCGGCTTCCCGTTCGAGGAACAGCACGCGGCGGTTCTGCACGGCTATCACCGGCGCTTCTGCGTCTCCTCGCACCGCTACCGGGGCACGCCGGAGCGGCCGGGGCTGGTGCTGGGGCTGGACCGTGGCGGCTCGTGCCGCGGCATGGCCTTCCGCGTGGCCGCCCCGAACGTGTCGGCGACGCTCGACTGCCTGTGGGAACGCGAGATGTTCACGCGGGTGTACCGGCCCAGGCGGCTGCCGGTGCGCGTGCTGGGCGGCGGGCCGGTGGTGGATGCCTGCACCTTCGTGGTCGACCGCGGCCACCGCCAGTACTGCGGTCGCCTGGACGAGGCGCACATGGCCGAGCGCATCGCCGGCTGCTGCGGCGAGCGCGGGCCAAACGTCGAATACCTGGCCAACACCGTGGGGCACCTGGAGCAGTTGGGCATCCATGACGCCCGGCTGGCCCGCCTGATGGCCGCCGTGCGGCGGCTGGTCGCCTGATGCTGACGGCATGACGGGGCGACGCGGGGCGGCGGGAGCCCTATATTCCCGCCATGCTTCGCTCCCTCCTCGCCGTTCTGGCCCTTTTCGTCGCCGCCCCGGCCCTGGCCGCCGGCATCCATCACGACCTCGACGTCACGCTCGACCCGCCGTCCCGACGGCTGGAGGTGCTTGACCGCGTCACGCTGCCGCCGGGTGCGCGGACGCTGCTGCTGGCGCCGGATCTGGACGTCGCCGAGGTGACGGCGGCGGGCGGGCCGCTCGCCTTCACGCGAAGCGGAGCGCGGCTGACATTCGCCGTGCCGGAGGGGGGCGGGGTGGTCACCGTCCGCTACGCCGGGACGCTGGCGGCCCTCGAACCCGATGCGAAGCGCGATGGGCCGATGGCCGGGGCGGAGGGGGCCTACCTTCCCGCTGGCGGCTGGATCCCTTCGGCCGAGGGCGAACCGCCGACGTGGCGCCTCGCCGTGCGGGTGCCGGCGCCCTTCACCGCCGTGGCGACCGGCCGGCTGGTGGAGGAGACGCGCACCGTCCAAGGCTACTACGCCGTCTTCGCCGAGGACCGGCCGGTGGAGGAGCCGTCGCTGTTTGCCGGCGCCTGGGAGGTGCGGGAGCGGATGCACGGGGGCCTGCGCCTGCGCACTTACTTCCATCCCGAGCAGACGGGGTTGTCGGAGGACTACCTGGACATCACCGCGCGCGCCATCGATGGCTTCGCGCAGCGCATCGGCGCCTATCCCTTCGCCGGCTTCGCCGTGGTGTCGGCACCGCTGCCGGTCGGGCTGGGGTTCCCGGCGCTGACCTACATCGGGCGGCAGGTGCTGCCGCTGCCCTTCGTGCGCGGGCAGTCGCTGGTGCACGAGATCCTGCACAACTGGTGGGGCAACGGCGTGCGCGTCGACTACGCCACCGGCAACTGGTGCGAGGGGTTGACCAGCTACATGTCCGACTACGCCGCGGCCGAGGCGCGCGGGGGGGAGGCGGCACGGGCGGCGCGGCTCGACTGGCTGCGCGACTACGCGGCTCTGCCGCGCGACCGCGATACGGCGCTGAGCGCCTTCCGCGCCAAGGTGCACGGGGCGGCGCAGGTCATCGGCTATGGCAAGGCGGCGGCGGTCTTTCACATGCTGCGCGGCGAGGTGGGGGAGGCGGCGTTCGACGCCGGCCTGCGCCGCTTCTGGGAGACGTACAGGTTCAGGGAAGCCGGCTGGGCCGACCTGCGCGGCGCGTTCGAGGCGGCAGCCGGCCGCGACCTTGAACGCTTCTTCGCCCAATGGGTGGAGCGCGTCGGCGCGCCGTCGCTGACCCTGCTCGACGCCCGCGCGGTGGAGGGCGGCGTCAGCGTTTCCCTGCGGCAGGACGCGCCGGTCTACGCGCTGTCCGTTCCCGTGGTGGTCGAGACGGACGCCGGGCCGCAACGCCACGTGGTACGGATGGAGGGGCGCGAGGCGTCGGCGGTGCTGCCGGTCGTCGGCGCTCCCACGGCGGTGGCGGTCGATCCCGGCCACGACCTGTTCCGCCGCCTGGCTCCCGGCGAGGCGCCGCCGGTGTTGCGCGACGTGACGCTCGACACCGGCACCAGCGTGGTCCTTGCCGTTGACGGGGCCGCCGAGGGCGCGGCGGCCGACACGGCGCGGGCGCTGGCCGACCGGCTGATGGAGGGCAGGGCGCGCATTGTCGGACCGGACCGCACCGACCCGGCCGAGCCGCTGCTGCTGCTGGGCACGCAGGAAGGGGTGGAGCGGCTGCTGCGCGCCTACCGCATGGACGGCCCACCGGAGGCGGTGGCCGGGCGTGGCACGGCGCGGGTGTGGACGGCGCGCACCGCGCGCGGGCAGCCGGCGCTGGTGGTTGCGGCGGCCGATCCCGCCGCCTTGCAGGCGCTGCTGCGCCCGCTGCCGCACTACGGCCGGCAGAGCTGGCTGGTGTTCGACGGCGCGCGCGCCGTGGATCGCGGCGTCTGGCCGCCCGGTGACAGTCCCTTGCGCCGCCGGCTCGACTGACGCGCCGGCTTGCCCCCCACAGGTCGCGCCCCGGTTGGATCATAGGGGCCCCCTGCGCTGTTGAAGCGATGGATGCGCGCGTGCGCGTAAGGCGGGCGCGCCTTGTGGGAGGACGAACATGTCTGGGATGACGAGATCGCTCCGCACCGCCCTGGGTATCGGCGTGTGCGGCTTGATGATGGCCTTGGTCGGGGGGCCGGCGGCGGCCAGTCCGGGCGATACCCACACCGTGACGGGCGAGCGCGTGAACCTGCGCTCCGGCCCGTCCGACCGCGCGTCGATCCGCTCCACCGTGCGGCGCGGCGACGAACTGCTGGAACTGAAGCAGGACGGCAACTGGACCGGCGTGCGCAACATGCGCACGGGCGAGGAGGGCTGGGTCTTCACCGACCTGCTGCGCCAGCGCTCCACCAGCACGCTGAGCGGCGGCGGCCCGGGTAGCTTCGCGCGCTATTCCTCCGGCTTCGACCGGTTGATCGGCCGCGTCAACGAGGAATTGGGCTACAGCTTCGCCGACCGCGTGGAGGCGGGCGAGAACGGTCTGCTGCGCGTCACGCCCACGCAGGAGTGGCTGTTCAACACCAGCCGCGAGGCCAAGATCTACGCCGCGATGGCGCTGTACCAGATGTGGAAGAACCACAACAACGGCCGTCCGGTGAGCTTGGCGCTCGGCGAGCGCGGCGGCTCCCCGATCACCATCGAGGACGCCGCGAACGGCCCGATCATGGACCTGCCGGCCCTGGTGGGATCGTCGCGGTAGGGCCGCCTGCCCCCGCCCGCCCGGCCGGCGGGTGGGGGCGCCTCGGCGGTCGGCGCTCCGCCAGCGGCTCGGTGCCGCGGAACTGCGCCTCGCACAGCGAGGCGAACAGGCCGCGCGCGGCCAGCAACTCGTCCAGCGTTCCCTGCTCGGCCACGCGCCCGCCCGACAGGACGACGATGTGGTCGGCGTGCCGGATCGTCGCCAGCTTATGGCTGACGGCGATCACCGCGCGGTCGCGGCTGAAGGCCGCCATGGCGTCCTCGATCAGCGATTCCGACAGGCTGTCGAGGGCGTTCGTCGCTTCGTCCAGGATCAGGATGTCCGGGTCGCGCAGGATGGCGCGGGCCAGCGCGATGCGCTGCCGCTGCCCGCCGGACAGGCGGCCGCCGCGCTCACCCACGACCGTGCCGTAGCCGTCGGGCAGGTCGCGGATGAATTCGTCGGCGTGCGCCCGGCGGGCGGCCTCGACGACCTCCGCCTCGGTCGCGTCGGGGCGGCCGTAGGCGATGTTGTGCAGCACGCTGGCGTCGAACAGGAAGACGTCCTGCGACACCACGCCGATCCGCCGGCGCCACGCGCGCAGGTCGAGACGCGTGAGCGGGACCCCGTCCACCAGCACCGCGCCGCCCGTGGGGTCGCAGGCGCGGGCGACGAGCGCCGCCACGGTGGATTTTCCAGCGCCCGAGGGGCCGACCAGCGCCGTGGTGTGGCCGCGCCGGATGCTGAACGAGACGTGCTCCAGCGCCGACGGGCCGGTGGTGTCGTAGTGGAAGCTGACGTCCTGGAAGCGGATCTCGTTCACCGGT
Source organism: Azospirillum sp. (assembly GCA_035629155.1). Classification (GTDB taxonomy): domain Bacteria; phylum Pseudomonadota; class Alphaproteobacteria; order Azospirillales; family Azospirillaceae; genus Azospirillum. Next base: position 20,262 of record DASPIO010000002.1, on the reverse strand, counting down.
GCCGCCGGCACCAGCGTGCCGGAAGGGATGTAGTGCTTGTCCGCGGGGTCGAGGAAGCGGGTGACCGTGGACACCGACCCGGCCAGCGAGCGCAGCGTCACCCAGTTGGACGCGATCTGCCGGATCTGCGGCTGCACCCGGAACAATACGAGCAGGAACGCCGCCAGCACCGGCAGGGCCGCCGGGTCGCGCGTGCCCATGGTGGCAAGGATGACCAGGATCAGCAGGGCCGCCGCCGCCTCGTACAGCGGGCCGCTGGCCTCGCGCAGCGCGTCCATGCGCAGGTAGACGCGGCGCAGCTCGTCCGACCGGTCGGCGTAGCGGCGGACCTCGTCCTCCTCGCGGCCGAAGGTGCGGATGACGTCCAGGCCGCCGTAGCCCTCCATCAACGTGGCGTCCATGTCGCGGTTGGCGATCACCACGCGCTCGCCCAGGCGCTTGGCCCGGCGGGCGATCCCGTGGAACAGCAGCCCCATGACGCACAGCGCCGCACCCACCACCAGCGTCAGCTTCCAGGAGATCAGCAGCAGCAGCACCCCGAAGGTCGCCACCGTGCAGACGTTGCCGATCAGGGCGACGAACACCCCGACGGCGCTGGTGGCGTGCCACACCTCGTCGGATAGGGTGTTCAACACCTCGCCGTTCGGCCGGCTGCGCAGCCACGCCGGGCTGACCGCCGTCATCTGCCGGTATCCCTCCACCCGCAGCCGGTGGCCGATGCGCCCGGTGAGGACGAAGACGAATGCCGCGTTGACGTAGGTGACGACGCATTTGAGAAGGATCGAACCGAAAATGGCGGCCGTGAGCACCGCCATCCGCTGGTCCGGCGGAATGGACGAGAACAGCCGCACGAGGCGGCCGCCCAGCCCGTCGGGCGTCACGTCCGGTTCGGACAGTCCCTGCAGGAGGGGGATGAACATGCTGATGCCGACCCCCTCCAGCAGCGAGGCCAGCACGCCCAGCGCGGCAACCACCGGCAGAGCCCAGGCGTGTTCCCTCACCGGAGGGGGAAGTGCGATCATGCCGCTCACAGCGCGCGGTTGGCGGTCAGCCGGACCTTGGCGGGTTCCGCCGCCAGACGTTGGCACCAGTGCCGCCGGTGCCGCTGCAGGGCCGTGGCGAGCCAGCGGCCGGCCGGCGGCGTCTCGGCCGGCATCAACCCGTCGGGGAAGTATCGCGGCGGCTCTCCGCGCGCGCGGCGCATCCGCCGCATGTACTTGGAGACGAAGCGTACGGCCAGGGACAGGACGTAGCACCAGTCGCTGCGGATCGAATGGGCCAGCAGGCGCAGCATGTCGCCGCGGGCGTTGGCCAGCATGGCCCGCGTCGCCAGCCAGGCGCAGATACCGCTGCGCGACCAGCGGAAGACCTTGGCCGGGATCTCCGGGTGCCGTTCGCGCATCTCGGCCATCACCAGGTCGTGCGAGCGCAGCATCGTCCACAGGCTGGAGGACATGCTGTCCGGCACTTGGCGGTAGCCGGTCAGCGCCCAGGGGATGACGGCGAACTCGTGCTGCTCGGCGACGGCCAGAAGCAGCTTGTAGTCCTCGCACCCCTGGGCGTCGCGGCGCAGCAGGCTCTCGTCGTAGCCGCCCGCCTCCACGACGCAGTGGCGCCGGATCAGCGGCGAACTGGCGCAGCCGGCGAAATGCTCCAGGATCAGCGCCGGCAGCACATAGCCCTCGCAGCGGGCACCGTCCACCGGCTCCCACAGGATGCGGCCCTGGACGTCGATGCTGCAGCACCACGTCGTCACGCAGCCGATGCGGGGGGAACGCCGCATGGCGGCGAGCTGGACTTCAAGCTTCCGCGGGTGCCAGAGGTCATCGGCGTCGAGCGGGGCGATGTACCGGCCCCGCGATTCCGCGATGCCGCGATTGCGCGCGCTGGCCACGCCGCCATTCCGCTGGCGGATCAGGCGCACGCGGCCATCGGCGGCCATGAACCGCCCCACGATGGCGACGGTGCCGTCCGTGGAGCCGTCGTCCACCACCAGGATCTCCAGATCCCGATGGGTCTGGGCGATCACCGAAGCCAGCGTGGCGGCGACGTACCGTTCCGCGTTGTACGCCGGGATTACGACGGAGATAAGTTCGGGTTGCGTTTCGCTGGCGCTCATGGAGATGATTTCGATCCTCCGTCGCCGCGCGCGGCCGGGGTATTTGCACACATTGCAAGCATAGAATAACAACGCATCGGTCGCATCTCGACGGAGTGGGTATCGCCTTGGTCAGCGATTACCCATCATTTCCTACCTCTGCGCCTGGGGTTCCTCCAATTTGGGCGAACACTGTGGACTGCCTGGAGAGTTCTCAACACGTTTTTCCCGCGCGCCTGCCAATTTTGCGCTTTGGTCGCAGGTCGACCGGAGGACGCATACTGTCCGCGGGCTCAGGATCACCGTCCCAGGCAAGGAGCTGATGCACCGCACCCAAGCAAGGCCGGATATTTCGGTCATCGTTCCGGCCTTCAATGCCGCGCCCACCGTCCGAGCGGCACTTGCGAGCCTGTCGGCGCAGACGAAGCGGGACTGGGAAGCCATCGTCGTCGACGACGGTTCGCGCGACGACACCGCCGGCGTGGTGGCGGCGCTGGCGGCGGCGGATCCACGCATACGGCTGGTCCGGCAGGCCAACGGCGGAGTGTCCGCCGCGCGCAACCGCGGCATCGCGGAGGCGCGCGCCGACTGGCTGCACTTCCTCGACGCCGACGATTGGATCGCTCCAGCCTGCCTTCAACGCCTTGCCCGCGCGCGGCATGCGCCGTCCCGGCCGGACTTCATCCATTGCGGCTGGAAACGTTACCTGTCCGAGCAGCCGGGCCCGGACGAGTACGGCCCCGATCAGACGGACCTGTTTCCGGCTATCGCCCGGCATTGTCCCTTTCCGGTGCACGCCGGCCTGGTGCGCAAGGCGCTGGTCGACGCGGCCGGCGGCTTCGACACGACGCTCGTCGCCTGCGAGGACTGGGACCTGTGGCAGAGGATCGCGCGGACCGGCGCGCGGTTCCAGGCGGTTCGGGCGGTGCTTGCCTTCTACCGATTCCGCGGTGATTCGGCGTCGACGGTGGCGGAGCGCTTCCTGACCGACGGGCTGGAAGTCATCCGGCGGATCCACCGGGCCGATCCGCGGGTCACCAACCCGCTCCCCCGATACGCCGACGGCGCTCCGGCCGCCGACATGGGTCTGACCAGCTATCATTTCACCACCTGGCTTGCCGGCTACGCGATCGGCCAGGGCCGGGAAGGTGCCCCCATGCTGAAGCACCTGGAGGGTGTGCGGGAGCCGACCCTGTCACCCGACGCCGTCGCGTGGGTGCTGCGGCAGGCCGTGCCGATCGGCCGTGGGCGGCTGGTGGAGGATTGGAAAGCGCTCTGGCCCACCGTCGAGCCGCCCGTCCTGCGCTTCCTGGAGGCGCTGGAGGTGGTGTCCGGCGTGGCCGATCTGGCGGCGCGCGGCCAGCGGCGGCTGGAGGCGTACCTGCTCGACACCTGCGCCGCCGCACGCCCGGCGCGCATCGGCCGGACCCTGCAGGTGCCGCTCGACCCCGCCCGGCCCATCGGCGACGTGGCCGTTCCCGAGGGCGTCGAGCGCGTGCGCTGCGCCGTCGTCGAGGGTGGGGAGCCGGTCGGAATCATCGAGGTGGCCGCCGGTGGACCCGTTCTCGCGGGAAGCACGCTCGCCAAGGCCTACGCGTGGGAATTCGCCGAGGTGGTGAAGGGGCACCTGCGCCGCCGCCGGCTGCGCAGCGGGGTGAAGCTGCTGCGCTGGCTGCTGCGCCCGCACCGCATTCGCCGCTTCGGCCGCTGCCTCCAGGCCGAATGGGAGGGCCGGGAAGGGGCGCGCGCCGCTCTTCGGACGGCGCTGGTGCAATCCCTGTCGGGCGCCGGGACGGCCGAGGCCGCCGCCCGGTTCGCCGCGCTGTCGCAGGGGGGTGACGAACGCCCGCCGGCCGCCGGCACGGAGGCCGAGTGGGAGGAGGCGTTCACCGAGGCCGATCCCTGGCATTACGACAGCAGCTACGAGCAGGGGAAGTACGAGCGGACCCTCGGCATGCTGCCCGATGGGCCGATCGGGCACGCGCTCGAACTGGCCTGCGCCGAGGGGCACTTCACGGTCAAGCTGGCGCCGCGCGTGGGGCGGCTGATCGCCGCCGACATCTCGGCCACGGCCCTGGGCCGCGCCAGGGAGCGGTGTGCCGGCCTGACGAACGTGACCTTCCAGCACCTGGACATGGTGACCGACCCCATCCCCGGAGGCATGGACCTGATCGTTTGCAGCGAGGTGCTGTACTACCTGCGGGACCGCCGGGCGCTGCGGCAGGTGGCCGGGAAGTTCGCGCAGGCGCTGAAGCCCGGCGGCCGGCTGGTCATGGCGCACGCCAACCTTATGGCCGACGAGCCGCACCGGACTGGCTTCCCATGGCCGCACGCCTTCGGCAGCAAGGCCGTCGGAGACGTGTTCGCCGCCGAGCCGGGGCTGTGTCTGGAGCGGGAGATCCACACGCCGCTCTACCGCGTGCACGCCTTCCGCCGGTTGGAGCCCGGCGCGGTGGCCTCGGCGCCGGAGTTCCGCGAGATGCCGTTGCCGGACGATCTGCCGCCGTTCGTGGCGTCGCAGGTCCGCTGGCGGCTGCCGGGCTGCGTTGCGGCGCGTTCCGGGGTGACGGGCCGCGTGCCCATCCTGATGTACCATCGCATCGCCGACGACGGGCCGGAGGCGCTGCGGCGCTACCGCGTGTCGCCCGCGATGTTCGACGCGCAACTCGCCTTGCTGCGGCGGGAGGGCTTCCACACCATCGGCCTCGACGAATGGCACTGGCACCTGATGATGCGCCGGCCGCTGTCGGGCCGGCCGGTCCTGATCACCTTCGACGACGGCTACCGCGACATTGCCGAGCACGCCGCCCCCACCCTGCGCCGGCACGGCATGGTGGCGACGGTCTTCATCGTCACCGACGCCGTGGGCACGACCGCCGCGTGGGACGGCGTGTACGGCGAGCCGGCGCCGCTGCTGTCCTGGCCGGAGATTCGCGGGTTGTGCGGCCAGGGTATCGCGTTCGCCGCGCACGGCGCCAGCCACCGGGCGCTCACCGGCCTGTCCGCCGCCGAACTGCTGGAGGACGGTCGGCGCGCGCGCCGCGCGTTCGCCGCGGAACTGCAGACGCCGGTCACCGCGCTGGCCTACCCCTACGGCGACGAGGACGGCGCGGTGCGCGTGGCGATGCGGGAGTGCGGATACGACTGCGGCTTCACCGTGCAGCACGGCACGGCGAGCGTCTGGGGCGATTCCATGCGGCTGCCGCGCATCGAGGTGAGCGGCCTGGACGACCTGGAGGCGTTCGCCGCGAAGCTGGGCGTTTCGGGCGCCGTTCCGGCGGGGCGGGGCGCCGGGGCGGCAGCGGCGGAGGCGTGAGGCGCCCGGCGGACTGGGCGGGAGGTTCCCCCGGCGCGAAGGTCCGGATTTTGACACAGCACGCCGGCCGTCAAACGCTTAGCTTCTTCAAAGAAGATCAAGGAATGTTTGGGGGTACCATGCTTCGCCTTGGAACAAGGGTGAGAATAGACGGGCAGGATGCCCTGGTCGTTGCTCGCACGCTGGCGGGTGTTCCGAACTACGACGTTCGGCTAAGCGACGGTCGACTTATCAAGTACGCGGCCGAATCGGATCTTGAGGTGATCGAAGGGGCAGAGGTCTTGTCCGCGACGCCCTTCGCGCTCGCCGGGCGCCGGCCTCTCAACGCCGACCGTGGCGCCTGAGCGCCGTCCGCCAGACCCTGACAGCACGGCGATCTCCGATGACCCGAGACGACTTCCCCTATTCGCTCCAGGTGTACGCCAAGCCGGCCGACGCCGGGTCGGACACCGAGGACTGGAGCCTGTTCCTCTACCGCGCCACCGATCAGGCGGAGCGCGCCTGGCTTCAGGACCACGGCTTCATCCTCCAGGGCCGGGTCTGGGTACGCGAGGCGGCGGTGGCCGTGGAGCCGGATCCGGAACGTGCCGACCTGGAACTGGCTGACTGAGCGTTGACGGGCGGGGGGCGGGCGGTGGGCCGATGCCGGCGGATGCCATGTTTGACGGGCTCGATCACGCGCTCCCCGCGACGCACCTGGAGTTGCTCCGGCGGTTGAACCACGCGGCGGCGGGGAATTGCGGCGCGGGCGAGGGGGTACGGCTTCTCGGCGTTTCGCGCCGCGACGTGCCCGTCACCGCCGTGCTGGCGGTGACCATCGCCTGGGCCACCGACGTGGAAACCCGCGCCGGGGCGGGCCGCGTGCGTGGGGCGACCTTCTGCCGGAACGCCGCCGAGTTGGACGCCATGCTGGCGCGCGAGTTGGACGCCGAGACCGCCGCGGTGGAGACCGCGCGCCGCGTGGCGGCGCTGATCGGCGCGCCTGAGAAGCTGTTTGACGAGAATGAGCCGCTTCCCGCGCTGCCGTCCATGCGCGGCCCCTATTACGTCCATGAGCCGTGCCGAAGCTGCGGCGGCGGCGGGGTGCGCGCCTGCGCCAACCCGTCCTGCCGGGGCGGCAAGGTGGAGTGCGCGCTCTGCGGCGGCAAGCCCCGGCAGGACGGCGACGGTCGGCCCCTCCGCTGCGAAGGATGCGGCGGAACCGGCGTGTTCCGCTGCGCGGTGTGCGCCGGTGCCGGCGTGGTGCCGTGCGACGACTGCGCCGGTGTCGGGCAGTTCACCCACATCCACCGCCCCCGCCTCGTTGCCAGGCCGGCGCGCGGCTTCGCGCTGCCGTCCGACGTGCCGGACGCCGTCCGGTCCGTTCTCGATTCGGTCGGGTACGACGGATTCGGCACGGTAGCCGAGGTGCAGCTGGGCACACTGCGCCATTCCGGGACGCGCCTGCTCTACGAGCGCGTCGGCACGGTGCCGGTCATCACCCTGGCCTGTACCTGCGACAGCGCGATGTTCGATGTGGACGCCGTGGGGCCGGACGCAACGGTGCCGGCCATGCCGGCCTTCCTCGACGCGGTGCTGATGCCGCTCCTGACGCGCATCGAGGCGGTGTCCGGCGCCGCCGCCTTCGACGCCGCGGCCGTGGTCCGCGTCACCGGAACGGTCGCCGACGCCGTCCTCGCCGGTCGCGCGCCGGACCTGGAGGCCATCGTGGCCGACCACCAGCGCTGCGTCAGCCGGGCCTTCGTGGCACGGGTCGCCGCCGCGCTCCAGCGCACCCATCGGGCGACCGCTGTTCGCACGGCGCGGCGCGCCTGGCAGTGCGCGGCTGGGGCGCTGGCGCCGTTGCCGGTGCTGATCGCCGCCGTGGACCTGCCGGCCCTGCTGTCCGGTGCGACGGCGGAGGAGCCGGCACCACTGATGCTGCGCGCGCTGTGGGACATCGGCCTGCCCGCCGGCGCCGGCCTCGGCGCGTGGCTGGCCGCGCGGGAGTGGACAGGGCGGGCGTGGCGCGCCACGTTCGGCCGAGGCGCCGCCTGTCCGACGGCGCAGGGGGCTTGGCCGGCCCTGGTGCTCGGCGCCGCGGCGGCGCTGCACCTGGGGATGATGACGGCGTGGCACGGCGGGCTCGCCACCCACCGCATCGCGCCCGTGCCGGAGCTGGCCGCCGCCGTCCATGGGGAGCCGCTGCCGCCGCCGCGCGCCTTGTCGCCGGTCGAACGCATCGCCGCGGCGCAACGCGCGCTCGCCCGCCTCGGCCGCTACGACGGCGCCATCGACGGCAAGCTGGGGGAGGGGACGAAGGCCGGCCTCGCCGGCCTCGCCGGGCTGGCGGAGGAGATGCCGGACGACCCGCTCGATCAAGCGATCGCCATCGCCGCGGACCGTGTCGCCATCCGCCTGCCCACGCCCGACCGGCTGGTGGGACCGGGGTGGAGCAACGCCACGCGCCTTCGGCTGACGGCCGAAGACCAGCCGCGGATCGTCGAGGCGTTCCTGGCGGCGGTCGCGGCGCCGGGCGTGCCGAGACCCTGGACGTCGAGCGACGGCATCCGCTCCGGCCAGCTCACGGTGACCGGCCGCGTCGAGGATCCCGGAGGGCATCGGCGCCCGTGCCTGACGTTCACGCACGTCGTCACGACGCCGGCCGGACGTGACGCCGGCCTGCCCGCCAGGGCCTGCCGCTCAGCCGGCCGCTGGCTGCTGGAGGGTTAGCCGGAGCACTTGGAATAGCCGCAGTTCAGGCAGGTGTCGCATCCCTCCTGCCGGATCAGGCCGGGCTGGCCGCACTTCGGGCATTGCGGGGCGCGCAGCGTGTCCATGCTCTCGGCCGGGACGCCGGCCATCTTGCGCACGGCTCCGGCGGCGAGGCTGTCGTGCTCCTCCGGCATGAAGCCGGTGGCCTTCATGTGCCGTTCGATGACATCGCCGATGGCGGCCAGCAGCGAGGGTACATAGCGCCCGTTCATCCAGGCGCCGCCGCGCGGGTCGAACACCGCCTTCAGCTCCTCCACCACGAAATGCACGTCGCCGCCGCGCCGGAACACCGCCGAGATCATGCGCGTCAGCGCCACCGTCCAGGCATAGTGCTCCATGTTCTTGGAGTTGATGAACACCTCGAACGGGCGGCGGCGGCCGGATTCGATGATGTCGTTGATGGTGATGTACATGGCGTGGTCGCTGTCGGGCCAGCGCACCTTGTAGGTTTCGCCGGGCAGCGCCTCCGGCCGGTCGAGCGGTTTCGTCATGTAGTGCAGAACGGCGCCCCCATCCAAAGGCTCCCGCTCCGACCGGGCCGCGACCGCGTCGGTCACCGGATCGGGGCTGATGCCGGTGGTGGGGGCGGGGGACGGCGGCGCCTCCTCCTCCTCCTTCTTCACCGCCAGCACGGCGCCGGTCACCGGGTTCGGGCGGTACGTGGTGCAGCCCTTGCAGCCCAGCTCGTACGCCTGCCGGTAGACGTCCTGGAAGGCGTCGAAGGACAGGTCCTCGGGGCAGTTGATCGTCTTGGAGATGGAGCTGTCGACGTATTTCTGCGCCGCGGCCTGCATCACCACATGCTCCGCCGGGCTCAGCGTCTGGGCGTCGACGAAGTAGTCGGGCAGCGGTTCGTCCGGGCCGAAGCGTTCGCGGAACAGACGGTAGGCGTGATCGCTCACCTCCTCCGTCCGGCGGGTGCCGTCGGGCATCAGGACGGAGCGCTGGTAGCGGTAGGCGAAGACCGGCTCGATCCCCGACGAGACGTTGTCGGCGAACAGCGAGATGGTGCCGGTGGGGGCTATGGAGGTGAGCAGCGCGTTGCGGATGCCGTGTTCGGCGATGAGATCCCGCACGTCGGCGTCCAGCGCCTGCACCATCGGCGCGCCGAGATACGGCTCGCGCTCGTAGCGGGGGAAGGCGCCCTTCTCGGCGGCGAGCAGGGCGGAGGCGCGGTACGCCTCGTTCTGCACCGCGCGCAACCACTCCTCGGTCAGCGCCACCGCGCGCGCGCTGCCATAGCGCACACCGCACAGGATCAGCGCGTCGGCGAGGCCGGTGACGCCCAGGCCGATGCGCCGCTTGCCGCGCGCTTCCTCGGTCTGCGCCGGCAGCGGGAAACGGGACACGTCGACGACGTTGTCCATCATCCGCACGGCCACCGGCACAAGCTGCTTCAGCCGATCGGCGTCCAGCCGGGCGGTTTCCTCGAACGGGTCGCGCACGAGGCTGGCGAGATTGATGGAACCGAGCAGGCAGGCGCCGTAGGGGGGGAGGGGCTGCTCGCCGCAAGGATTGGTTGCGGAAATGTCTTCGATGTACGCCAGGTTGTTCAGCCGGTTGATGCGGTCGATGAAGATGACACCCGGCTCGGCGTAGGCGTAGGTGGCCTGCATGATGCGGGTCCACAGGTCGCGGGCGCGCACCTCGCGGAACACCGTGCCCTCGAACACCAGCGGCCAGGGGGCGTCCGCCGCCACCGCCTGCATGAAGGCGTCGGTCACCAGCACCGACAGGTTGAACATGCGCAGCCGGCCGGGCTCGCGCTTGGCCTCGATGAACGCCTCGATGTCGGGGTGGTCGCAGCGCAGCGTCGCCATCATGGCGCCGCGCCGCGCGCCGGCCGACATGATGGTGCGGCACATGGCGTCCCACACGTCCATGAAGGACAGCGGCCCCGACGCGTCGGCGCCCACGCCGTGCACCGGTGCTCCCTTGGGGCGCAGCGTCGAGAAGTCGTAGCCGATGCCGCCGCCCTGCTGCATGGTCAGCGCCGCTTCGCGCAGGTGGCTGAAGATGGCGCCCAGGTCGTCGCCGATCCGGCCCATGACGAAGCAGTTGAACAGCGTCACCGCCCGCCCGGTGCCGGCCCCCGCCAGGATGCGTCCGGCCGGCAGGAACTGGAAATCCGACAGCGCGTCCTCGAACGGGCCGACCCACCGCTCGGGCGCCGCTTCGGGCGCGGCGAGGGCCAGGGCGACACGCGTCCAGGTTGCCGCGATGGTTTCGTCCACAGGATCGCCGTCCGGGGTCTTGAAGCGGTACTTCATGTCCCAGATCTGCTGGGAAATGGCGGCGATGCCCGTCATGTGCCCTCCTTCCCGGCCCACAGGCCCGGCGGAAGCGTCGCCGGGCGGGCGGGAATCGTTTGGAATTCCAACCGCTTGCCTCCCCATCTTGGAAGAGGTGGGGGTGGAAAGGGAAGGGTCAAGCAGGGGGTTCGCGCTTTGTTTCCAGCCCTGCCTCGCCCGCAGTCCCCTCCTCGCTGTCTTTTCAGGGAGAGGCGGACACCGCCGGGGACAGGGTTTCCGCGTGCGGGCGCACCGTCGCCGGCCCGCCCGCGGCGACCACGAGGCGGTCGGTGGCGGCCTCCAGCCGGTTTTCCAGTTCGGTCATGGCCTCTTGCCGCTGCAGGCCGGCGGGAATCGGCGGCAGGATCTCCACCATGATCGTGCCCGGCCGCTTGATGAAGCTGCGCCGTGGCCAGTAGAGCCCAGCGTTGAGCGCCATCGGTACGATGGGGACGCCGAGTTGTTCGTACAGCACGCCCACGCCGATGCGGTAGTTGCGGTAGGTGCCCGGCGCCACCCGCGTGCCCTGCGGGAAGATGACGATGGGGCGGCCCTCGTCGCGCACGGGCTTGGAGTTCTCGATCAGCGAGGCCAGCGCGCGGCCGCGCGCCCCCCGGTCGACGGCGATCATGCGCGACTTCTTCGCGTACCAGCCCCAGGTGGGGATCCAGGTCAACTCGCGCTTCAGCACGATGGCCGGATCGTCGACGATGAGGTGCAGCTTCATCGTCTCCCACGCTGACTGGTGCTTGGCCGCCAGGATGTAGGAGCCGCTGGACGGCAGGTTTTCCCGCCCGCGCACCTCGTAGCGCAGGTTGAGGATGGTGCGCTCCATCCAGGCGATGGAACTCAGGTACCAGCGTATCACCGCCATCATGCGGTCCCGCGGCAGCAAGAGCATCCACAGGAGGCCCACGCACATGAGCGCGGTCCAGACAATGAAGGCGACGTTGAAAGTGAGGGAGCGGAGGAAGATCATGGCCGGAACGTGTCAGGATTCGAGGGATTTCTCAAGCCAGTAGCGCAGCACCGCCACCAGGTACTTGTTGTACTCGGTGATCAGGAGGCTGGCGGTGCCGCGGCGCAGCCACCAGTCGGACAGGTGCACGTTCGGCGGGACGACGGGGTGGGGGATGATCGCCACCTCCGGCATCGCCATGCGGAACTCCAGCAGGCTGCGGCGCATGTGGTAATTCGCGGTCACGAGGCGCAGCGAGGCGTAGCCCTGCTCGCTCATCCAGCCTTCCGTCTCATAGGCATTGCCGATGGTGCTGTCGGCGGCGTAGCCCAGGACGATGCAGCACTCCACGTCGCCCGGCGCCTGGCGCGACAGGCGCAACAGCTCCTGCACGTCCACGCCCTCGTAGACGCCGGAGACGAACAGCTTCCGGGCGGCCCCCGCGGCCAGCAGCTTCAATCCCGTGGTCAGCCGCGCGCTGCCGCCGGTCAGCACGACGATGGCGTCGGTGCGCCGGAGCGCCGCGGCGTCGGCGCCCGGCGGCTCTTCGCGCGGAATGGTGGAGACGAACCACACCAGCCCGCCGGCCCAGACCAGCGCCAGCAGGACGAGCGCCGCGACGACGCGGCCCAGCATCCGCGCCACACCCCCCTCGCGCCGGCCGAACGCCCTCGCCATCGCTCAGCGCTCCAGGCTCACGGCATGCTCTCCAGCGTGCGCAGCACAGTGCGGCGCGCGGTGAGCACGGCCAGCCCGCACGCCGCCAGCGGCACCACGGCCAGCAGCAGCCATTGCCATGGCGCCAGCGTCACGTCGGGCAGCAGGCTGGCGCTCAGCCCGCCCGCCGCGCGGTGCACGCCGACCAGCGTGGCGACGGCGAGCGCCAGCCCGCCCAGCCCGCCGCGCAAGCACAGGCCCAACACGTGCGATTCGAACTGCAGGGAGACATACCGGTCGGTGGCGCCCATCAGATGCAGCAACTCCACCACGTGCCGGTGGATGGCGAGGCCGGCGCGCACGGCGAAGACCACCGACGTCACGGCGGCGATGCCGACCAAGACCATGACGCCCAACGCCGCGACCTGGATGGCGCGGGCGAAGCCGCGCAGGTCGGACAGCCACGTGGCGTGGTCGTCCACCGCGATGCCGGGCGCCGCCGCCTTCAGCCGGGCGGCAAGGGCGCCGACGTCGACGGTGCCGGCGGTCTCCACGTCGATCACCGTGGGCACCGGCAGCAGCGGGTCGCCGGCCGCCTCCTTGCCCAGCCACGGCTCGATCAGTCGAGAGGTCGCCTCGGCCGACAGCGGCGTGGCGCCGCGCACGCCGGGGGTGCCGCGCAGGATGGCCAGCGCCGTCTCCACGCGCTCGGCCAGCGGGGCGACGCCCGGCTCCACGAGCGGCGCGACCTGCACGGTGATGCCGCCGGCCAGCCCGCTTTCCCAGCGCTCCGCCATGCCGGAGACGATCATGAAGCCGGCCAGCGCGAGCGTGGCGAGGTAGACCATGACCGCCGTGATCCAGGCGACGAAGCGCCCGGTCGGGTCCATGGCCAATGGCAGGTCGAAGCGTTTGCGCAGCATGGCCCTCACGCCCTCACGCCCAGCGCTGCGCGGCGCGCGGCAGCACGTGCAGCCGGCCGTTTTCCAGATGCAGGCGCGGGTGGTCGAAGCGGTGGATCAGCGCCTCGTTGTGGGTGGCGATGACCACGGTGGTGCCCAACTTGTGCAATTCCTCGAACAGGTAGAGCAGGCGCATGCCGATGCCGTCGTCGACGTTGCCGGTCGGCTCGTCGGCCAGCAGCAGGCGCGGGCGGTTGATGACCGAACGGGCGATGGCGACGCGCTGCTGCTGCCCGCCCGACAGGGTGGAGGGCCGCGCGTCCAGGTGGTTGCCCAGGCCCACCCAGCGCAGCAGTTCCGTGCAGTGCTCCACCACGTCGCTTTCGGATGCCCCGGCCATGCGCAGCGGCAGCGCCACGTTGTCCAGCGCCGAGAGGTGATCGAGCAACTGGAAGTCCTGGAACACCACGCCGATCTGCCGGCGCAGCTCCGGCAGGCCCTCGCGTCCGACGCGCGAAATATCGCGGTCGAACACGGTGATCAGGCCGCGCGACGGGCGGTGCGCCAAGTACATCAGCTTCAGCAGCGACGACTTGCCCGCACCGCTGGCGCCGGTGAGGAAATGGAACGATCCGGGCGGCAGCGTGAAGGTGATGTCGCGCAGCACCTCCGGGCCGGTGCCGTACCGCAGGCCGACGTTCTCGAAGCGAATCACGATCTCACCCATGCCGCATGGCTGGCGGCGCCACCATAGTCGACTGTCCGTTCGGGTGCGCACAATGCACCGTCCGGGGCCGGCCGTCCACCTCGGTCCGTGTCGGGCCGCCAAGCGGAGGCGGGGCCCTTCCTTGCGTCATAGCCCGCAAGTTCCTATAAGGACTCTGCCAATTCCGTGACCGTGGCCATCCCCCGATGATCCTCACCTGTCCGACCTGCTCCACGCGGTACACCGTCAGCGACTCGGCGGTCGGGCCGGCAGGCCGCAAGGTGCGTTGCCGCAGCTGCGGCCACGTCTGGTTCCAGACGCCGCCCGCCGACGACCGCACGCTGCTGGCCGAAGACCAGGTGGACGACGAGTTGCGCTCGGCGTTCGCCGCGCCCGAGCGCAAGCGCAAGGAGAAGGCGGCGGGCCGGCCAAGGAACCGCGGCTCGCTGCTCGGCTGGGCGGTGTTCGGCGCGATCCTGGCGGGGCTGGTCGCCACCGGCTATCTGGCGCGGGCGCAGATCGTCCAGCTCTGGCCGCCGGCCGCCCTCCTGTACGAGATGGCGGGCTTGGCCGTCGAGCCGCCGGGGGCCGGGCTCCAGCTCCAGAACGTGCGGTCCGAGCAGCGGCTGGACAACGGTGTGACCCTGCTGGTGGTCGAAGGGCAGATCATCAACGTCTCCGACGTCGAGCGCATGGTGCCGAAGGTGCGTGCAGTGTCCATGGGCTTCGACCGCAAGCCGGTACAGACCTGGACGATCGACGTCTCCTCCCCACAACTGCTGCCCGGAGAGATCGCCACCTTCCACTCCACCCAGCGCGACCCCGGCGCGGTGGCCGAGGTGATGATCACCTTCGAGGGGAGTTGAGGCAACGGTGATCGTAGGTTGGGTTCGCTGGCGCTCAACCCAACCAACGCGATCCGACCAACCTACGCGATCCGATCAGAACTGCTTCAGCAGCCGGTCGATGTACTCGCGCTCGGGCATCGGGCGTTCGAACTGGCCGGAGCGGCGGCGCAACTCGTCCAGGATCTCGCGCGCGCGCTGCAGGTCGGACTGCTCGGGGATCTTCACATCGTTGCCGTCGACGTTGCCCATGCCGGGCGGGCGGCGGCCGAGCGGATCGCGGCCGCGGCCCACGCGGCCGGGCTCGCGCCCGTCCGGGTTGTTGCCCGGCTGCATACCCATCATGCCCATCATCTGCTGCATGAGCTGCTCAGCGTAGCTCTGCATCCCCTGTTGCAGCTCGTCCATCGCCTGCGTCTGCGGCGGCACGGCGGCGCCCGGCTGGCCCTGCTGGAGTGCTTGGCCGGCGTCGCGCATCGCCCGTTCGGCGCGGCCCAGCGGGCGGGGGATGTCCCCCGTCATGTCGCCCATGCGCCGCATGATCTCGCCCAACTGGCGGCGCAGCGCTTCCTGCTGTTCGGCCTGCTGCTGCATCATCGGGCTGCCCTGCTGCCCCTGCTGCCCCTGCTGCCCGCGTTGACCCTGCTGCTGCCGGCCGCGCGGGTTCTGGCCGCCGGGCTGTTGCTGCATGCCCTGGTTGTTCATCTGTTCCTGCTGCTGGCGGAACGACTGGTCGAGGAGCTGCTGCTGGCGCTGCGTCAGTTCCTGAAGCTCGCGCATCATTTCCCAGGCCTGGTTCTGGCCCTGTTGCTGCTGCTGGGCCATGGCGCCGTTGCGCATGTTCTCCAGCATCTGCTGGAGCTGCGAGAGCATCTGGCGGGCGGCATCGCGCGCTCCGGTCTCGGCCATCTGGCGCATCTGGTCCAGCATCTGCTGGAGGTCATTGCGGTCCATCATGCGGTCGGCCATCTCGGGCGGGATCTGCATCGGCGTCTCGCCGCGCTCCAGAGCCTCGCGCAGTTGCTGCTCCATGGCGTCCATGAAGCGGTCCAGCGCCTGCTGCAGTTCGTCCATCAGCCGCTTCAGCTCCTCGTCGGAGGCGTTGCGGTCCAGCGCCTCGGCCAGCCGCTGCTCGGCGTCGCGCAGGTCGCGTTCGGCCAGCGACAGGCCGCCGTCCTCGATGCGCAGCGCCGTCTCCCACAGGAGCTTCTGCAGCTCGGTCACGGCGGCGTCGCTCTCGTCCAGCAGCAGGCGGCCGACGGCGGTGCGCAACGCCAGGAAGACCACGATGTCGCCGTGGTACTGGCTGGGCCGCGCCGAGATTTCGGCCAGCGCGCGGGCCACGTCCATGCGCGCCTCCTTGGGGCGGAGCGTCAGCTTCTTGCGCTCCTCGACGATGGCGCGGGCGACGGGGTGGTTGAACACCCGCTCCGGCAGAACCATCGCGAAGTCCTCGGTGCTGCCGGTCTGGCCGGCGCCGTCCGTGGCGGTCAGGCGCAGCATCACCGGGATGCCGGCCCAGGGGTGCGCGGTCAGATCGTTGAAGCTGGCGTTGCGCGCCTCCTTCGGGCGCACGCCGGGCAGGGCCAGCGGCAGCTCGATGGGCGTGCGGTCGAGGGCGGCGTCGGCGTGCGCCTCGTCCAGGCGCACGGTGCCGGCCACGGTGACGAGGCCGTAGTCATCCTGCGCGGTGTACTCGATGCGCAGCGCGCCGCGTTCGCTCTTGGCCGGCGGGCTGGCGAAGGCGACGCTGGGCGGCTGGTCGGGCACCACGGTGATCGGCCAGGAGCCCAGCGTGCCGCCGCCCTGGGTGACGGCGATGCGGTTGCCGGCCTCCACCGGGCGCTGGATCTGGAAGGTGGTGGTGTCCACGCTCTCGAACGGAACGGCCTCGTTGCCCAGTTCCAGTTTCGGCGCGCCGCCGCCGCCGGTGACGCGGCCCAGCACGAGGCTGCCGCGCGGCACGGACACCGGCTGGTCGGCCGCGGCGGTGCGCGTCTGGGCCGCCTGGGCCTGCCCATGGCCGGGAGGCGAGCCGCCGGCCTTGAGGAAGATGGGCGCCAGCCCGGTGTATTCCGGCGGCGTCACCCAGAGGTCGAGCGTCGCGGCGGCGGTGGCGCGGGGGCCGTCGATGTGCGGCGCGAACGCGGCGGCGAGGCGCGGGCGCCAGTCGCCCCACGAACCCACGACGGCGACGAACAGCACGAGTGTCACCAGCATGCGCAGCGCCCACGGATCGCGCGCGGCAACGTTGGGGTGGGGCAGGGCGACGCGCAGCCGGCGCACGGTCCGGCGCATGCGCTCCTGGTGCAGGCGCCACAGCGCCGCCGCCAGGGCGTCGCCGCCGGCCACGCTGTCGCGCAGCACGTGCAGGGGGCGGTGCGGCAGGCCGCTGTCACGCTCCAGCCGGCGCCGGGCGGCGGTTTCGTCCGGGGCGGTGAAGCCGCGCAGGCCGTGGTAGAGCGTCCAGGCGAGCGCCACGGCGAACAGGGCCAGCGCCAGGGCGTGCAGCCAGCCGGGCAAGGCGGGGAGCGCGTTGAACAGCGCCAGCGCCAGGAACGCCCCGCCGATGGAGGCGGGCGCCCACAGCGCCGGCCACAGCCGTTCCCACAGCAGGGCCATGCGCGCCTGCCACAGCCGGAACCCCGGTTCCGACGGAGCATCCGCCGCGTTCGCCGTCCCGCCGGCAGGTTGCCGGGCCTGGGTGTCCTTCATGCCGCACTCCCGTCCTGTCGGTCACCGGCCGGGGGGCGGCTGAGCCGGTGCGTGAACAGGATATAGGTTGTCCGCGGTGGGTTTCCGCCGCGGACCGATCCAGACACGCACCGAACCATGTGTCCATGACGAAAATATGGCCGCCGCGGGGAGCGCGGCGGCCATCGATCGTCCTCAGTGTCGCCGGTGTTACGTCGCCAGCCACTCCGGCATGCGTTCGGCGGCCAGCATCTCCTCGACCGTCGGGCGGGGGCGGATGACGGCAAAGTCGGTGCCGTTCACCAGGACCTCCGGCGCCAGCGGGCGGGTGTTGTAGGTGGACGCCATCACCGCGCCATAGGCGCCGGCCGAGCAGAAGGCGATCAGGTCCTCCGACGCCAGCGGCGGCAGCGGGCGCTGCAGCGCGAAGGTGTCGCCGCTCTCGCACACCGGGCCGACCACGTCGATGGGCGAGGTCTTGGCGCCCGGCGCCGGCTCGGCCACCGGCAGGATGGCGTGGTAGGCGTCGTACAGCGACGGGCGGATCAAGTCGTTCATCGCCGCATCCACGATGAGGAATCGGCGATGCAGCCCCTTCTTCACATAGATGACGCGGCTGACCAGGATGCCGGCGTTGCCGACCAGCGCGCGGCCGGGTTCCAGCGTCACGTGACAGCCGAGGTTGCCGGTGATCGAGCGCACCATGCCCGCGTACTCGTGCAGGTCCGGCGGCGTCTCGTCGCGGTAGCGGATACCGATGCCGCCGCCGAGGTCCAGGCGGCGGATGTCGATGCCGTCCTCGCGCAGCGCGTGCAGCAGTTCCACCACCCGTTCGAAGGCGGCGCGGAAGGGGGCCAGGTCGGTGAGCTGGGAGCCGATGTGCACGGCGATGCCGACCGGCCTGATGCCCGGCAACGCCGCGGCCTTGCCGTAGACCTCGCGCGCGTGGTCCCAGTCGATGCCGAACTTGTTCTCCTTCTTGCCGGTGGCGATCTTGGCGTGCGTCTTGGCGTCCACGTCGGGATTGACGCGGATGGCGATCGGCGCCTCCACGCCCATGGACGTCGCCACCTCGCTCAGCGCTTCCAGCTCGGGGATGGATTCGACGTTGAGCTGGTAGATGCCGGCCTCCAGCGCCGTGCGCATCTCCTGCCGCGTCTTGCCGACGCCGGAGAAGACGATGCGATCGGCCGGGATGCCGGCGGCGAGCGCGCGCTTGAACTCGCCCTCGGACACCACGTCGGCGCCGGCCTCCAAGGCCGCGAAGGTGCGCACGACGGCGAGGTTGGAGTTGGACTTCAGCGCGAAGCAGACACCGGCGTCCTGCCCCTCGAACGCGCCGGCGTAGGCGCGGTAGTTGGCGACCAGAGCCTCGGTCGAATAGCAGTAGAACGGGGTGCCGACCTGTTCGGCGATGGCGGGCAGGGACACGCCCTCGGCGTGCAGGACGCCGTTGCGGTACGCGAAGGCGCCGGTATGGGATTGGCTCATGGGAACTTCACTCCCGGCGCAGCGTCGCCGGGCCTGGGGTCGAGGGACGGGTTGGGGTAGGGCTGCGGGAAACGGTCGGCCTCCTTGCCCTGCGGGGCGGTGACGACGTCCGGCTTCTTGCCGCAGGCGCCCAGCGACAGGGCCAGCGCGAAGGCCAGCGCGCCCAACGCCAGCGCGACGGCGCCGCGGTGGGCGCCTCGGTGATGGACGCGGATCACAGGAAGCGCTCCCGGGCCGCCCTGACGGCCTCGCGCACGCGGGTGGGGGCGGTGCCGCCGAAGCTGGTGCGGCTGGCCACGGACGCTTCGACGGTCAGCACCTTGAAGATCTCCTCGGTGATGCGGGGCTCGATCGACTGGAGGTCGGCGAGCGCCAGTTCGGAGAGCCGCGCCCCCTTGTCCTCGGCCAGCTTGACGGCGCGGCCGGTGACGTGGTGCGCCTCGCGGAACGGCATGCCCAGCACGCGGACCAGCCAGTCGGCGAGGTCGGTGGCGGTGAGGAAGCCGCGCTCGGCCGCCTCGCGCATGGACTCCGGCCGCGGGGTCATGTCGCGCACCATGCCTTCCATGGCGGTGACGCACAGGGCCAGCGTGTCGTCGGTCTCGAAGACCGGCTCCTTGTCTTCCTGCATGTCCTTGGAATAGGCGAGCGGCAGGCCCTTCATGGCGACCAGCAGCCCGGCCAGCGCGCCGATGACGCGCCCGGCCTTGGCGCGCACCAGTTCCGCCGCGTCGGGGTTCTTCTTCTGCGGCATGATGGAGGAGCCGGTGGTGAAGGCGTCCGACAGCCGGATGAAGCGGAACTGGTCGGAGCACCACAGCACGATCTCCTCCGCGAAGCGCGAGAGGTGCATGGCGCAGATCGACGCGGACGCCAGGTATTCCAGCGCGAAGTCGCGGTCGGACACGGCGTCCAGCGAATTGGCCGTCGGCCGGTCGAAGCCGAGGTCCTTCGCCGTGGCGTGCCGGTCGATGGGAAAGGGCGTGCCGGCCAGCGCCGCCGAGCCCAGCGGGCACTCGTTCAGCCGCGCGCGGGCGTCGCGCATGCGACCCCGGTCGCGCCCGAACATCTCCACATAGGCCAGCAGATGGTGGCCGAAGGTCACCGGCTGTGCGGCCTGGAGGTGGGTGAAGCCGGGCATCACCGTGTCGGCGTGCTTCTCGGCCAAGTCGATGAGCGCCGCCTGCAGCGCCTTCAGCCCGCCGTCCAGCCGGTCCAGCGCGTCGCGCACCCACAGCTTGAAGTCGGTCGCCACCTGGTCGTTGCGGGACCGCGCGGTGTGCAGGCGCTTGGCGGGTTCGCCCACCAGTTCGTTGAGGCGCGCCTCGACGTTCATGTGGATGTCCTCCAGCTCGACCTTGAACTGGAAGGATCC
The DNA here is from genome assembly GCA_035629155.1 of Azospirillum sp. Taxonomy (GTDB): domain Bacteria; phylum Pseudomonadota; class Alphaproteobacteria; order Azospirillales; family Azospirillaceae; genus Azospirillum. Next base: position 175 of record DASPIO010000002.1, on the reverse strand, counting down.
TGAGTCGATCTCTTGCTTCACGCGGTCCAGGCCTTCGCGGATGGCGTCGGCGTCGGATTGTGCGATGATGCCCTGGGCGGCCAGCATGGCGGCGTGCGCCTTGGAGCCGGCGATGTCCTGGTCGGCCAGACGCTTGTCGAAGCCGATGGAGGCGTTGATCTTCTCCATGATGGCG
>DASPIO010000001.1:0-4654 GCA_035629155.1 Azospirillum sp. | reverse complement strand
AACTCGAACGGCCCGGCCGAGCGCGCGTCGTCGAAGAACGACTTGGGCACCGACAGGTACCACACGCGGTCGTGCATGTGCTGCCACTCGGCAAAGCCGTCGAAGAACTTGTTGTAGTGGCTGAAGGTGTGGATCTGCGTCTGCACGTGGCGCAGTTCGTCCAGCGACTGCATCTGCGCGGCGATGCGCGTGCCCACGCCGGGCAGGTGGCGGCCGGTGTGCGCGAAGCCGCGGTGCGCTTGGTATTCCAGCGGCGACACGCCGGTGAGGAACAGCTTGATGGCGTTGACGTACTTCGGATCGGTCAGACCGAACTGGCCGTTGTTCTGCGCGAAGCTGTCGAGCACGGCGTAGAGCTTGCGCTCCTTCTCCGCCTGGAACTTCCAGTAGCTGTCCATGGTCAGGCGGAAGGGATCCTCCCACTTCGACCAGTCGCGGATCTTGATCCCCTCGAACTCGGCGTAGGGGAAGATCTTGTTTTTCGGCTGGTACGACGGCTCCCAGTCGAGGCCACGGGTGAGGAGCGCGTAGCGCTGCTTCAGGCCCAGCTTGCCGATGGCGTTCATTGGTGCGTTTCCCCTGTTTCTCAGTTCGACCAGGCGAGGCTGAAGTAGTCGTCCTCCTCGTCGACATTTCCGGCCATGGAGACGAGGCTGAGGTGCAGTTCCTGCGGGTCCCAGTCACGGCCGATGCGGCTTTCGACGGACTCGCGCTTGACGATCAGGCTGCCCTCGCGGTCGATCTTGACGATGCCGGGAAAGGAGTGGACGACGGCACCGGGGTTGTCCTCGGTGATCGCCTCGATGATCGGGCGGGCGGTGTCGGTGTTCTGGAGCGTGATGGAGACGATGCGCGGCATATCGGCGTTTCCTTCCCCTGATCAGACGTCGAGGCCGAGTTTCCGGGCGCGGGCGGCGAGGTTGCCCAGCGCCTCCTCCACGGCGGCGGGGCCGGACTGTTCGCCCAGCACGCGCACGGCCAGCGGGCGGAAGGCGTCGGCGGCCCGCCGGCTCCAGGTGGCGAACCAGCCGGAGATCAGCGCCTTGTTCTCCGCCGATTCCGCCGCGGCGGTCTTGATCACGGCATCCGCCCACTTGGCGTGCTCGGCCGACCACTCGCTCATGAACTCGGTCAGCATCGACACGCCGGCCCCGCCGACGCGCTGCCCCTCGGCATCGAAGCGGCCGTAGACCAGCGGGTAGTGGATGCCGTCGATGGCGAGGTGCTGGGCGACGAACTGCTCGAACCAGTCCTTGACGACCAGCGTGTCCTCGGTCAGACGGCGCAGCTCCTGCCATTCCGGCGCCGTCATCCAGTACTCCTTCGCGCGGTCGAGCGAGGAGCCGGAGTTGCCGTCGAGCGCCAGCCCGATGCGGCCGATGACCTGCGCCATGGCGAGGCGGTCGCCGGCCGCGAACATGCAGGGCGCGGTCACGGCGGTGCCGTAGCCCTTGTCGCACATGTCGGCGGCGTTCATGTTGGCGCCCCACTCCATGTGGCGCAGCGGCAGCAGGTAGAACTCCACCGTCCCGCGCCACGCCGGCTCCATCACCGCCAGGAGGCCGCGCTTCTCGACGAAGTCGAAGTTGCGCTCGGTCGCCTGATACTGGTTGGCGCGGGCGATGTTGTAGGTGGCGTAGTAGTACTGGCGCGGGTCGCGCAGGGCGTACCAGTCCTGCATCTTCACGGCGGTGCGGCGCTCGTCGAAGTGCCAGTGGTCGGCACCCCACAGCGGCTTGTAGTGGAAGTTCGCCGTCGCCTGGACGTCGAGCGTGGCTTCCTCATAGCGCGAGGCCGGCTTGTCGGTGCCGAACCGGCGCGCGATGTTCGCGTAGGTCTGGCGGCGCGGTTCGACCTTGAGCGTCTTGATGTCGATGGTCACGCGTTCCTCCTTCCTCCCTTGTCTGGCACGAACCCGGCGGATGGGAGGTCGCCGCCGGGCGATGGATGTCGGGTGGGGGTGTCGGCTGGTCAGCGGGGATCGGGCTGGGCGTGCTCGTCCGGCCGGCGGTAGAGGCCGGCACCGCGGCCCTGCAGCGCGCCGCCGTCGTCGAGCACGACGGCGGCGTAGCGCCGGCAGAACTCGTCAAAGGACTGGAGCGGCAGGATCAGCTCGACCGTAAGGTCTGCGTCGTTCAACGAGAATTCGAACTCGACGAACCGGTCGTTCCGTACGCCGACGACGCGGACGTAGGCGGTCATCGCTGGGAGCATGGGGCGCTTCTCCGACGTTTCTCTCCGCAACACTTTTTTGCGGGCCGGCGTGGTGGACCGAACCCTTGGTGGTTGCTCCCCTAAAAGCAATCGGTGTGCCAAGCTGCTTCAGCACGGCACTTTCGAGGAAATGTCGGGATTTTTTCGAATGTCGGTGCCATACTGGCGCCAAGCGCGTTGATGAAATCGTCGCCTGTTGGCCGGAGCGGGCCGAGGCGGTTGATGAATTCGTAAAGGTGCACTGCAAAAGCATGCCGTTGCGTTCACGATGGCCGCCGCGTAACATTCGTTCGAATGCGCCGATGCCCCGTCACGGGGCGGGGTGCGGCACGCCGGCGCAAGATCGGCGGCCCAGATCGGGGGAAATTGCCCAGTGAGCCACGCATCGTCGCCGGGCTCCGAACGGGGCTGGCGGATCACCGGCCCCGGCGGCGCCCAATCCATTCCACTGGTCCCGCCGGAAGTCGCGGCGCAGGTGCCGGACATCGGCGACCTGTCGGCGCGGCTGCGCTTCTGCCCCAAGGACGGGCGCATCTGGCTGGACGACCAGCGGATGCTGCTGATCCACGTGGCCGCGCTGGCCAACCTGCGGCGCGAGCTGGTCAGCGCGCTGGGCACCTCGGCGGCGCGGGCGCTGCTGACCCGCATGGGCTACGAGTCCGGCGTCAAAGACGCGGAGCTGGCACGGCGCGTGCGCCCCAACGACGACCGCCTCGCCTTCTTCGTCGGGCCGCAGTTGCACGCGCTGGAAGGAGCGGTGCACGTCGAGCCCGTGCGCGTCGAGGCCGACCCGGAGACCGGCCATTTTTACGGCGAGTTCATCTGGCACAGCTCCTGCGAGGTCGACGCCCACATGGCGGCCTTCGGCCTGAGCGCCGAGCCGGTGTGCTGGATGCAGCTCGGCTACGCCACGGGCTACACCACGGCCTTCATGCGCCGGCCGATCCTCTACCGCGAGGTGGAGTGCCGCGCCGCCGGCAGCCGCCGCTGCCGCATCGTCGGCAAGCCGGTGCCGGAGTGGGACGATCCGGGACAGGACCTGCTGTACCTGCAGTCGGGCGAGTTCGCGGCGCTGATGAAGGACACCCCGGTGCCGGTCACCGCGCTGGGCGCGCTGGGCGAGGGCGAACGGCCGCCGCCGGGGCTGGTCGGCATCTCCTCGGGCTTCCTGGCGGCCTACCAGCTCCTCCTCAAGGTGGCGCGGACGAACGCAACGGTGCTGTTCCTGGGCGAGACCGGTGTCGGCAAGGAGATGTTCGCCCGTACCCTGCACAGCCTGAGCAGCCGCGCCGACGGCCCGTTCGTGGCGGTGAACTGCGCCGCCATCCCGGAGAACCTGATCGAGGCGGAGCTGTTCGGCGTCGAGCGCGGCGCCTTCACCGGCGCGGTGGCCTCGCGCCCCGGCCGGTTCGAGCGGGCGCAGGGCGGCACCATCTTCCTGGACGAGATCGGCACCCTGAACCTCGCCGCCCAGGGCAAGCTGCTGCGCGTGCTGCAGGAACGCGAGGTGGAGCGCGTGGGCGGCACCGAGACGCGCAAGGTCGACGTGCGCGTGGTCGCCGCCACCAACGTGGACCTGCGCACCGAAGCGCAGCGCGGCACCTTCCGCGAGGACCTGTTCTTCCGCCTGAACGTGTTCCCCGTGCGCATCCCGCCATTGCGCGAGCGGCGCGAGGACATCCCGCTGCTGGTCCGCCACTTCCTGCTGAAGTTCTCCGAACGGCACGGCCGGCCGGTGACCGCCGTGACCGACCGGGCGATGGACCGGCTGGTCGACTATGCCTTCCCGGGCAACGTGCGCGAGCTTGAGAACCTGGTGGAGCGCGCCGTCATCCTGGCGCCGGAGTGCGGCGCCCCCATCGACCTGGGCCACCTGTTCGCCAACGGCGAGGAGGTGCACGCCCCGTTCTTCGGCCTGGGCGGCGACGGGACGCTCATCGACGGCGGCAAGCCGCCGGCCGAACCGCCGGCCGGCACCGGCGCCGTGATCGACGAGATCCTGTCGCGCGAGCTGCCGCTGGAGGACCTGGAGACCATGGTGATCGACGCCGCCGTCGAACGTGCCAAGGGCAACCTGGCGGAGGCCGCCCGCATGCTGGGCCTGACCCGGCCGCAGCTCGCCTATCGATACCGCAAGGGGCGGGGGTGAAGCGAAAACCCGACATTCGAGCCCCGGCACATCCGTCCACTCGACAAACGATGGACGAAACCTCAGAGATTTTGAAACTTCACCGGAACTGGATTATGGTGGTCCTGGCACGGACAGCGGCCGGGTGAAGGAATGGACGATCAAGGAATTGGCGGGGCGGTCTCGACATCCCCGGACCCGTTGGACGAGGAGCGGCGCAGCGCGCGCACGCTGGTCGAGTTCGCCTACGGGCGGCTGCGGCGCGAGATCCTGTGCGGCCACCTGGAACCGGGCAGCCGCCTGCGCGTCGAG